>JAICQL010000176.1 GCA_025937895.1 Polyangiaceae bacterium | reverse complement strand
TGCCGTACGTAGGGTGGTGTGGGCAACGAGAATACAGGGGTTGCTGGCGGCTCGCGCCGTCTGGTGGGCTGGGGAGCGCTGCTCGGGCTGCTGTGGGCCGGCGCCGCTTGCTCGGCCGCAGAGCATGCCAGGCAGCCGCTGAGCGCAGCCGCGCTGCAGGATCAGCCCGTCCCCGCCTGCCTTGAAAACGCACCTATCGACCTCGCCTCGCAGGTCGGCGAGGCACCGCTCGCCGTCTACGTGAACGATCTGCGGCTCGGCTACGCGCGCGGCGGCGCCATCTACCTGAGCCGCCCGCTGTGCGAGCTGTATGGCTGGCCCCTGTGTCGCTTCGTCGAGCTTCACGAGCAGGCGCACCTGCACATGAAGACGGTCGGAGCCAAATCCACCTGCGCCGAGACCCTGGCGGATTGCTGGGCGGCAATGCGCTCCGACAGCGATGCGCTGCAAGCGGCGGAGAGTTACTTTCAGGGCCGGTACGAGGAGCAGACCGGCTATCACGCGGACGCGGACGTGCGCCTGCAGGTCATCCGCCACTGTGCAAATATGGGTGCAACCATGCGTGCAAACATGGGTGCAAACATGGGTGCGAAGCAGCTGTCCGCAGCCCCGCCGCTCGACGGGCACGGCTGAACGCGCGCCTCGGCTCGCCGAGCGCCATCGGGGCCGAGCCGGAGCGCTGTACGGCCAGCCTAGCGGCTCGAGCTGGCACGGATGGACTGCTCGAGCCGCGCCTGGATGTCGTCCGCGCGCTGACTGGCGCGAAACTCCGTCACGCGGAAGCTGGCCAGGCCGCGTTGCACGAAGGGATCCTCCGCCATGATGCCCTCGATTTCCTCGCGGCTCTTGGCGAGCGCCAGGATGATGCCCCCGTCGCGCGGGACCTTGCGGCCCGAGACGAGAAAATTCCCGGCGGCGTAGTACCTCTTCAAGAACGCGACGTGAGCGGACATCGCCGCGTCGATCTGCTCCAGCGCGACCTGGTAGCTGAGCTCAACCACGAACATGGGCGCAGCTTGCCTCAAAAGGTGTTGCACGGAAATGTAGTTGGGCGGTCGCCTGCTGCCCCGGCCAAAAGCGCGCCGGTTCACTGCCAGCCTGCCGGGCGGCGCTCAACTGGGGCGCGAACGCACCCGTATACTTGCTGAAGCCCTCGCCTGGAGGAAAGCAATGAGCGAACGACTGGAGTCGAGCGTGTTCGAGGTGCGCCCCGGATTTGACGCGGGTCAGGTGGGCGGCGGGCTCGACCTGGGTCCCTATTCGGAGCACTATCGCGAGCTCTTCGCCGATGTGTTGCACGATGGCGTGATCACGGCGGAGGAGCGAGAGCGGCTCGACCGGGTGGCTCAGAACCTGGGCATCGACGCGGGTAAGCTGGAGCAGCTGGAGCGCGCCATGATCGCGGCTTACGAGGCGCACCATCGCGTGCCCGTGGTGGAGCGCTGGCAGGCGGGCTCGGATGTTGCCCAGGTGTCGCCAGCCTCCTCACGAGCGCCAGACTCGCTGGTCCTGGAGATCTCGCAGCTGCGAGCCCGCGTGCTGGAGCTGGAGGAGGAGCTGCGCGAGGCTCGCGCCCACGTCAACGTGGAGGTCGACTTCGGCTCGCTGGAGGAGCGCTCCCCCGATAACCCCGCAGAGCGACTGCGGGCCAAGATCGTGCGTGACCCGACCAACGGCAAGCTCTTCTCCGAGCTGTATGATGCCTGCGAGCGCAGCGGGGACACGGATGGCGCGTGCCGGGCAGCACGCGCGCTGGTGATCCTCGGCTCTGCCACGCCCGAGCAGGGGCGCGCGGCTCGGCCGGCGCAAGCGGAAGGCTTGATCGCTCCGAGGCGCTCGCTGAGCATGGAGCACTGGCTGGATGAGCTGAGCCATCCGAGCCTCTCGCTCGTCACCAGTCACCTGCTCTCTCTGGTGACCCCGGCTGCGCTGGTGGGCCGCGCTGCCACTCTGCAGCGCGACAAGAAGCTACCGCAGGTGACCGAGTCGGAGCGCCAGGACGTGGCGAGGAGCACGGTCACCGCCGTGCGCGCGCTGGGCTGGGCGGCCACGGTGCTCGGCATGCCCGCTCCCAGCGTCTTCGCGGACACGGCGCGCGACGTGGGCTATGCACACGTGCCCGCGCTGCCGCCCTGGTCGCTGCTCGGCCGCCGGGTGCTGAGCGGCTGCACGCCGCGCGAGCACGCCTTCATGGCGGGGCGCCACCTGGCCTACTATCGCGCGGAGTTCTTCGCGCGCGTGCTGTTCCCCGATGTCGCGGAGCTGGAGAGCCTGTTTCTTGCCGCGCTGGCCATCGGCAATCCCGGCTTGCCGCTGCCCGAGCACTCGCGCAGCCGCGTACGCCCGCTGGTGGAGGCCATCGTGCCGCTGCTCGAGCCCCGGCACCTCGATGAGCTGCGCAAGCAGTTCAAGGCCTTCTCCGCCGAGGGCGGCCGCACCAACCTGATGCACTGGGGTGAGGGCGTGGACAAGACGGCGGCGCGCGCGGGCTTGCTGCTCTGCGACGATCTGGCCGTCGCGGCGCGCACGCTGGAGCGCGAGGAGGGGCCGAACGGTCCGCTGCTGACCGATCTGCTGGCGTTCTCCGTCAGCGCGCAATACGGCTTGCTCCGGCAGCACCTGGAGATCACCGTCCGCTAGCAGCAAGCCACTCGCCGCCGGCCGCTCGCTGGCAACGAGACGTCCGCGCTGCGCTGCTCAGTGCAGCGCCAGGGATGAGCCGAGCTCGCGCGGGCGCGGCTCCAGGCGGGCCAGGGTGTCGCGCACGCGCTGCATGAACAAGCGTGGCTCCGAAGCTCGATCAGTGGCGCCAGCGCGCGCCCGGGTCAGCGCGCCCAGTAACGCCAGCGCTTCTTCCCGGCGGCCCTCGGCCAGCAAGATCTCGGCCTCCACCCGCAGCAGCTCGGCGCGATAGAAACGAGCGTAAGCGTGCGCGGCGGCAGGCCGGACCCGCTCCAGGAGCTCGCGAGCAAACGCCACCTGCCCCAGCTCGAGGTGAGCTTCCGCCACGAACCCGGCGTAATGAGCCAGGGAGAGCTGTGCGCCCGTCTCCTCGTACAGGTCGTAGCCGCGCCGCAGCCGCGACAGCCCGTCCGCCCGTTCGCCGCGCACCAGCTCCAGACGCCCCTGGCCGATCTCCGCGACGGCGTGGAAGATGGGGTGGCGAATCCGCTCCGCAAAGCTCACCAGTCGCTCGACCCGCCCCTGCTGGCGGCGCAGCCCTGCCGGCAGCTCATGATCGCGCACCAGCAAGCCATATAGCGTGCCGAACAGCGCGCTGAAGGCCCGCGCGACAAACAGCTCCGCCGGCTGCGAGTCCGCCAGCATCTCCTGCTCGGCGCTGCGCTCCGGCTCGCCCCGGATCGCGTACAGCAACGTCAGGAAGCACGGCGGGGCCACCAGCAGCTCCTGCCCGCACTCGACGATGATCGCTCGCACCTCGTCCTGGTCCTGAGCCTGCTGCGCCTGCAGCATGTTCTGCTCGGCCCGGCCCAGCTCGCCGCGAAAGAAGTCGACATAGCCGTGCGCCACGCTCTTCACGAAGACCTGCGCGGGGCTGGGCTGCGGCCCGTCGAGCCTGGCCAGGGCCTCGCTGGCGGCCGTCGCGTCCTGTCGCAAGATGGCGTGATTGAACGCCGACCACGCCTCCTTGAGCTGCCGGACCAGCGGGTGCTGCTGCCGCCGGGAGCGCGGCCCGAGCCCGTCCACCGCCAGCCCCAAGACCACCGACTCATTGGTAGCGTCCAGCGAGGGGCAGAGCAGTCGCTCGATGTGATCCTGACGGCTCTGCGCTTGCTCATTGCTGAGCCCGCAGCTCTGCAGCAGCTCGAGCGCCGCCCGAAAGTGCGCGCAGGCCTCGAAGTGGCAGCTGCGCTGCGCTGCGCGCTCGCCGGCGCGCACCGCCAGCTCCACCGCCTCCAGCGGCCGCCCCGCGCGCGCGAAATGGTGCACGAACAGATCGGGGCGCTCCAGCAGCCAGGGCTTGAAGCTGCCTTGCACGACCTCGGCGATGCGGCGATGCAGCTGCTCTCGCCGCTCCGGCGCCAGCCGCTCATAGACGGCGTCGCCCAGCAGGCGGTGACGAAACACCAGCGTACGCTGCGCGCCGCTGCCGTCCTCGTACACCCAACCGGCGCTGCACAGCCGCGCGATCTGTGCCTCCAGCACGCTCGGGCCCAGCTCCGACAGCTTCTCCAGGATGGAGACCACGGACTCGCGCCCGAACGCCGCCAGCAGATCGAGCGTGTCCCGCGCTCGCCCCAGCGTGTTCAGGCGGCGGTCGAGCGACTCGGTGAGCGAGCTCGGCACGTCCAGGAAGCGCTGCTTGGAGGCATTGGCTGCGCCGGCCTCGTTCAGGGCCAGGGTGAACTCCTCCAGGAGCAGCGGCAGACCGTCCGCGGCCTCCGCAACGCGCGCCGCCATGCGATGCGAGAGGCGCTCTCCGCCGGGTATGCTGCGCACGAGCTCCAGCGACTCTTTCGCGCCCAGGCGCGGCACGCTGAGCTCACGCACCGGCAACAGCCCGCTCACCTGGCACAGGCGCTCCGGTCTGCCGCTGAGCACGAGCAGCAGCGAGCGGGAGCGGTGCTGGCTGCGCAGGATGCGCAGCAGCGCCAGCGAGGAGTGATCCAGCCAGTGCACATCCTCCACGATCAGCAGCAGGGGCTGCGCGCCCTCGTCGCTCACCAGCGAGCTCAGCCCGGCATCGAGGATGCGCTGCCGGTAGTTGCTGGTCGCCGCTTCCAGCTCGCGGTCGCTGCTCAGCAAGCTCAGCGCCGGCGCGCCGGCGTGCGGCGCACCCTGTGCCTCGCGGGCGGCCAGCTCCGCGAACGGCGCAAACGGTGAATACTGATCCTCCGGCCGTGCTCGCACCGCCAGCACGGCCGCGCCCGAGGCCGCCAGGCGCTCGGCGAACGAGCGCAGGAGGCGCGACTTACCCACCCCGCGCACGCCGCTGACGAACACGGCCTCGAAACCGCTGACCCGGCTGGCTTGCCATGCCTGAGACAGCGCCTCGAGCTCCGCCGCACGCCCGATGAGCGCAGTGGCAGAGCCGTGGGGCAGCGGCGGCGCGGGCTGCGGCGTCTCGCCGAGCTCGCGCAGCGCGTGGTAGGGAACGGAGGGCACCGCACCGGAGGCGCGCGGCACGCACAGCTCACCGCGGCCCTCGAAGGCAAAGAAGCGGCGCAAGATGCGCTGCGCGCTGCCGCTGACCAGGAGCTCGCCAGGCTGCGCAGCCTTGCACAGCGCGGCTGCCGTGGGCACCGCCGGGCCTGCGGCGATGCCAGCGCCGAGCAGCGTGTCGCCCACGTCCAGGCCCGCGCGCAGCTGCGGCGCGGACTCCTGGCGGGCTTGCCAGCGGCGGCGCAGCTCCAGGAAGCAGCGCGCGGCACGCTCGCAGTTATTGTCGTGCGCCTGCGGGTAGCCCACCAGGATCTGCACGCAGTGCTCCGTGGCGCTGCGCACGTGTGCATCCCAGTGCTCGGCGATGGCTGCGGCCAGCTGCTGGAAGCGCACGACGTTGCGCAGGTACGCCTCGCTCTCTTCGATGCTGCGCGGCGCATCGATGCACAGCTCACAGGTCAACACACTGAGCACCCGCCGCTCCAGGGCTGGCTCGTCGCTGACCACGCCAGGCCGCCGGGAGCGACGCTCGATCAGATCCGCCAGCAGGTGCTCGACCTCGCGCGCCGACTCCGGACGCTCCGAGACCTCCTTGGAGTGCAGGCGCTCGACCAGCTCCGAGAGCGCCGCCGGCACCTCCGGACGGAGCGCGCGCAAGGGCAGCGGCCGCAGCTCACGAATGCGTCGGATCGTCTCCGCGGCGTGGCCCTTGGCGTGAAACGGTGAGACTCCCGCCAGGAGCTCATACAGCAGCGTGCCGAAGGAGAAGAGATCCGAGCGCGCGTCGGCCGGGCCAGCGCGCGTCTGCTCGGGCGACATGCTGCGAAAGGTGCCTCGAATCGTCACGCCGCTGGTCTCGTGCCGCTCGCCCGCGCCGATGCGGCGCGCGATGCCGAAGTCAGCGATCTTGGAGACCCCGTCCCTGCCCACGAGGACGTTTTCCGTCTTCAGATCCAGGTGCACCACCCCCGCCTCATGCGCAAAGGCCAGGCCGCGGCTGATCTGCAGCGCGATGGTCAGCAGTCGATCCAGATCGAGGCCGAGGCCGCTGCTCGCCGCCAGCGACGGGCCGTCCACGTATTCGCTGACGATGTAGTCAGCTCCGCCCACCGTCAGAAAATCGTAGACGCGCACCACGTTGGGGTGCTCGAGCCGGGCGTTGATGCGCGCCTCGTGCGCCAGCTGCACCCGAGCCTCCGAGCTGGCCGCCTCCGGACGCAGGCGCTTGATCGCCACCAGCCGATCGAGGTGCGTGTCCTGGCCCAGATACACCTCCCCCGCCCCGCCAGCTCCCCGAAACTCGAGCAAGCGATAACGCCCGTTGAGCTGGCGCGGCCTGGGCGTGGCCGGCGCGCGCTGGGGTGCTTCGCTCTCCTGGCGCATGGCGACGCCGAAGCTCACGGTCTGCGTGTCGCTCATCCTCTTCCCACCACCCCGCATCTGGGAGGATATTACGAACGCACGGGCGCTGTGAAAACCATCCCGCACAGCCCTTTGTCACGGCGCGGTTGCACCTGCGGAGGTGCACGGCTCCGCCCAGAGCCGCTCAGCCACCAGCGGTAGTCGCTCGGGAGCCCGAGTATGCGCAATGCGGCAGCTTCCCCACATCATCCCCGCGCCGTAGCGGCCGCCGCTCCCGAATCCCTCAGCGCCGCATCGCCAGAGCCTGAAATGAAGCTGTAATTGCTGCGCTGATGCCAACCGTGCACGATACCAGCTGCAGCGCGGCGACATGGGCGGCTTTCTGGGGGGGAAAGGCCGAGCAGAGTGAGCCGCGCAGCTCAATTTTTGCGGCGACCGGAGGCTGCGACCGTCGCGATCGGATCCGGATCTGATCGCGGCTCGAGGATCGCTCAGGGGGGAGCCTCCGGGCGCGGCCCTTCTCGCGCCCAGCCAGCTCGGCAGGTGGTGGGATAGGTGCGCGAGTGGGCAACTGCCCACCGCTCTCGCTGGAAGCTAGACGAGACGCGCGCGAGCGGGACGTGGTGCTCGAGTGACGCTTGCCTGCGGCCCCCTTGCCGCTGGACCTCAGCCGAGGCCTCCGTGATCGAGGTGCTCCGCGGGCGGTCGAGCCCGGCGGCGGCCTCGACCGGCGTTATTTCGGCGTGTTCGGAGCCGCGGCGGGCGGCGGTGGCGGCGACGGCAGGCCCTCGCTGGTGACGAAGGTCAGGGTCGTGCCGAAGCTGGCGCGATCGAAGGCTTCGGGTCCGCTGGCGCCCGGCCTCGATCCGCCGCTGTCTTCACGATGGCGGACCAGCAGGGCGTACGTGCCCTTCCACGGCAAGGTGAAGCGGACCTTGCCCGCGCCGTCGCTCGTCTCCTCGCGCGACCAGCCCGAGGCTGCCGTCATGGTCAACTTCGCCGAGGGCAGCGGCTTGCCGCGAAAGAACACCTGAAACTCGCCTGCCGTGCCGGTGGGCACGACATCGAGGGTCAGCTTGGGCGCCTGCGCGCTCAAGCTCCCCGCGAAGCGCGCTGCTGGTGTCCAGACGGAACGGACCGTCTTCTCCCCCTCCTTGCTCTCGCTGACTGGATACTCCGCGTCGACCACGATCAGGGCCTCGCCCTTGCCGGGGCGCCCTGCGATCGAGAAGGCATCCCGCTGCTTCGCGACCGAGAGCGGTTTCTCGCCGGCGGCGGTCGAGAGCGTGGCCGTGGGACGCGAGAGCTTGTCGAGGTAGCCCGGCGAGACCTCGTGCAGATTGTCGCCGAACTCGCCGAAGTACAGGCGAGCTCCCTCCTTCGCCGGCTCCAGCCAGACCTGGTGAGCGAGAGCAGGCGCGGACAGAGCGCACAGACCGAGGGTGAACAGCAGCGCGAAGCCGGGAAAGCGAGAGCTCATGCGACCTGCCTTAGCAGCCCTCGCCGTCGTTGACGATGAGAACTGATATCAGTGCCGTGCCGGCTGCCCCGCGCTGCCCCACACGCGGCGGCGGCCGCGCAATATTTCGGCGTCGTCGCAGCTCGCTGAGCGTGTGCCTGCAGCGCGCTTTGCGAGCTTGGGCTCGAGTTGCGACGCGAGGGCTCAGAGTTGCGCTAGCTGCAGCGCACCGAGCTGGCTACGATGCTGCAACTCGCGCGTCATACCTCACGCGATTGTCACGGTGCCGACAAACGCGCGTGTTCGAGCGCTCGACTGAGCTGCTGCGTCTTCTGGCGCACTGCTGCGTCGCGACCCCCAGAGGTCCGGCGAGGAACGCGAATACCCTGTAAGTGATTCTCGAGCTCATCTAAGAGGTACAAATGCCGAAGTATGATCAGAGCCAGGCCGAGTGCCTGGTGTTCACTTTCAAAGATGGTCTGCTGTCCAAGGTCGCGCACGATCTCGAGGTGCGGGTCACGCGCTTCAGCATCGACGTATCACCCACGGCGGTGCGCGCCGAGTTCGACCTGAACTCACTGCGGGTGGTCAACGCAATGAAGGACGGCACAGCGAGCCCGGACGCGCTCTCCGACTCGGACAAGAACAAGATCGCCGATCAGATCGTGAAGGAGGTGCTGCACGCCGATCAGCACCCGACGGCTGTCTTCACCTCGCGTACGGTCACGCGGCGCGATGATGGCGGCTACAGCATCGCCGGAGACCTGTCGCTGCACGGCGTGACCAAGCCCCTGCAGGCCGAGACCAAGGCGGAGGGCAACCAGCAGGTTGTCAGTATCGAGCTGCACCAGCCGGACTTCGGCATCACCCCCTTCAAGGCCATGATGGGCACGCTCAAGGTGAAGCCGGACGTCATCGTGCGGCTGAGCACGCCGGGCGTTTGAGCCGCTGAGCGAGCGTCAGAAAGCAGCGCACCGGCGTACCACGCCGGTGCGGCTTACCCTGCATGCGGCACCGCCACGAGCTGAACCCCGTGGCGGCCGATCTGTCACGAAGAGAGCGTGCGACGAGCCGGAATCCGAGCTCTTCCGCAGTACGCCGTCAAGGGATCTCGAAGCGCTGCCGGAGCGTGACCGGCTTCGTGCCGTTGAACTGCGGCACGCGCGCGCGGCGGAACAACATCTGGATGCACGAGCCCGCGTCCGTGTTCTCGAAGCCCGGGGTGACAATCGTGACGGCGCTCACCTTGCCGGAGGGCTCGTATTGCACCTGCACCGTGCCGGCGCCACTCGGGCCACCGATCGGGCGACAGTTCTTGGCTTTGTCTGCCGCAGCGGTGAGCGCTGTCTGCGCTGCCTGACGATCAAAGTTGCTGCCCGGCTCTGGCCCCGAGCTCGCTGGCCCCGAACTCGCTGACGCTGAGCTCGCCGCCTCTTCTGCCGCCGGTGGCGCCGCCGCTTCCTTCTCGGCGGGCTTCTGCGCGCCAGCACGACGCGCACGACGCGCCTCGATGGCGGCTGCGCGCCGGGCGGCACGCTTGGCACGCCGCTCCGCAACGGACTCCTTGCCGCTGGCAGCCTTGTCGTCACTCGCTGCGCTCTCCGCAGCGTCATCCGCGGCAGGTTCTTCAGCGGCAGGTTCTTCAGCGGCGGAGCCGGACGGCGCAGCTCCCGATGACTCTGCCGAGGCGGCTTCAGACGACGCAACCTCAGGGGATGCGGCCTCAGAGGATGCGGCCTCAGAGGATGCGGGCTCCGCAGCAGCTGGAGCCTCTGCGGCCTGGGTCTTCTCCTGCTCCTGCCCGGCGCTCGCTGACGCGGCCTCTGCCGGCTCTGCCGGGGCGGGCTCGCCCGCGGCCGGAGAGGCAGCCGCAGCTTCGGCAGATGCCTCCTCCTTCTTCGCGTCTGCGGGTGCGGCTTCAGCGGCGGAGGGAGCCAGGGCGAGCACCTGCGTCGTCTGGCTCGAGGAGCGCTCGGCAGCGATCGTCACGGGGCTGGCAGCGGAGTGCGAGGGCGGCCCCGACTCGAACACGCCGGCACGGCTGAGACCGTACGAGGTGCCGACCAGCGCCAGCACGGCCGCGGCGACCTGTGCCGTGAGCGCGCCCAGGCGCAGCGGAGAACGCGGCAGGTGCGAGTCCAGCTCGACCACGACGGAGGTGGCCGTGTCCACTCGCCGCGGCTCGCCCAACACCGACGCGGGCTTCGCCTTCGCGACGACCTCGCTCGGCTCATCGCCTTCGAGATCGTCCAGGCCCGCGACGACCGAAGGAAGGGGCGCAGCCTTGCGAGCCGTGGTCCGCTTGGATACGGAGGTGCCACGAGCGCTGGCTGGCAGCGCCGGGGAGCTCGCCGAGGTCGGACTCGAGGACAACCCGGGCTTGCCGGACACGGCCCCAGCGGTTGAAGAACCAGCGCTGGAGGTAACAGCGCTGGAGGAGAAAGGTGCGCTGGCCAGTGGCGACGAGCTGCCAGGACGGCTGGGCAGCGGTGCTGGCCGCGGCGGTGGCGGCGACGGCAGCGGTGGCACCGGCCGACGCGAAACGGGCGCAGGCGCCGCACCGGGCGCCGACGGGGCTGCTGACAACGGGGCTGCTGACAACGGGGCCGCCAGCGAAGCGGCCGCCAGCGAAGCGGCCGCCAGCGAAGGGGCTACCTGAGAAGGGGCTGCCTGAAAAACAGCGGACGGCGTTGCCGGAGAAGCACCCGTGGCTACCGCCGCAAAGTCCTGCACCTCGCCCAGCGGCGTCCAGCTGCGCATGCCGTTGCGCCAGACGCGAATCGTGGCCGCGAGCGCGCCCGAGTCACGCTCCGCCAGGAGCTGCTCGGTCGACACGCGACGGTGCTGATACGGCGTGAGCTGAACCATCCATTCGCCGTCATCGAGCGGCGCATCCATCTGCAAGGTGACGATGTCGTCATCGTCATCTCCGTCGTCGGAGTACGGGGCGACCGCCACCTCCTCCGAGCTCACCTCCAGCGACTCCAGCGCGGCCGAAGGCGGCGGCACGACCGAAGGCGGTGATGCGAGCGCCGCTACAGCGGACGGGACCGTCTCAGACGGCAATCCAGCTGCAGCTAGCGAATGGGACGGATTGGACTCCTCGGAAGCACCAGTTTCTTTCACGGTTCTACCTGCCGCAAAAAGGCGGTCCAAACTTGCCAGGATCGCACGTGACTACAAGCGAAAAACCGCTGGCCTGCGCCCGATCGGAACGACGGCGCGACACCTTCGTCACACTGAGGCCGCGGAGCTCACTCGGCCGGCGTTTCACGAACGCTCCGTGAGCCGCATCCTGCACCCCCAGCATACATTTTCACGCGCGTTGCGCTTGCCGGCGTCGGCGCCCCACGCAGACGCCGGCAGCTCGAGATGAGCTCAGACGGTACCGCGTCGCGCCTCGAGATCGGCACGGATTTGGTGCATGCGCTCGCGGGTCAGCGGATAGAGCTGGATCAAGACCAGCGCCACGAGCAGGGCTACCACCGGGATGCCCGTGAACATCAGGCGCATCGTGAAGATGGTGTCGGCGGTCTGGTTGCCGCCCAGCTTGGCGTCGAAGCCGGAGACCTCATCCAGCAGTGGCCCGACGATGAACATGCTGGCGGACATGCCGAACTTCAGCACCCACGAGAACATGGAGGAGTAAGCGCCCTCGCGGCGCTGCTGGCTCTGCAGCTCATCGTAGTCGACCACGTCGACACACATGGAGGGCAGCACCACCCAGAGCCCGGTGGCAGAGAACCCGTTGAGGCCGTTCTGGACCACCGTCAGCCACGGGTGCTCCGGAGTGTAGAGCCACCAGCTCGAGCCGAACGCCACGAGCCCGACCAGCAAGGTGATGGTCAAGGCCTTGGGCTTGCCCAGGCGCTTGGCAAAGCCGGCAGCAAACGGCACGCCCGCCACGCCACACACCGCGTACGCTGCGCCCCCCCAGAAGCCCATCTCCGAGGAGAGCGCCATGTCACCGTGGAACACGTGATACGTGCCGACATAGAAGCCCAGCGAGCCGATCAGCGCGGTCGGGATGGCGTAGACCAGCGCCGTGCCCAGCAGCACCAGGTACGGGCGACAGCTGAAGGTGGAAGAGATCATCTGGCGCACCGAGATCCGCGCCTGCTTCTGCGCCTTCTCGTAGTAGCGCTCCTTCACGAACAGGAAGTTGGCGATGCCGGAGATGATCATGATCACGCCGGCGATGGCGCAGGCGTACGCGGCGCCGCGCGCCACATTGGGCTGTCCGGTGGCAGGATCGTTCCACCAGTCACGGGTGGCGAACCAGAGTGCCGCGCCCAGGCCCATGCCCGAGACCTTCTGCACCACGGCCCTCCAGGAGAGCACGCTGGTCCGCTCGTTGTAGTCCGGCGTGAGCTCCGCACCGAGGCTCTGATACGGCATGTTGTACGCGCTGATCAGCGGCGCGTAGATGCAGGCCGAGATGATCATGAACCAGTAGATCTGATTCGAGCTCCAGGTGGGCGAGGCCATGAACAGGCAGGGCAGCCCAATACCGGCGATGATGGAGCCGATCAGGATGTAAGGACGGCGGCGGCCCCAGCGCGAGCGCGTATTGTCGGAGATCCACCCGAACAGAGGATCCGTGAAGGCGTCGATCAAGCGGCTCACGCCCAGCGAGGTGCTGACCTGCGTCGGGGTCAAGCCCAGGTAGACGTTGAACACCGGATTCGCGAGCGTGTTGTACAGCCAGTGACCGAAGATGTCGGTGGTGCCGCCGAGCGCGTAGGCGGCCTTGGCCGGCGTCGGCACGCGATCTTCTGGGGACGTGGCCAGCGCTGCTCCTGGCGCCGCTGCAGCTGGGGCCTCTGGCGTGGATTCCGGAGCGCCAGCTGCGTCGGAAGTGAGCGAGGACGTCATGCGCGCACCTCGCTACCTATGAGACACCCGCGCGCGCGGCGGGAGAGACTTCGATCGGGAACGACAGCCATGTGACCTCTGGGAGCTCGGGGAGTCTGGCGAGCGGCACGCCCTGGGCCGACGCGGACCGCAGCGTGACTTCGACTCATAGCAAAGCAGCGTGCTCTGAACCAGGCATCGCTCCGGGCCCAGCGCGGAACGGCCACTTTTCTCGGGCTGGACCAAATCGACGCGATTCGAGCCGATGCGCGTGCGAGTGCTCTGCTGCGCATGCGCCGGCCAGCGCGCGTTGCGCCGTGCATCATTGCGGCGACAGCAGCGAATTCATGCTCGCGAATAATCACACACGAGCGCTCACCTCGCTCAGAGACCGCTGCCGCAAGCGGCACTGCCAACGCATGCGGAGCGGTGTAGGTGCACGGTGGCGCGTCCCGAAGAAGGGCTGCGTGCAGCCCCGGGGGAACGCGTCGAATGCGAGCGGGGTGGCCGCGAGGGGCTCGCTTCTGCCGGGCTCTCCGCTGCTCCAACACCACCCCCGGGCCGACCGGACGTCGAGCACGGCTCGAGAAAACAGATCAGGAGCGAGCCTCGCTGGAACAGACTCAGGTCGGGGCTGCGCCAGCTGAACGAGACATAAATGCGGATTTTGACTGCTGCATCCGCCGAGGCCGGGCTATCGCAAGGCAGCCAGGGCCGCCCGGCGAGCGTATTGCGAGTCAGAGTCATTTCCACTAGAGACCGTCTCACCGGGACGGTGACTCCAGAAGGCCGGCGGCAACGAGCCTCGCTCGTCGGCTCCCGGACATCGTGTCCGCTGCCCTATACGCCTGCATTCGAGCTCGCGCTGTATGCCACCCGAAGCACCGCGCACTCGGCTCAGGCCCGAGTATGACGAGGACTGACCAGCCATGAAGCAACTTAGAATGATTACGTTGACCCGCTTTTGCGGCCTCGCCGCGCTGTGCGCAAGCGTTGCCTGTGGGGATGACGAGAGCTCGCTGGCGGACGACGCCCAGCCGGTGATCGAGAACTACGCCAGCATCGTCTACGCCAATTACTCCGAGGCGCTGGAGACGACGGAGGCTCTGGTCGAGGCCGTGGACGCCTTCGTGGCTGCACCCACCCTGGCCAGCCAGAATGCCGCCAAGGACGCCTGGAAGGCCGCGCGTGATCCCTACGGGCAGACCGAGGTCTACCGCTTCTACGACGGGCCCATCGACGACCCCTTGGACGGGCCGGAGGGTGCGATCAACGCCTGGCCGATGGACGAGGTGTACGTCGACTACGTCGAGGACAACCCCAACGCGGGCATCATCAACCTGACCAGCGAGTTCCCCACCCTGAGCAAGGACGTCATCGCGGAGCAGAACGAGAAGGACGGCGAGAAGAACATCTCGACCGGCTACCACGCCGTGGAGTTCTTGCTCTGGGGTCAGGATCTGAGCGCCAGCGGTCCCGGCGCTCGCTCGTTCACGGACTACGTGACAGGCGCGAACGCCACCAATGCCAACCAGGCCCGCCGCGGCCAGTATCTGCGCGAGGTGTCCGAGCTGCTCGTCGATGATCTGAGCTCCGTGAGGGATGAGTGGGCGCCGAACGCCAGTAACTATCGCGCCGAGCTCGTGGGAGCCTCCCCCACCGAGGCTCTGCGGCGCATCCTTCAGGGCATGGGCAGCCTCTCCGGCGCCGAGCTCTCGGGCGAGCGCATGCGCGTCGCCGTGGAGAACCAGGATCAAGAGGACGAGCACTCCTGCTTCTCCGACAACACGCACAAGGATATCTACGCCAACGCGCTGGCCATCCAGAACGTGTACCTCGGTCGCTACGGAGACCTCGATGGCCCCGGCCTGGATGACCTGGTGCGCGAGCGCGACGCAGCGCTCGACACTCGGCTGAAGAGTGAGCTGCAGGCCAGCCTCGACGCCGTGCAGGATATCCCGGTGCCGTTCGATCAAGCGCTCGCGACCGCCAGCGGCCGCGCACAAATCCTGACCGCCGTGCAGGCGCTGCAGACCCAGACGGAGACGATCGTCGAGGTCGCCGCCCTGCTGGGTATCACGCTCAATCTGGAGTGAGCGCCCGGGCGCCATCGAGGAGCTGCTGATGACTCCCTCCGCCTGCCTACGCCGCGCGCTCCGCCCAGGGCTCCTGAGCTGCACGACGCTCCTGGCCACGCTGCCCGGCTGCGGCACGGAGCGCTCGCAGGCGGAGCCTGAGCCCGGGGAGGAGCTGGCAGGCGGCGAGACCACCGTCTTTGAAGCCGGCGAGCGGGCATATTCGCTGTCCGCGCGCAACCTGCGCGGCGAGCGGAGGGATCTCTTCTTCATCGGCAACTCGATGTTCAACCGGGGCTGGGTCACCGCGCCCAGCTCCACCAGCGGCCAGGACGGGCTCGGCCCCACCTTCAACGCCAACTCGTGCTCTTCCTGCCATTTCAAGGATGGTCGGGGAGCCCCCCCCGACCCGCAAGATGACTTCGTCGGGCTGCTGGTGCGCCTGAGCATTCCGGGTGAAGACGAGCACGGCGGTCCGCTCGAGGATCCGAGCTATGGTGGTCAGTTCAATCATCGCTCGATCCTGGGCGTACCCGCCGAGGGCCGCTCCACGGTGACGTATCGGGAGCTGCCGGGGCAGTTCGACGATGGCACTCCTTATTCCCTGCAGCAGCCCACGTACGAGCTGACGGAGCTGGCCTTTGGCCCCTTCGCCCCGGGCATCATGCTCTCGCCGCGCACGGCACCCTTCATGATCGGCCTGGGCTTGCTGGAGGCAGTGCCGGAGGAGACGGTGCTGGCGCTCGCGGACGAGCTGGACAGCGACGGCGACGGCATCTCGGGGCGCCCCAACTGGGTCTGGGATCCGAAGCATCAGCAGGTGGCGCTCGGCAGGTTCGGCTGGAAGGGCAATCAGCCCGGGCTCGAGCAGCAAAATGCCGGGGCCTTCCTCGGCGATCTGGGGATCACCTCGCCGCTCTTCCAGGATCAGAACTGTCCGCCGGTGCAGACGGCCTGCCAGGAGGCGCTCAGCGGCGGCGAGCCCGAGGTGGATCAGGAGAAGATCGTGCAGGTCACCTACTACAGCCGCCTGCTGGCGGTGCCCGGGCGGCGCGCCGTGAACGACCCCGAGGTGCTGCGCGGCAAGGCGCTGTTTCAGGACGCGGGCTGTGCCAGCTGCCATGTGCCGAGCCTGGAGACGGGCGTGCTCGAGGGCTTCCCCGAGCTGTCCGGACAGAGCATTCGCCCTTATACGGATCTGCTGCTGCACGACATGGGCGAGGGGCTGGCAGATGGCAGGCCCGACTACCTGGCCACGGGTAGCGAATGGCGCACGCCGCCACTCTGGGGTGTCGGGCTCGTGCCCGTGGTGAATCACCACAGCAGGTTCTTGCACGACGGGCGTGCTCGCGATCTCACCGAGGCCATCCTCTGGCACGGCGGTGAGGCAGAGCAGGCACAGCGCGCGTTCCTGAGCATGAGCGCCGCGGAGCGAGCTGCGCTGCTGCGCTTCATCGAGGACCTATGAGGCCACTGGCTCGCGCCGTGTGTCTGTGCGCGCTGCTCGCGCCGAGCTGCGCCCCCGTGCCGCTCGGCGACGGGCCGCGGCGGGTGATCGTTGCCGACGTCACGAACACCGTGGTGCTGCCCACCCTGGATGAGGTGGTGGCGCAGAACGGCGCGCTGGTGGCGGCCGTGGAGCCCCTGGCAGCGAGCCCCTCTGCCGAGAGCCTGGCGCAGAGCCAGGCCGCCTGGCGCGCGGCGCGCGGGCCCTGGATGGAGACCGAGGCCTTTGGCTTTGGCCCCGCCGCGGATCTGCTGCTCGCCGCGGCCATCGATCAATCGCCCGCCGACAGGATCGAAGACGAGCTGCTGCGCACCGAGCCCGTCAGCGACGAATACGTCGCGAACCTGGGCGCCAACCGCAAGGGCTTTCACGCCGTCGAGTACCTGCTGTTCAGCGGCGGTGACGCCGAGGTGCTCGCGCAGCTGACGACCGGACCGGTGGCGGAGCGGCGGCGCGCGCTGCTGCCGGCGCTGGCGCGCGATCTCGAGCGGAGCTCGATCGCGCTGCGCGGCGCGTGGTCCTCAGACGAGGGCAACTTCGCTGCCGTGGTGACGCAGCCTGGAGCAGCGAACGATCGCTACCCCACCATCAAGAGCGTGGTGGATGCCTTCGTGAACGAGAGCATCTTCCTGAGCGAGCTGATCGCCAACGGCAAGCTGGGCAGACCAATGGGCATGAC
>JAICQL010000033.1 GCA_025937895.1 Polyangiaceae bacterium | reverse complement strand
TGCTTCAGGGCAGGGTGCTTCAGGGCAGGGTGCTTCAGGGCAGGGTGCTTCAGGGCAGGGTGCTTCAGGCCAGGGAGCGCCTGGCCAAGGGCTGTCCAGCGCCAGCCGCGGCCAGGGTGGCGACGATGCCGGTGTCGACGGCCGCGCGGATGGCGTGGTGAGCCTCGATGGCCTGTATCAGCAGCAGTTGCGCGGCGCGGCGGCGGAGATTGCGGCGGCGCTGGCGCATGCCGTGGGCACCCCGCTGAACGTGATCAGCGGGCGTGCCGAGCTGATCCGGCAAGATCCATCGAACGCGCTGGCGCAGGTCACGCGCATCGAGGAGCAGGTGCGCAAGATGGCGGACGGCATGCGCGACTTTGTCGAGTATCTCGCCAGCGAGTCAGGCAGCAGTCAGGACACACCTGCCGCGCGGGTGCTGGAGCGCGCCTGTACGATGTTGCGCCCGGTGGCAGAGCAGCACCAGGTGCAGCTGGACGTGGATGGCTCGGCCCTCGGCGCAGCCGCCGTGGATCAGCGCAGCCTCTCCAATCTTGTAACGCTGCTCTCGTGGGCAATCCGTCGCACGGCCTCGTTGCACCCGGCGGGTCAGCGGAGGCTGCAGCTCGTGGCCAGCGAGCTCCCGGGTGGCAAGGGCAGCGCTGGAGCCGTGTTTGAGCTGCAGGTCTTTGGTCTGCCCCTGCCCGAGCACTGGCGCATCGAGCGCTTCGAGGGCAGCCCCCCCACTTCGGAGAGCGAAGCCTTCCGGCTGGTGGCCATCTGTGCCGCAATCGCCCGGGGCCAGGGGGGCAAGCTGCAAGCGGATGCGATGCCTGCCGAGGGCTCGTCCGATAGCCCGGGGGTGCGGCTGCGCCTGGTTTGCCGCGGGGTCGCTAGCTGACCGGTAGCGCGCGCGTTCCCGAAGCCGCGTTCCCCAACCGCGTTCCCCCGACCGCGTTCCCCCATAAGGCATCCCCAAGACGCACGCCGGCGCGAATCCGCACCCCCTGTCACTGCCCCTGGTCACTGCTCCCGGGAACAACTGGTTGCCCCCCGGAGCAAGCGGGTCATGCGGAGGTGTGGTCTCGCGCCGGCGAAGCCACAAAGCAGATGGGGCACGCGGTCCTCGCCGCAGATACCTCGCACGCCAGCGACACGCGCTTCTACTGGCGCAGGCGTCGGCGAAGACCGGTGCCCGAAAGGTTCTCGAGCCTCACGTATTGTAGGACGACGAGACTTCGTTCTTCGAGATGTTGTCCTTCATGTGCTGCAGCATTTGGGGGGCCTGACGCTTGGCGTCCTTCAGAGCGTCAACCGTCCGCTCCTTGACTCGACCCAGCTCGTACGCCATGCGCTCGCGCGTCTCGGAGCCGCTGGCAGGAGCAAACAGCAGCGCAGCGCCCGCTCCGGCAAGCGCGCCCAGGCCCACGAGCGCGAGATTCTCGATCAGGTGGTTTCGCCGCCGTGCAAGACCAACCAGCCCGAGAATGTCGTCCGCCTCCAGGTGCGAGATGCTCTGAGCAAGCCTGGTGGCAGCAAGGGTGCTTCCCAAAGAGACGAGTAGCTTCGTGTTCATTTCTTCAACCCTTCTTTCCCGATAGACGAGAACCCTGCCGGTGTTGCAATTACCGGACCACAGCCACGGCATTCCATCCGAACCGGCCGAGCCGAACACCGTCCGCACTACCAGCTTGCTGCGACGCGCCGTTACTCGCGTTCACGGAGTCGTCATTCGCCGCCAATCGCGCCATTCAGCTCCGCTCGCCGTGGGCCGAGCCGGCCTGTCCGACGCTGGAAGCCGCGGAGCGAGGAGCCTTGCGGACGCCTCTTTTGCCTCAGCCATGGCAGAGCGACACACACAAGAGAGCGCGCCGGTGCCGCCCGCTTCCGCACCGGCGGAGCAAGGAGATGGCAACGATGCAGCTTCATGCAGCGGCAGCTGAGCCGGAGGCGCGCAGCTGCCAGCGCTCTACAATGGCATGCTGAATGCAATACAGGGGCGAGTTGATGGTCCACTCCACGAAGAACCACCGTCCTGGTGAAGTGGATGCGCGCGGAGATCGCCCACGCGACCGCCTCGAATGATCTACGGTGACCGCTGCCGTTTCCCTCACTTTCACCGTTGTCAGCAGCCATTTCGGCTCTGACGACAGGCTCCGCAGCACCTGACGCCGCCTCGAGCCGCACGAGCTCACCATGTGGTTTCGCTCCCTTCTTCCCGCTTGGCAGACCTTGGAACCCACCTCCCGTGCCGTGCCTCCGGCACGACCGCGGGCGCTCGACCCCGAGCCCGCGACGCAGCGCTCCGCAGGCGTGGAGCCCGAGTCCGCAGAGGGCGAAGAGCTGCTGCTGACGGATGAGGTCGAAGGCGCAGGCCCCGACGAGCCGCAGGATCTACCGCAGCCCGGTGACATCGTGGGCGGCACCTACCAGGTCATCTCGGAGATCGGCCGTGGCTCCATGGGCGTGGTGCTGTCCGCCTTCGACCAGAAGCTGGAGCGCCCGGTTGCGATCAAGCTGATCCGTGCCGAGCTGCTCGATAGCGGCTTCCGGCAGCGCTTCCTGGATGAAGCGCGGGTGATGGCGCAGATCAACCACCCGAACGTGGTGTGCATCCACGCGCTCGGCGAGCACGGCTCCATGCCCTATTTCGTGATGGAGCTGGTGGAGGGCACGAACCTCGAGCAGTGGTTGCGCCGCAGCACGGCCCCCATGGACATCGAGCTCGCGCTGGAGATCCTGAACGACGTGTGCCTGGGTGTCTCCGCCATTCATGACGCCGGAGCGGTGCATCGCGATCTAAAGCCGTCGAACATCCTGCTCGACCCGCAGATGCGCAGCCGTGTGGCTGACTTCGGGGTCTCCACGCGCGCGGAGGCCAACCAGCGCTCGGGCGCGGTGGGCACCCCCGGCTACATGCCACCAGAAGTGGTGCTCGGCCCGGGCCCGGGGGAGCAGGCCACGCCGCGCCCGCAGTCCGACATCTACTCGCTGGCCTGCATCGCATATGAGCTGCTCACCGACGTGCACCCCTTCCGCCGTCGCGGCGAGCCGCTGTGCACCATCGTGCCGACCGCCACGGAGGCCATTCCACTCCCCAGCACGGTGCGTCCCGAGCTGTCGCCGGCGTTTGATCGAGTGTTGCTGCAGGCCCTGGCCTGGGATGTCTCCCAGCGCACTCCGACGGTGGACGCCTTCCGGCGCGCCCTGCTCGACGCACATCGCAAGGGTGCGGCGCCCGAGCGCATCGTCGTGGCCGAGGACGATCAAGACTTTCGCGACCTGATCGAGCTGCGGCTGCGGCAGGAGTTTCCCGGCGCCGACGTGGAGTGCTTTGGCGACGGCATGGCGGCGCTGCAGGCGCTGGAGCGCAAGCCCGCGTCCGTGGCTCTGATCGACCTGCAGATGCCCGGGCTGGACGGGGTGGACCTGACGGCGCGCCTGCGCGAGCGCGAGGACTACGCGGCGATGCCCATCATCGTGCTGACGGCCTCGGGCGGCGCCCGCGAGTGGCAGACGCTGTCCACCATGGGCGCCGACCGGTTCCTGGTCAAACCGATTCAGCTCGATGACGTGGTCACGTTCATTCGGCGGGCGGTGCAGGAGCGGGTGAAGAAGCCGGCTTCTCATCAGCGCCTGGCGACGAACGCGGCCCGTCCGTAGTCGCCTGCTGGCGGGCGTCTTGCCGGCTGGCACCGTGCTCGCGAATGACGGCGTGAATGAAGCGCAGCTTGTCCCGCACGGGCTCGGACAGGATGAAGGGATAGGCATCGGGCAGGCCCATGCTGCGGCTCAGGCTGTTGAGGGTCAGGGTCAGCGCCTGCCAGCTCGCCGCCAGCGCATCGAAATCGTTCAGCGCCAGCTCCTCGGTGGCCACCCTCTCTCCGGAGCGATCGGGCAGGCGCACGGCCACTCCGTGGCTCTTGGCTGTCTCCAGGGTGTCCAGCATGTGCAGGTAGTGCGCCCAGGACTCTGCCCAGTCCTCCCAAGGGTGCATGGTGGCGTAGGCGCTGATGAAGGACTCTGCCCAGCTCGCCGGCGGGCCCTGATCGTAGTGGCGCTGGATGGCTTGCTGGTAATCCTCGCTCTCGTCGCCGAACAGCTCCCGGAACGCCTCCAGCCTGGGTCCGCCCAGGATCAGGCGGTCCCAGTAGTAATGACCAATCTCATGGCGCAGGTGGCCGAGCACGGTCCGGTACGCCTCCCCCAGCTTCTCGCGCGTGTTCTCGCGGTACGCTGCGTTGGCCTCCGCCACGTTCAAGGTGATGATGCCGTTGCTGTGGCCGGTCATCACCGGCTCGCGCTTGGTGCCGCGCAGGAAGCGGAAGGCCACGCCACGCTCGGGCTGCTCCGCCCGGGAGACGACCGGCAGCTCCAGCGCATACAGCGTGTACAACAGGCGGCGCTTGGCGCGCTCGATCTCCGCCCAGGCGGCACGGTTGGCAGCGTCTGACAGGTCCGGGATCAGCTCCGTTAGCTGGCAAGAGCGGCAATACGGCGCCTCTGCGCCGGGAGCCTGGGGCGCGGCAACCAGCCAGTTGCAGGCCTGGCGCTCGCTGTAGTTGCGGCAGCGAACGTAGAGCGTGGGCCCCACGCTCGGCACAGGGAAGCTCTGCCCCGGCTCCTTCGTATCAGGAAGCACGACCAGCCGCTGCGCCTCCGGAACGTAGCCCAGCTGGCTCTGACAGGTAGTGCACTGGCTGTTCTCGAAGAACAGCACCTGACCACATTGCTCACATTGAAACAGCTTCACGGGCGCTGCTGGTTGCACACCTCATGCCACCCCCGACCGCGACAGCACACCGGCAGGGCCGCGGCTCACGGCGAGCGAGCAGCACGGCCCGGCGACGTCACTGCGCTTCGGGCGGCCCCGCGGGCACGCTGCTCGAGGCGTTACCACCCTCGTAGCGCTCCAGCTTGCGATAGAGGGTGCGCCGATCCACCCCGAGCAGCTTGGCAGCCTGCGTCTTGTTCCCCTGCACCGCCTTGAGCACGCGCTCGATGTAGCGCCGCTCTAGCTCATCCAGGGTCAAAATGTGCTCGGAGTCCACGTCCGTCACGGTCAGGCGCGCGCTCTCGTAGCGGCTGATGCGCTCGGGCAAGTCCTCCACCGTGATCTGCTCGAAGCGGGTCAAGGTGACCGCGCGCTCCATCGAGTTCTCCAGCTGGCGCACGTTGCCGGGCCAGTCGTACTCCAGCAGCTTCTTGGCCGCTTCACTGGAGATACCAGTGACGCCTTTGCCCATGCGCTCCGCGAACTTGCGCACGAAGTGCTGTGCGAGCAGCAGCACGTCGTTGCCGCGCGCGCGCAGCGGCGGCACGTGGATCTGCACCACGTTCAGGCGATAGTAGAGATCTTCGCGGAAGCGCTCGGCCTCCACCTCGCTCTCCAGATCGCGGTTGGTTGCGGCGATGATGCGCGCGTCCACCGGCGCCACCGTGTTTCCGCCGACCGGGCGCACCTGGCGCTCCTGCAGCACGCGCAGCAGCTTGGGCTGCATGTCCAGCGGCATCTCACCGATCTCGTCCAGCAGCAGGGTGCCGCCGCTCGCCTGCTCGAACATGCCCTTGCGCGTGGCCTTGGCGTCCGTGAACGCGCCCTTCACGTGCCCGAACAGCTCGCTCTCCAGCAGGCTGCCGGGCACCGCCGCACAGTTGATGGCCACAAACGGCATGTTGGCGCGTGCGCTCTCGGTGTGTAGCGCGCGCGCCACCAGCTCCTTGCCCGTGCCGCTCTCGCCCGTCAGCAGCACCGTGGTGTCCGTCGGCGCCACCCGCCGGATCAGGTCGTAGACCTTGAGCATCGCCCGGCTCTCGCCGGCCAGGCCGCCGCGCCCGGGGCCCACGTCGGAGGCGTCGCGCAGGCGCTTCACCTCTTCGCGCAGGTGGCGGTGCTGCACGGCACGCTCAATCACGTGCGCCAGCTGCGTGATGTCGATCGGCTTGTTGATGAAGTCGTACGCGCCGGCGCGGATGGCCGCGATGGCGGACGACATGTTGCCGAACGCCGTGATCACGATCACGGGTGTATCGGGGCGGTTCTCCGTCAGGTTGCGGCACAGGTCCAGGCCGCTCATGTGCTCGAGATTGACGTCGGTGATCACCACGTCAAAGTTCTGCTCGCGCACCAGCTCCAGCCCTTCCTCACCGCGCAAACGCCAAACCACCTCCCAGCCATTGCGCTGGAGGCTCTCCTGCAGGAGCTCACACATGCTCTGATCGTCGTCGATCACCAGGATCCGTCGGCTCATTGGGGCTCAACTCTCGAAAGGGGAAACCGAAAGGGAAAACAACAGGGCAAACGGCTGTTGACGCTGGATTTTGCTGAGGCTGGGGGGCAACGTCCAGCCCTTTCGCGACGGAGTTGCCCCGAGTGTTGCCCCGAGCCGCCACCCGCCGCGCTGGCGCTGAGGGCGGCCCGGGGTAAACCGCAGCTTATCGCAGGGCGCTCACAGGAAGGAATCGACTGGGAAGTCGACCCCCACCACTAGATCCGTGCCCTCGATGATGTCGAGGGCCTCCAAGGTCTCCGTCAGTGTGGCAGAGCGATCGAAGCTGTCGACCAAGGTCACGTCGGCAAAATAGCTGCCCTCGGGTAGATCCACCGAGACCCCGAACGCCTCGCAGAAGGGCGAGAGCTCGTCCACCACGGCGCCGCCAGGGTCGTAGATGACCAGCTCCAGGCGATCGACGCCAAAGTCCTCACAATCCAGGGGCTCGCGCAGCCCGTCGATCGTCCAGTTCACGGTCAGGGTACCGAACGGGATGGGGGCCAGATCACGGCCGTCGTCCTCCGCGACGAAGATGCATCCGGACAGCTGCAGCGCGGCGCCCAGCGCAAGCGCGCCGGCACCCCATCTCTTCAATGAATCCATCATGGAAAGCTCCTTGAGACTGATGCGAAAAGCCATTTGCGAGTCCACCCCTCAGTCGTAGTAGCGGCGCCGGCGCTCCTCGCGGGGCGACTCCAGGTGGCGGCGCGGCGGGCGCGCGTCGGCGTGCGTCTCGCGGTAGCGGCGCAGCTCTCGCGGCTCCTCGGCGAAGTAGACCCAGCCGCGCTCGGACGGATAGTACCAGCGCTTGCCGACCAGATAGGCGTTGCGACCGCGGTAGACGACGTGCGGATGCTCGTGGAGGCGCGCCGGAGCCCGCTCCACGTGCACTACCGGATAGGAGAAGAGCACGCGCGCGCGAACGGGTGTAACGGGCTCCGCTGTTACGCTCGCGGTACACCCTGTTGCACCAATGCCAGCCACCAGCAGCAGGGGAGCGAGCGCGCCTCGAATTCGTGTCTTGACCAACATAGTGCCTCGATTTCTCAGCCCTTGGCGATGGATCCGACGGACCGTTTTCAACCGTGGGGCTCGCGCTCGGCAGCGTGAGCAAAGCAGCCACGGGCTGTGACAACGTTCCAAGCAGGAAGCATGCCCGCGGCAACACCCCACTCCAGCGCCAGGTCTGCCCTCACCTGGTGGAAAATCGTCGTTGCTGGGGCGTCCTTGCCGGGGTCCGAGGGTCTCACGAGCTCAATCTGGCAAGCCGCTGCGCGAGCGAGCGTGCCCTCCGGCGCACAAAAAAGCTGAGACCGACCCCTTGGTGGGGGGCCGGTCTCTGACCGCGACTGTCATGGCGCCTGGAACCTCTACGGCGCCCTCTGGCCTGTCGCGGTGATCCTTCCTCCGTTACGGCGCTTCCGTGCCGCTCTCGGGCGGAGCAGCGGGCTCTGAAGGTGCAGGCTCCTCATCCATCGGCGGTGGTGGGGCCGGGGGCGGCGCTGTCTTGGGCTGGCTCGCCTTCGGCTGGCCCGCCTTCGGCTGTGCTGCGGGCGCAGGGCGCGTGGCCTCGCCCGACTCGGAGCCAGTGTCCCTGCCGCTCACGTTCTGGCGGTCGCTGTCAGCTCCCTCAGCTTCGGCGCTGCGCGAGCCGCCCTCGCGGTCCACGATGATCTCCACCCGGCGGTTGTTCGCCCTGCCTTCGGGGGTGTCATTGCTGGCGATCGGGTTGCTCTCGCCCCTGCCCACGGCACGCAGGCGCGAGGGGTCCACTCCGCGTGCCTGCAGGTACTCGCGCACGGCGTCCGCCCGGCGCTGGCTGAGCTCGCGGTTGTTGTCCTCGCTGCCCTTGGCGTCCGTGTATCCCTCGATCACGATCGGACGATCGGGGTACGCGCGCAGCGCCCGCACCACCGTCTCCAGCCGCTGCTGCGCAGGCTCGGAGAGCTCGGCGCCGCCGGTCTCGAACAGCACGCCAGCCAGGCTGATTATCAGGCGGCCGGCTTCCTCCTTCATCGCCTGGGCCTGCCGCAACTCAGCCTGAGCCTGCTCGGCGGCGATGCGAGCCTCCTCGAGCTGCTGCTGGTTCTGCTGCAAGGACTGCGTGTTCTGCTGCAGCTGCTGGGCGTACTGGCTGCTCTCCTGAGTGGCCTCGCGCGACTGCTGCTCCAGCTGTGCCTGGTAGGTCTGCTCCGCGCGCTCCTGCTCCTTCTTCGCCAGCGCCTCGGACGCCTGCGCGATGGCCAGCTCGCTCCTGCGCAGCGCGATGTACGCATAGTGACGCTCACGCTCGGATCCGGCGTCGTCCTCGTGCACCTTCTCGGCTGCGTTCAGCGCTTGATACGCATCATGGACGCCGGTCGGGTTGAGCTGTGCCGCCTCGCCGTTGCGCGCCTGCGCATACACGTTGCGCGCCGTCTGCAGCTCGGTGGTGGGCGCCGCCGCGCCGCCACAGGCGGCCGCTCCCAGGAGCAGGGCACCCAGGCTGGCGTAAAAGAATCCGGAGCGGCCCGGGGTGAAAGATGTTCGCTTCGTGGTCGTCACAACACACTCCTCGTCTGCGCAGAGCCGCGGCTCAGGGCGCTGACTCCTGCTTGAGTTCACGTATCTTTTGCCACGCCTGCTGGGCGTTCTGCTGCTCCTGCTCGGTGCGCGCCAGCTGCAGCGCCAGCTCTGCGTCCACCTGTGCGCGCGCCAGGAGCAGATTGGCGCTGCTCTCCTCGCCGTCGGCTGCGCGGCGTCGTGCCTCATCCACTTGCTCGCGAGCGAGCTGCAGATGCAGGGCAGCCTTGGGCTGATCCTTGGCGCCGACCTGCTCGGCAGCCATCACGGCAGCCTGCACTTCGGTCGCCCTCTTCTGATTGAGCTGGCCGCCACCACACGCAGCAGCCGCCAGACACAACGGTATCCACCACTTGTATTCGCTCATGTGCTTTCTCCCTCGGAATCGTGCCTCGGCGTCAGAGCGGCCGCAGGAACATGAACAGCAACAGGACGAGCAGCACCAAGCCCAACCCCCCGCTCGGGTAGTAGCCCCAGCCGCGGCTGTACGGCCATGCCGGCACCGAGAACGCAATTGCCAGGATCAGGATCAAAAGAAGTAGCGTCCACATTGCTAAAAAAGCTCCCAGGTTGTTGATGAAAGAGTCAGAACTGGCCCGCTGCCAGCAGCCCGTTTGCGCCACGACCAAAGTTGGCGGGCGACACGCTGAAGGCCAGGGCCGGAGAACCGTCGGAGTTACGCAGCGCCACCACGTGTGACTCCGGAAGCACGAAAGAGCCGAGGATCTGCAGCGCACCCAGACCCTGGAACACGCCGTCCGTCACCAGCAGCACCTTGTTCAGGGTCTCCCGCGAGCACTCGCCCCTGCACTCCTCGCGCGCGGCGAGGTCGAGCCATGGCCCCACCACCGGCGCGTACAGGTGCTTGTCCTCGCCACGCTCGCTCTCGATCGCCACCACCACGGCGGGCACGTAGGCCGCGCCCAGAGTGAACATGCCGGAGCTCAGCAGAAAGCGGTTCGGCAGCGCGCCCGCGGGCTCGACCGGGGTCGTGGTGGTGGTGGACGGTGACGTCACCACCACGGTATCGGCTCGAGCAGGCGAGGCCAGCAAGGCGCCCGCCAGGCAGGCCAGCGCGGCAGCAGAGCTCGTAGTTCGGAAGAGCGGCGTCATGAGCGATCCACCTTTCAACCTAGCCGGGCAGACGAGACGCCCCGTAGCCCCTGCAATTCCTGCCTCTTCGCATCGCAAGCGCAGTGCCAACCTTGGCGGCGCGTGCATCTGCGCGGAACTCGTCGTCTTACGGTGCAACACCCGCGGCTGCTCCGAGCTCACCGCTCGGACCACTTCGCCCCAGGCGTACCATTGTGTCTGAGCGATGTCGGGCACCTGAACTGGTCGGCTTTGACACAGCCTGCGATGACACCGGCGATGGCACAGCCTGCTCCCCCCTCCGCGGCTCAGTGCGCGTCGATGCTCAGCCCCTCGGTATCCACCGCTTCCGCCCCGGCTTGCTCGCGCGCGATGCGCTGCGCGCGCAGCCAGTCCTCTCGCGAGCGCACGGCGCCCGCCAGCAGCACCATACCGCTCTGCGTACGCACCTCGATGCGGCGGCTGTCGAGATCGCTGGCCTCGATGAGAGACGCGCAGACGCGCTGCTGCAGCTCCTCATCTTCGCTCAGCACCCCGACGGCGCCGTGCTTCTCCTGCTCTTCCATCGAGCTACTTGCCGTTTTTCGGCTGGGGCCCACCCAGCCCTGACTCGGTCTGTTGAACGGGCCGCATCTGGCGGTGGGCCGCCCGCTTGCCCTGCTCCTCGGCGGCCTCCAGCTCCTCCCGCTCCTCCCCTTCCAGGGCCTCGCGGGCTTCCTCTGCCTCCGCCTCCACGTCGTGCGTCTGCAGGTGCTCGCGCACGCCTTCGTTGTAACGGCGGGTGGCCGTGTAGCTACCCTCACCCTCGACGCTGGGCTGCTGCGTGCCGGCAGGTGCCTGAGGCTTCTTGCCGCGCGTGGAAGGCGGCTGGCGTCCGGGCTGCTTCTCGCTACTCGTGGTGTTTCGGTTCATGGTTCTCCTCGCGGAACACCGGCGCGACCTACGTCGCCCGGCGAGCTCTTCCAAGCAATCGTCGTGCCTCATCGCCGAGCGCCAGCTCCGCTCGGACCGAGGGCAATGCGGCAAGAGCTGCGGCGCCTGCCGCGTCCCCCTACCAGCGGAGCGGCACCGTAACGTCGTGGAAGGCACCAGGGCTCACGCCTGCGGCAGACTGCGACGCCTGGCTCACCAGCGGTGAGGAAGGCGCCGGGATCTCCGCCGGATCGTCCTCCTCCGCCGCCGCGTCCCAGAACATCTCTGGGGGCGCGAGCTCGGCAGGAGCCGTGCTGCCCAGCCTCCGTAGCCTGCTGGAGTTGGGCGCCTTGGGCTTGCGCCGGACGGGCAGGCGCGGCATCGGCGCCGGGGCGCGCGAGCGCCGGCCGAGCGCTACAGCCAGGATGCCCAGCGCGGCTGCGGGCAGGATGAGCTTGCGAGCGGCGGAGTAAAATGGATGCGAGCTGCTGCGGCGAAACATGCTGCTGATGATGCAAGCCACACGCCACGCCTGCAGAGCTCACCGTGCAGCTCGGGGCGCAGCGGCGAGCCAAGAGCAGATGCTTGCGCAGGCGTCAGACGGCCGCGGGGCGCTCCAGGAGCTGCGTGATCGAACGCGCCACGTCCCAGGGACTGATCGGCTTGACCAGGTGCAGCTCGAAGCCCGCCGACGCGCACTGCCGCGCATCGGCTTCACTCGCATAGCCGGTGAGCGCCACTGCTCGCAGCGCGCGCCCCTGCGAGCCGCGCGCACGCACCTCTTTCAGCAAAGCCAGCCCGTCCTGATCCGGCAGGCCCAGATCGCTGACCAGCACGTCGTAGCGCCCGACCGCCAGCTTCTCCAGCGCGGCCGCGGCGCTCTGCACCGTATCGACGCGCGCGCCCCGTTGCTCGAGTGCGTAGCGCATCAGCTCCAGGATGTCAGCGTCATCGTCGATCACCAGGATGCTGCGCTCAGCCAGCTGGGCATCCATCGACTGCGATTCCTCCGCGGTGGGCAGAGGACCGGTGACCCTGGGCAGGTGCACGGTGAACGTGGCGCCCTGCCCCGGTCCCGCACTGGTTACTTTGATCTGTCCCCCGTGTGCCTCCACCAGCTGCTTGGTGATGCTGAGGCCGAGCCCCAGGCCCCCTTTGCGGTGGCTGGCGGGGCCTTGCGAGAACAGCTCGAAGATCGTTTCGATCTGGTCAGAGGGGATGCCGCTGCCATTGTCTCGCACGACCACCTGCACGTGGCGCTCGGCGCTGGACAGCTCCACCTCCACTCGCCCCCCGGCCTCGGTGAACTTGATGGCATTGCCGATCAAGTTGGTCATGATCTGCTCGAGTCGCGTGCTGTCGCCGAGCACGCGCGCCTCTTTCACGGCGCTCACGTCGCTCACGTGGACGGCCTTCTCCAGGGTGAGCTTGGCCGCGGCCACGGTGGACGCGACGACGGCCCGCAGATCGACCACCTGAAACTCGAGGTGCAATTTGCCCGCGACGATCCGCGATACGTCGAGCAACTCGGAGATCAGCTGCGCCTGCGCGCGCGCATTGCGCTCGATGGTCTTGGCCGCCTTGCGCACGCCCGCGTCCACGTCCGCGCGATTGCCCAGGATCTGCGCCCAGCCCAGCACGGTGTTCAGGGGGGAGCGCATCTCGTGTCCGAGCACGGCCAGAAAGCGATCCTTCGCCGCGTTGGCCGCCTCGGCAGCTTCCCGCTCGACGAGCGCGCGCTCTGCCAGCTCGCGCTCCCGCAGATCGAACACCACGGCGCAGCACGTGGCGTTCTCGCCCGGGGCAAGCGGGCTCAACGTCAGCTGTACGGGGATGCTGCCCTGGCGCGTCTCCAGGCGCAGCGTCTGCTTGGTGGGTGCGCGCAGGCCTTGCTCCAGCAAGGGCTCGCACAGCGCCCGGTGGCTGCTCGCCACCAGGCTTGGCAGCGGGCGGCCGATGATCTCGCTCAGCGGCTCACCGAGCAGGCTGGCAAAAAAGCTGTTGGCGTACAGGATGGTGCCATCTCGCTCCAGGGTGAGCGCCCCTTCCTGCATGCTCTCCACCAGGGTGCGGAATGGGTAGTCCGGGCTCTCCAGGGTGAAGATCTGTGGGCCGTGAGGGCCATTGACCACCACGGCGTCGACCATGCCGTTCTGGATGGCTTCCAGGGTGTGAGTTGCCTCATCCAGGCGCCGCCGCAGCTCCTCCAAGGTGCCCAAGCCATTCGGGGCTGAGGGCTCCGCCGCAGCTTGCGACGACCCCGGCCAGTCCTGAAGACTATTGTCCATACGGCTCTCCCGCGAAGCAATCCTGCAACTGCGCTTCGCCCACTTCTCCCACCCAGCGTCGCTCGCCCGCCTCGCCGATGGTGAGCAAGGTCGGCGTCGCCACGATGTTGTACTGCGAGACCAGCGCGGGCTCCTGACACACGTCCACGACCTGCAGCGATCGCGCGTCGGACGAACGCCCGCTGCACGCGCCCTTTACTGCCCGGATGGCGCTTGCCGAACGAGGCGTGTTGCCTCGTACGAACAGAACCAAGCGCAACGGTGTCACGACAACTCTCGACCCCTCCTACTCACGCCTCTGCAATCTCCAGACCAATCAAGGTACGATCGGCATTCGACAGGTCGCCAATGACGCGCTTGACGGGCTCTGGAACTTTGCGAATCAGCGTGGGCAAGGCCAGGATCTGGTGGGCCCTCGCCAGCTCCGGCTGGGTCTTCAGGTCTATGACCTCGATCTCATACCTGCCGGCCAGGTGCGCCTCGCACAGCCGCTTCAGGTTGCTGATGGCCGCGCGCGATTTCGGCGAGTCGCCGGCCACGTAGAGCCGCAAGGTCCAGGCATCATCAGGGGCTGGTGCCGCGCCCGAGCCGGCCTTGCTCGAGCTCCGCACGCTGGCACGGGCGATCGGCGCCGCCACGGGCCCCGCAGCAGGACGAGGCGCTGCCGCAGGACGAGGCGCTGCTGCAGAACGAGGCGCTGCTGCAGAACGAGGCGCCGCTGCAGAACGAGGCGCCGCTGCAGAACGAGGCGCCGCTGCAGAACGAGGTGCTTCTGCCTCGCCCTTGCGCTTGCGCTTGCTCGGCCTGGCGCTCGGCGGGCTCGCGCGCTCAGCGCCCTTGTTCGACTGACTCTTGGAGCTGCCGTTGCTCGCCATGATTCCTCCGAGACTATGCTCGTTGTACCTTCTGCTTGCGCTCACCATTGCTACGCGGCTCGCGCCCGGCCCCCACCGCCTGCGCTCCGCGCGCGCGGCTGGTGCGCTCGCGCTCGCTGGCCCACGCCGCCTTCGAGGCGTTGCTGGAGGCCACCTGGGCCTTCAGATCTGCCTCCTCCGCGGCGAACTCGGCCCGCAACGTCGCGACCTGCTGCTCGAGCACCATGCGCTTGTGCTCCAGCAGGCGCACTCGGCGGTCCTGCTCCAGCTGCTGAGCGTCCTGGGCCAGGCGCTCCCGCAGCTCCTGCGCCCTGCGCGCCGAGCCGGTCAACACGCCCTCCGGACCGATGTAGGGCTCGATCAGATCCACCCCATCGGACGTGATCACGAACTCGCGGACCTGGTTGGAGTGCGCCATGCCACGCGACTTGAGCACGTACAGGCAGCGATTGCGCTCGCCGCTGATCTCCACGCTCTTGAGCAGCAACCAGCTGTCGGCGACCGAAGACACGCCGAGCATCGTCTGCTCCAGCGCGCCACCACCATCCGTCAGGTTGCTGAGCATGGCGGTCATCCCCTTGGCCTTGAGCGAGTCGATGATGCGCACCAGCATCAACGTGGCCTCATCGGCTGCCCCCGCGGACATCAGCGTACCCACCGGATCGAGGATCACCGCGTCGGGTTGAAACATGTCCAGCTGCTTGTGCAAGAGCGCCAGGTGGCCCTCTAGCCCGTGACTGGTGGCGCGCAAGGACAGAAAGCGCAGCACGCCCTCGTTCTCCCAGGTGGTCAGGTCCAGGCCGATGCTGGCCATGTTGCGCTGCAGCTGCCTTGGCGACTCCTCATACGATACGTACAGGCAGCGCTGGCCGGCGCGGCACACCGCGTCGGCGAAGTGCGCGCACATGCTGCTCTTGCCCGTGCCGGCGGTGCCCGAGATCAGCACGGTGGAGCCGCGGTAATACCCGCCGCCGCCCAGCATCGCGTCCAGCTTCGGAATGCCGCTGGACTGGCGTTCGGACGAGACGGGGTGCGTCAGGTTGACCGAGGTGATGGGCACCACGGTGATACCGGTATCGTCGATCAGAAACGGGAACTCGTTCGTCTCGTGGCTGGTCCCGCGGTACTTTACCACCCGCACCCGCCGGGTGGAGATCTGATCGCGCACGCGGTGATCCAGCAACACCACGCAGTCGGAGACGTACTCCTCCAGACCACGCCGGGTCAGCGCGCCTTCGCCCCGCTCACCGGTGATGATGGTGGTGAGGTTGCGATCCTTGAGCCACTGGAACAGCCGCTTGAGCTCGGAGCGCAGGATGTTCTGGTTGGAGAAGGCCCCGAAGATGACCTCCAGCGTATCGATCACCACGCGCTTGGCGCCCACCTGCTCGATCGCCAGCTCCAGGCGCAGGAACAACCCCTCGAGGTCGTATTCCCCGCTCTCCTCGATCTCCATGCGATCGACGTGGACGTGATCGAGCGCCACCAGCTTGCGCGCGACCAGATCGTTCAGATCAAAGCCCAGCGAGGCGACGTTCTGAACCAGGTCTTGCTCCCGCTCTTCAAAGGCGATGAACACCCCGGGCTCACCGTACTCGACCGCGCCGCGCACCAGAAAATGCAGCCCGAACAGCGTCTTGCCGCAGCCCGCGCCGCCGCAGAGCAAGGTCGGGCGGCCCTTGGGCAAGCCGCCGCCGGTGATCTCGTCGAAGCCGGCGATACCCGTCGGAGCCTTCTCCAGGGCGGGTAAGCTCTTCTCCACCGGCACGGCGCTCGGGGCGGGCTTGCGCGCCCTGGCGCGCGTGCCCGTGGCAGGACGACGAGCAGACGCGGGTGGCGCGCTCTTTACGAGTGAAGCCATTGGCTGGCTTGATAGCACCCAGGCACGATCGGGCGGAGCACAAAAGCTGCCCCAACGAGGGATACGGGCATGTGGCTTGCAATCCGCCGAGCATGCCCGACTCAACAACTACCTGGATCATCGCAGCAGCTGTTCTTGCCGTGCTTCTCCTGGCCATCGTAGGCGTACTGGTGTGGCGAAACGCACCGGCTCGCCGACGGGAAAAGCTGCGCGCGCGTTTTGGTCCTGAATACGACCTGGCAGTGCAACAGTACGGGGTTGCCCGCGCCCAGCGCATGCTGGAGGAGCGCGAGCGCCGCGTGGAGAAGCTGCCGATCCGCTCACTCTCGCCGAGTGAGTGCGCCACGTTCGCGCAGTCCTGGCGGCAGCGCCAGGAGCAGTTCGTGGATACGCCGAGCGCTGCCGTCAGCGGCGCTCACGAGCTGGTACAGCGCGTGATGCTGGCTCGCGGTTACCCTGTCGAAGACTTCGAGCAGAGCGTGGCGGATTTGTCGGTGGCTCATGGTTCCATCGTGAATCACTATCGCGCTGCGCATGAGCTCGAGCAGGCCAACCGGTCCGGCAAGATCAACACCGAAGAGCTACGCCAGGCGATGGTGCATTACCGCGCCTTGTTCGACGAGCTGCTCGGTGCTCACGCCTCGACCACCTCTGCTGCGCCCGAGCCCGCACCGCGCAGCGAGCGCGCTCGCCAGCGCCTGCACGCGGAGCACCGCCCCCAGCACCCCTGAGCGGTCACCGCTGTAACCCAGGGGCACAAATCGAGGGGCAAATCCGAGGGGCTGGGCGCAACGCCCAGCCCCTGGCGTTTTGTGCGGCTCTCTCGCGCTGGTCTGCTCAGCGATTCGCCGAGAAGCCGCTGCGCGGCGTGCCGGTGCTGCCGCTCGGCGCGTTGTGCGGACCCGCGCCGCTGTGGCCACGGTGCTCGGCCTTGTCCTCGCCGCTGATCTTGTCACCCAGCTCCTGGAAGAAGCCCTTGCGGGCCCTCAGGTTGTTGGTCACATCCCGCACCCCGCTGACCGCCTCGGCCAGATCTTCGGCGCGGTGCTTGCTGTAGCGATCGGTCACCGTGCCCTCCAGGCGCACCTCACCACCCGTCACCGTCACGGTAATCTCGCTGGCGTCGACCTCGTCGTCATCGCTCAGCCGATCGCAGACGTCTTCCCGGATACGCTCATCCGAGCGGACATAGCCCTTCGGCCCCTTGCCGGCGTGGCTGAAGCGCGCTGAAGAGTCGCTGCGGTAGCTGCCGTCGCGCTTGCCCAGCTCCGTCTCCGAGCGCCAGCGCACCGGGCGGTGGTACGCCTCGCTACCGGCGCCGCTGGCCGGCCACTGCGCGCTGTAGTCGTAGCCATACAGGTTTCCCGTGTGCGGATCGCGCGACCACGCCTGCTCCTGGTACACACCGCGGGTGTAGCCCTGGGAGCGCGGTCGATCGCTGTCCCAGTAGTCGCGCGAGTAAGAGGAGCCGATCGAGCGGCGCTCGTCCGGGCGGTACTGGTGGCGCTGCTCGGCGTTGCGAAAGTCGGCGCTGCGGTGATCCGGGTTGCGGTAGTCGGGGCCGCGGTACTCCGGACGGTAGTCGGGGCCGCGGTACTCCGGATTGCGGAAATCACCGCGGAGATCACCGCGGTGCTCGACCCCGCGCTCGCCGTAGCGATTGTCGCTGCGATAATAGGGGAAGGGCCCGTCACCCCAGCGCCGCTCGTCGTCGAAGCTGGCGCGATAGTCCGCATAGGACTCGTCCTCATCGCGGCGCCCGGCGGATGACCCGTAGCGATCGTCCCGCCGCCCGTAGTCGCGATTGCGGCCCTCACGGGCGGGATGATCTGCATCGTATCGATTGCTCATTTGTTATCCCTCGGTTTGCGATTGACGTTGCGATTTGACTGAGCCGACGCCCGGACCAGCTGGGCAAAGGCTGCGCGGCCTCACCAGCTGCGCCGGTGGACCAGAGCTGCAACGAGCAGCAAATGGCATGCCCTGCCGCGCTCGAAAGCTCATGCGTGATTCGCGCCGTCCTCGTACCTGGCGCAGTCTGCGCTGGGTCGCCGGCACGTAGCGATTCGACTCGCCGTGGCACGCGCGCGAGCGCAACAGTGGCTGTAAAATGGCTCCAACATTGGCGGCGGCTGCGCGGCTGGCACCCGAGTTGCTCGTCGAGAGACTGCCGGTCGAGGTAGCGCCGACAGCTGGAGGTCACATGCTTTCCATCAATCCTGCAAACGGAGACACACTCGCCACCTACAACCTCACGGCCTGGAACGACGCCACCAGATGGGCCGAGCGCGCAGTACAGGCCAGCGCCCGCTGGAACGAGCTGAGCTTCTCGGAGCGCTCGACGGCGCTGCAGCAGGCGGCGGCCGCGCTACGCCGGCGCGCGCCGGAGCTGGCCAGGCTGATGGCGCGCGAAATGGGCAAGCCACTGACGGAAGGCGTGGCCGAGGCAGAGAAATGCGCCTGGGTCTGCGAATACTACGCCGAGAACGCCAAAGGCTTTCTGCAGCAGCAGCCGGTGGAGAGCGATGCCTCCAGCAGCTACGTGTGCTTCGAGCCGCTGGGCGTGGTGCTGGCGATCATGCCCTGGAACTACCCCTTCTGGCAGTTCTTTCGCTTCGCCGCGCCGGCCTTGATGGCAGGTAACGCGGTGCTGCTCAAGCACTCTTCCCAGGTGCCCGGCTGCGCCGAGGCCATCACCGGGCTGCTCCACGAGGCGGGCCTACCGCAGGAGCTCGTGGTCAACCTGCGCCTGTCGCGACAGCACGCCGAAGAGCTGATCGGACAGCGCAGCATCGCCGCGGTGACCTTCACCGGCAGCACCGAAGGCGGGCGCTCGGTGGCCACCCGCGCGGGCGCCGCGCTGAAGAAGGTGGTGCTGGAGCTCGGCGGCTCGGATCCATACCTGATACTGGAGGACGCGGACATCCCTGCCGCTGCCGAGGCCTGCGTGAAGAGCCGGCTGGGAAATGCCGGGCAGAGCTGCATCGCCGCCAAGCGGTTCATCGCGGTGAAGTCGGTGCGGCAGGACTTCGAGGGCGAGCTGCTCGCGCGCATGCGCGCGTACACGCCCGGTGACCCGCTCGATCCTGCTACCCGGCTGGGCCCGATGGCAAGCGTGGAGCTGCGCGACCACCTGCACGTGCAGGTGCAGAAGAGCGTGGCGGCGGGGGCGCTGCTGATGCTGGGCGGCGCAGTGCCCGCTCAACCCGGCGCGTGGTATCCACCCACCGTGCTCTCGGGCGTGGGCCCCGATATGCCCGCATATGACGAAGAGCTGTTTGGCCCGGTCGCGGCGGTGCTGGAGGCCAACGACGAGGAAGACGCCATTCGCATCGCCAACGACACGCGCTTCGGGCTGGGCGCAGCCGTGTTCTCGCGCGATCGCTCGCGCGCCGAATACATCGCGCGCCACCGCCTGCGTGCCGGCACGTGCTTCGTCAACGAGTTCGTGCGCTCCGATCCGCGCCTGCCCTTTGGCGGCATCAAGCAGTCCGGCTACGGCCGCGAGCTGTCGCTGTTCGGCATCCAGGAGTTCGTCAACATCAAGACCGTGTATGTGAAGTAGCGCGACAGACTCGCAGTCAGGCGGTACGCCCGCCACGCTCGACCGACAATTCCGGCCTGACGTGGTACTGGGCGCCGTCACGCAGCGAATTTGCCTCAGCGGGGCGGATCGTCCCCGCCATGGCGGCCGACTTTTGCACCGATGTCTGCCCATGCCGGCGCTGAAGCCTTTTTTTGCCCCGATGTGGGTGGCAGACCGCAGCGGATGGTCTTGGCATTCGATCTGCATCGGGGCGAACCGCTGCTGCACTGGGGGGGGGCGGGCAACAGCGGAAAGGTTTCGCATGTTGAGAAGTGCCTCCAAGATCCTCGGCTATCGGCTGCTCGCTCGAGACGGCCAGATCGGCCGCTGCATCGACCTACTGCTGGAGCCGCACACCTGGCGAGTGAGCTACGTGGTGGTGGACGCAGGCGCCCGAGTGCCGGGCGGGCGCGTGCTGATCTCGCCGGCGAGCTTGCGCAAGCTGGAGTGGACCTCGCGGCGCTGGGTGCTAGACGGGACTCGCGCCGAGCTGGAGAGCGAGCCCGCGAGTGCGCCGGCGTTACACTCGCTGGAACAGCTGCTCGGCTTCGGGCTGGACGACAGCGAGGGCTACGTGGGCTACGTCGAGGACGTGATCGTGGATGATGACAGCTGGCACTCTCGCTACCTGGTGATCAACGGCGAGGTGCGCATGGCGGGCCGCCGCGCCCTGGTACCGACGGAGTGGCTCGGCGCATTGCACGCGGAGGAACACCGCATCGAGGCCCCGGTGCCGCGCGCTCGCATCGCCAGCGCGCCCGAGCTGCGCCCGGACGCGCCCCTCGGCAGCCTGGAGCTGCGCTCGGACGCGGCCCCGCCGGAGCCCACATCAGCCCCGGATGCCTCCCTGGCGCGCGGCTTCTCCACCTCTGCGCATGCCGCCCTCTGGGCGCAAGCGGTGGCGTGGAAGGAGCGGAGCGCCCGGGGCCTGAAAGCCGCGCTGCAGCGGACGCTACACGGGCGACAATGAAGGCCGCGGCGGGCAAAAGCCCCGCTCTCATTTGACCCGGTGCGGGCGCAAAGGCTAAAAATGAACACTGATGCGCCACGCCGCCGCACTGGCTCGCCCCGCCGCCGCGCTGCTCGTCTTGCTGCGCTGCGCCTGGGCGGCCCCTGTCGAGGCGCAGACGAGCGCGCCGCGCGCCAGCAAGCTGCACGTGCGCATCGGCCCCGGGCGCGGCGGGGGGGAGCGGCGGCTCGAGGCGCCCAGCCCCGCGCGCCCCGCGGAGCCGGCGGAAGAGCGCCCGAAGGAGGAGCCGGGAGACGGCGCCGATGATCCAGAGCTGCGCTCGCTGCGCGAGGCGGAGCGGCAGCTGTTTCCCGAGCCGCGCCGGCTGAGCCGGGGCGAGTTCGACGTGGCGCTGCCGATGAGCGTCGCTCGCCCCGGGCCGGCGCTCGAGCTGAGCGGCTTGCCCCCTCCCGAGCACCCTGCGCGCGCCGCAAAGGCAGCCAGTCTGGCCTGGCCGCGCGATCTCACGCCGCCGGATCTGCCCTGCAGCTTCGAGCAGCGCACGCTCGACTACGTGAAGTTCTATCGGGACTCGCTGCGCGGCAGGGCCATCACGGATGTCTGGGCGCGCCGCTCGGGGCGCTATGCAGCGCTGATCCAGGCGGAGCTGGTCAAGGCCGGTCTGCCCAGCGATCTGCTCTGGCTCTCGCTGGTGGAGAGCAGCCATCAGGTGAGCAGCCGCTCGCGGGCGGGCGCCGTGGGCCTCTGGCAATTCATCCCTGAAACGGCGCGCCTGTACGGCCTGACCGTGGATCGCTGGGTGGACGAACGGCTGGATCCGCTGCGCTCCACCCAGGCCGCTGCGCAATACCTGGGTGATCTGTGGCGCCGCTTCGGCAGCTGGGAGCTGGCCATGGCCGCGTACAACATGGGCAGCGGCGGCGTGAGCCGCTCGATCCGCAAATACAACTCGAACGACTACTGGCGGCTGTCGCGGCTGGAGGCGGGCCTGCCCTGGGAGACGGCGCTGTACGTGCCCAAGGTACTGGCCACCGCGATCGTGATGAAGAACCGGCGCGCGTTCGGCTTCGCCGACGTGCAGCCAGATCCTGCGCTGACCTTCGACACCGTGTACGTGACCTCGGGCGTGCCGCTGGCACGCATCGCGCAGCACGCGGGCGTGGCGGAAGCAGTGCTCCAGGGGCTGAACTTGCAGTACCTCAAAGCCCGTACGCCGCCCGCTGCCGCGGGTGAGGCGTCGCGGCTGTGGCCGGTGTACGTGCCCGAGGGGCTGGGCACGGAGGTCACGCGCAAGCTCGCACAGGCGAGCGCCGCGCCCGCGCAGGAGTACTCCACGGTTCAGGTTCGCTTTGGCGACAGCGTGGCGAGCGTCGCCCAGCGCCTGCGCGGCTCGGAGGAGCTGCTGCGTGAGCTCAACCGCCTGGAGCCGGCTGAGCGCCTGCGTGCGGGTGATCTACTGCTGGTGCCGCACGCCTGGCTGAGCACGGAAGAGGGCCAGGCGCTGGCGCCGCTGGAGGATGTGGAGGGCGTGGTCGTGTTGCCCCCCTTCCGCTTCCAGTACGAAGACCGCCAGCGTTACTTCTATAGAACCTTGCCGGGGGATGAGCTGGACGAGCTGGCCAGCGCCCTGGGGGTGCGCAGAGATGATCTGGCGGTGTGGAACGCGCTGGATCCGCGCGCTGCGCTGCAGTCCGACATGGTCCTGCAAGTATTCGTGCCGCCCGGCTCCGCCACTGACCGGGTGCGGCTGGTGAACGAGGAGAACGTGCAGCGCCCGCTGGAGGTGGGCAGCCCCAGCTTCCTCGCCCATTTCGAGGCCGAGCAGGGCCGGCAGCGCCTGCAGATCCTAGCGCGCGAGGGCGATACGCTGCAGAGCATCGGCAAGCGCTACGACCTGAGCCCCGGCATGATGGAGCGCATCAACCATTTCGCTCGCAATCGCAAGCTGAGCGAAGGCGCCGCGGTGGTCGTCTACGCCAAGGAGGGCATCACGGCGACCGAGGTGCTGTGGTCGCGCGCCCCGGACCCGCTGCCGCCCGTGAACCCGCCCTACCCCGCGGCGCTGCCCCGGGCATACTGGCTGCCGGCGGCCCTACCCGGCGGCAGCTGGCAATAGTACGCTGCGGCGCATGAGCCACCTCGCCGCGTTGGTGCTCGCTGCCGGCCAGAGCCGGCGCATGGCGAGCCCCCTGAGCAAAGTCCTGCACCCCGTCGCCGGCCGCCCCCTGCTCCATTACTCGATCGCGGCGGCTCGCGCCGCGGGCGCCACCCGGGTAGTGGTGGTCACCAGCGCGCGCGATCGCGACCTGATCGAGCAGTACCTGCTGGGCGCCTTCGGTGCCGAGCTGATCCGCATCCGCGTTCAGGATCCGCCGCGCGGCACGGGTGACGCTGCGCGCGCCGGGCTGGAGGCGCTGCCCGATGCAGGGCGGGTGCTGATCCTGTATGGCGACGTGCCGCTGATCCAGGACACGGACGTGTCGCGGCTGGCGGCCTGCAGCGCCGACCCGCACCAGCTGGGGCTCGGCACCTGCCGGCTGCGCGATCCGCGCGGCTATGGCCGCATCCTGCGCGACGCCTCGGGGCAGGTGGTCGGCATCATCGAGCAGCGTGACCTGAAGGACGCCAGCCAGGCGGCGATCGACGAGATCAACACCGGCCTGCTCTCGGTGGACGCGGGGGCGCTGCGCAGCGCGCTCGCCGGGTTGCGCACCGACAACGCGCAGGGCGAATATTATCTCACCGACATCGTGCCCTGGTTTGCCCAGCGTGGTGGCGTGCACACCGTGGAGCTGAGTGAAGACGCGGTGACCGGCGTCAATGATCGAGTGCAACTGTGCGCCGCGCAGGACCGCATGTTCGCGCGCATCGCGCAGCGCCACCGCATGGCTGGCTGCAGCATCGCCACGGGTGCATACATCGACGACGCCGTGCAACTGGGCAAGGATGTGACGGTGATGGCCGGAGCTCATCTGCGCGGCCAGACCCACGTGGGCGACGGCAGTGTCATCGACGTGGGTTGCGTGCTGGACGACGCACGCATCGGGCCCGGTGTGACCTTGCTGCCCTACAGCGTGGTGAGCGAGAGCGAGGTCGGCCCCGGCTGCCAGCTGGGGCCCTTCACCCACGTGCGACCGAAGAGCGTGCTGGAGGCCGAGGTCAAGCTCGGCAACTTCGTCGAGACCAAGGCCACACGGCTGCGCCGCGGCGCCAAGGCCAACCACCTCTCGTACCTGGGCGACGGCGACGTCGGTGAAAACAGCAACATCGGCGCCGGCACCATCTTTTGCAACTACGACGGCTTCGCCAAGCACAAGACCATCATCGGCAAAGACGTGTTCATCGGCAGCGACTCACAGCTGATCGCGCCGGTCACGGTCGGTGACGGCGCGTACGTGGCCACGGCCAGCAGCGTGACCGAAGACGTCCCCCCCGACGCGCTCGCCATCGGCCGCAGCAAGCAGAGCAACAAACCCGGCTACGCCTCCCGCCTCAAGGCGCGGCTGAAAGCCGAGGCTCAGAAGAGCGGCAAGGGGCACTGAGAAGAAGCCGCCCAGGGCCGTGTCCTGAGCACAGGACATCACCCCTTCTAGCTCATTCGCGCGGGCCTTTTTTGGCCTGCGCGCAGCCGCCACTAATCGTTTCAGTGTCCCCTGCGCGGGTCGTAATCAGACCGTAGGGCACGCGTTTGCCGATGGTGTACCGAAAAGTGGATCCGCTGGCGAGGCCCGAGGGCGATCGCAAGGCGCGAGACCCGCGCAATGTCGCGGGCTTCGAGCTGATCCGGAGGCTCGGGGCGGGCGGCATGGCGGAGGTCTTCCTCGCGCGCCGGCGCTGTGCGGAGGCCACCTACAAGGTACTCGTCGTCAAGCGCATCCTGCCGGAGCACCTCTCCGCGCCCAACTTTCGCGCCATGTTCGCCGGGGAGGCGCGCCTCGCCACGCGCCTGAACCACCCCAACATCGTGCAGGTGTACGACTTCCAGGACGCCCAGGAAGAAGGCCAGCTGCTCAGCATGGAGTACGTCGAGGGGCCTGACCTCGGCAAGGTGGCCCGGCGCGCGCGCGAGGAGCGGCAGATCTTCCCGCCCTTCGTCGCCGCTCACATCGTGGCGGAGGTGGGCCGCGGCCTGCACTACGCGCACGAGCGCAAGGATGATCGCGGGCAGCCGCTCGAGATCGTGCACCGTGACGTCTCGCCGCAGAATATCCTGGTCAGCTTCGACGGCGCCGTGAAGGTTGCGGACTTTGGCATCGCCAGCGCCAGCGTGTTCCGCGAGGAGCGCGGCGTGCTGAAGGGCAAGCTCGGCTACATGTCGCCCGAGCAAGCGCGCGGCGAGCAAGTGGATCGCCGCTCCGACATCTTCTCGCTGGGCGTGGTCTTCTACGAGCTCTTGACGGGCCGCCCGCTGTACCGCGCCGGCGAGGGTCGCGAGCTGCTCGAGCAGGTGCGGGCCGCCAACATCGAGGCACCCAGCGTGCTTCAGCCCGGCGTGCCGCCGGAGCTGGAGGTGATCGCCATGCGCGCGCTCTCTCGCAACCGCGAGGATCGCTTCCAGAGCGCGCGCGAGTTCGCCGCCGCCATCACTCGCGTGCTGCTGGAGAAGCAGGTGCTGGTGGACTCCGACGTGGTCGGCGCCGTCATCTCGCAGCTGGTGCCGCGCGATCAGCTGGAGCCCGAGAGCCTGCGCGAGCCGGACTCCACCGATACTCCCGGCAGCGGCGCCGTGCCCTCTCATCAACTGGCAGAGGGCCCGCGGCGCGGCGAGGGCACCAGCCCCTCGCGAGCGCGCGGGCGCCTGCGCAGCAGCCGCGAGGGCCGCGAGGTGCGGCACGTGGCCATCGTGACCCTGCGCCTGCACGAGCTGGACGCGCTGCGTGCTGCCCTGGGCGAGCAACGCAGCCGGCGCCTGGTCACCCAGCTGCGAGCCACGCTGGGTGAAATGGCCTTCAAGCGCGGCACCGCCTTCAGCTGGCGCCAGACGGCCAGCGCCTCCGGCATTCACTGCGCCGAGGCCGTGATCGGCTTGCTGGCAAACCCGTATGGCGCCGCCGCCGACGCGGGGCGCCTGGCGGTGGACGTGCACGAGGCCATCCAGGGCGCGTGCGACGCGCTGCCCGTGCAGCTCGCCGCCAGCCTGGGCATCGTGCGAGGCCTGGCCTCCGGGCGCCGGGATGACGCGGGCCATCTGGTGCAACACAGCGTGCAGGAGTCCGGCGCGCAGCTGGCCGCAATGCTGGCGGAGCGGGCGCCGCCCGGGCAGACCTGGGTGGCGGGCGGCCTGTACCGGGTGGTGCGCCGCGACTTTGTCTGGGCGGAGGTGCCGCCGCTGACCTTGAACACCGAGGCGGGCCAGCGCCTGCCACGGCTGTTGCACACCTACGCGCTGCGCCGCCCGCTGAGCCGCGAAGAGAAGCAGCAGCAAGCGCTCGCCGTGCGCGACATGATCGGGCGCGACGCCGAGCTGGCGGATCTGCACGCCGCCTATCACGAGGCCATCAATCGCCAGCACGGCCTGGGCAACATCGTGGCCCGGGTGATCAAGGGCGAGATCGGCATCGGCAAGACGGCGCTGGTCAGCGCGTTCCTGGCAGAGCTGCCGCCGGGCGCGCGGCTGTTGCGCGTGGACTGCTCCCCGGCGCAGCGCGAGCTGCCCTTCTACCACGTGGGCCAGTGGCTGCGTGAGCTCACGGGCGCCATGCTCGATCAGCCGCTGGAGGAGGCGGTGGCTCTGGTGGGTCACGCCCTGGGCGATGCGTTCTCCGGCGATCAGCGCGCCGAGATCATCCTGCACATGAGCGAGCTCGCCACCGGGCGCCTGGCGCAGGCGCACGACGAGGCCGACGTGGCCCGGCACCGCCGCTTCATGACGGTGGGCTTCCGCCGCGCCTTCACCTGGATGGCTCAGCAGGCGCCGCTGGTGGTGGTGCTGGACGGCGTGCACTGGGCCGACGCGCAGAGCCTGGAGGTGCTGTCCGGGCTGGTGCGGCACGCCGACTCGCTGCCCATCCTGTTCTTGCTGGTGACCCGCCCCGATGATCACGTGGCCACCTTGATCGCGGATGTCGTCACCATCGAGCTGCAGGGGCTGAGCCAGGAGAACCAGCTGCGCCTGGTGCAGGAGCACCTGGGCGTGACCCACGGCGTGGCCGAGGTGTGCGCGGATCTGCTGCCGCGCGCCGCTGGCAACCCGTTCTTCCTGCTGGAGATGGTCGACGCGCTGCTGGAGCGCGGCGGGGTGGACTACATCCAGGGCCCGGACGGGCGCCAGCAGCTGATGCGGGTGCAGGGCAGCGACGCCTCGAACAAGTCGCTGCCCTCCACCTTGGAGCAGCTGATCGCCGACCGCTTGAACGAGCTGCCCGCAGAGGAGCACCGCGTGGTCGCCTGGCTGGCAGTGGCGGGCGGCCCGCTCTCCGCCAGCGAGCTCGACGCGCTGATGGAATGCGAGGCGGAGGAGACCGTGGCCCGACTGTGTGCGCGCGGCCTGTGCGACGCACACGCCGAGACGGTCGATCTACGACATCCGCTGGTGCGCGACGTGGCCTACCTGGGCGTCGAGGAGACCGAGCGGGCCTCGATGCACTGCCGGCTGGGCGAGCGCATGGCGGCTGCGCCGGTGGCACGCGGTCTGGGCGCCGCCATCGTGGGCCGTCACTTCGCCCGCGGTGGCGATGGCGAACGCGCCGGGCAGTTCTTCTTGCAGGCGGCGAGCGCCGCGCTTACCAGCTTTCAGCTGCCGCTGGCCACGCGCTACTTCGGACGCGCGCTGGCCGTCTTGCCCGACACGCATCCCGAGCGCCCGCGCGCGCTGGAGGCGCTGGAGGGCATCTGCCGCATCCAGGGCCGCTGGCGCGAGCGGCGCATGCACCTGAACGAGCTGCGCCGCCTGGCTTGCACCGGCCGCACCGCGCTCTGGGGCGCCACCGCGCTGGTGCGCAGCGCGCGCTTCGCGATGGACTCGGGACAGCTGGCGCAGGCGCTGACCCTGGCGCAGAAGGGTGAGCAGGCGGCGCACCAGGCGGGCCTCAACAACCTGGAGATGGAGTGCCTGTCGCTGCTGGCCGAGATCTTGCGCGATCTGGGCGACATCCAGGGCGCGCTGGGCGCCTGCGATCGTGCGCTGGCCATCAGCCAGCGGCCGGGCGTGGCGCTGCGCCTGCGCGCCGAGGTGCTGCGCTCGCGCGGCACCTTGCTGCTGCGCGTGGGGCGCGTGCAGGAGGCCGTCAACGCCCACGCCGAGGCCATCGCCGTGTTCAAGCAGACCGGCGCGCAGCGCTCGGAGGCGCGCGCCAAGAACTCGCTGGCGTTTGCCATGTTCGTGCTCGGTCGCTTCGAGGATGCCATCGCGCTCTCGCTGGAGGCGATCCGCATCGATCTCAGCATCGGCGGCCGCTTCCAGATCGCCAAGACCTTGAGCCAGATCGGCCAGTGCTACTGGCGGCTGGGTGATGTACAGCGCGCGCAGACCTACCTCAAGCGCGCCCGCGAGGCGCACGAGCGCTACGCCGATCAGGACGGGCGCTGCGACACCCTGCTGTCGAGCGCGCAGATCTTGATCGAGATGGGCGATCTGGACCCGGCCGAGGCCGCCATCGCCGACGCCTCCGCCCTGATCGCCGCCACCGGCAATGACTACGACTCCGTGCACGAGAAGCTGGTCCGCGCGCTCCTGGCGCGCAAGCGCGGTGACCACAAGAGCGCAGTGATGCTGGCCTTCTACGGCCGCCAGGTGGCAGAGGCCCAAGCGTACGTGGCCTTCCACTTCTACGCCATGGCAATCGAAGCAGCGGCGCGGGTGGACAAGGGCGAGCCGCACATGGGCATCCTGCTGGCCACCACCGCCATGGGCGCGATCGAGACGCTGCAGGGCTCCGAATACGGCCTCGAGACTCGGCTTTTGTGCTGCCACGCGCTCACCGTCGCAGCCTCGCCTCAGGCCGCGGAGTTCCAGCGCCGCGCCAGCAACTACGCGCAGACCATCCACGGTTTGATCCGCACGCCCGAGCTGCGCAAGAGCTTCCAGGAGCGCCCGCTGCTGGCACCCTTCCTCACTGAGACAGCCTGGCTCGAGGACTGAGCTCGCGCCCGGCCAGCGCCCGGGGCCGCAGCGAGCGCAGCCAGCAGAGCGCCACGGCCTCCACCTCGCGCAGTCCGCGCTGCGGGCGGCTGCGCGCGGCGCGCTGCGCGTGGATCAGCGCCGCAGGCAGCTGGCCTCGCTCGTATTGCTCCAGCACCAGCGGGTGCACGTAGGATTTGCGACAGACCGCTGGCGTGTTGCCCAGCTCCTCCGAGACGCGTTCCAGCGCCCGCTTGCACTCCCGGCGCGCCTCGCGCTGCGAGCCGGGAGGTGGGCACCTGGCCAGCTCGTGCAGCGCCAGCAAGGTGCCCGTCCAGGTGCGAAAGTCTTTGGCGCTGAAGGGCTCGCCGGTGATGCGGCGCAGATACTCGTTCACGTCGCCCGAGGTGACCCCGCGCGGCTTGCCCTCGGCGTCGATGAACTGAAACAGCCGTTGCCCCGGCACCTCGCGACAGCGCCGCACGATGCGCGCCAGGCGCGCGTCCTCCAGGGTGAGCTCGTGCAGCTTGCCGCCCTTGCCCTTGAACTTGAAGCGCAGCTCCGAGCCGCGGATCCTGGCGTGGCGGTCGCGCAGCGTGGTCAGGCCGTAGGAGCCGTTGGTGATGGCGTAGCAGTCGTTGCCCACCCGCACGCAGGTGCGCTGCATCAACTCCAGCAGCGCGGCCAGCACCTTCTCCCGGTCCAGGCCCGGGCGCTGCAGATCCCGCCGTACCCTCCGGCGCAAGCAGGGCAAGAGCTCGCCGAAGCGCTGGATGTGAGCGTATTTGGCCGCGTCTCGCAGCGCGCGAAAGCGCGGATGGTACTTGTACTGCTTGCGGCCCCGGGCATCTTGCCCGGTGGCCTGGATGTGCGTGCTGGCGGAGGGGCTGATCCACACCTGCTTCCACGCCGGGGGGATCACCAGCGCGCGGATGCGCGCCAGCTCCTCCGGGTCCACGATGCGGCGCCCGCGCTCATCCACGTAGATGAAGCCGCGCCCGGCGCGCCGCCGGGTCCAGCCCTGCCCGGCCCCCAGCGCGTAGCTCAGGCGAGCAGCCCGCGCGGCCGCGGCGCCATCGTGCAAGAGCGGGGTCAGCGGATGCGAGGTGTTCACGCGCTCTGCAGCAGGTGCACGCTGAAGCGCCGCTGGGCGTCCAGCCACACGCACTCGACCTCGAACCCCGCCTGCCCTGCCAGGCGCGCGAAATCCTCGGGCTCGTATTTGTAACAGTGCTCCGTCACGATGATCTCGTCCGGTTCCAGCTGCAGCGTATGGTGTGCGACGCGCACGGTCTGGCGATAGCGGCTGACCAGGTGCATCTCCACCCGCCCTTCCTCCGGCCTCCACACCGCGCGATGCCGGAAGCCTCGCCCCAGGAAGCTCGCGCCGTAGCGCCGGTTGACCACCTGCAGCAGGTTCAGGTTGAAGGCCGCGGTCACCCCCTGCGCATCGTCGTACGCGGGCTCGAGGATGGCACGGTCCTTCGGGGTATCCACGCCGATGAGACACTGCTGCGGCCCGGGCCGCAGCTGGCGTAGCCGAGCCAGAAAATCCACGGCGGCGCCCGGCTCGAAGTTACCGATGGTGGAGCCCGGGAAGAACCAGACCAGCTTGCTCGCGGTCTGCGTCAGCTCCGCCGGCAGCGGCAGCTTAAAGCTGCGAGTGTAATCCGCCACCAGCGAGCGCACGTCCAGCCCGGGATAGAGCCGCCGTAGCGATCGCACGCTCGCCTCCAGCGCGCTGCGCGAGATGTCGATGGGCACGTAGGCCTGCAGCTCCGGCAGCTGATCCAGCAACAGGCGCGTCTTGCGCGAAGAGCCGCTGCCCAGCTCCACCAGCAAGGCGCGCGCACCGATGTGGCGCGCCATCTCGCCGGCGTGCTCGCGCAGGATGCCGAGCTCGACCCGGGTGCAGTAGTACTCCGGCAGCTCCGTGATGCGCTCGAACAGCTCCGAGCCGCGCGCATCATACAGCAGCTTGCAGGGCAAGCGCCGGGGGCTCTCGTCCAGCCCCGCCAGCACCTCTGCCAGCTCTGCCGGCCCCGTCGCTACCGACGGCGCTGACCGCAGCGCCTCGGACGCGGGAGCCTCGCGCAGCGAGCGCGCCACGTTGCTCTGCGCATGTGTCATAGATCCCTCGCCAGCCGGATGCCGGTGAACTGCCAGCGGGCATCCGGCGCAAAGTAGTTGCGATAGCTGACCCGGATGTGCGCCGCCGGGGTGACGCAGGAGCCACCGCGCAGCACCTGCTGGTTGCACATGAACTTGGCGTTGTATTCGCCCAGTGGCCCCTCCGGGGGCACGTACCCGGGGTACGCCGCGTACGCGCTGCGCGTCCACTCCCAGGTGTCACCGAACAGCTGCTGCTCGTCCGGCTCCGCTTGCCGTGGATGCAGCTCGCCCGACTCCAGCAGGTTGCCGCGTATGGGCTGGTCGCGCGCGGCATGCTCCCACTCTGCCTCGCTCGGCAAGCGCGCTCCGGCCCAGCGCGCGTAGGCGTCCGCCTCGTAGTAGCTGACGTGACACACGGGCTCGCTGGGGCTCAGCGGCATCAGCCCGGACAGGGTGAAGGCCGCCCTGTTCTCGCTGGCGCCATCCTGCCAGTACAGCGGCTGGCTGATGGCCTGCTTCTGCAGCCAGTCGTAGCCGTCGGACAGCCACAGCTCCGGGCGCCGGTAACCGTCATCCCGGATGAACTCCAGGTACTCGGCATTGCTGACCAGGCGTTCCGCCAGCGCATACGGCTCCAGGAAACAACGGTGCTCGGGCCGCTCGTTGTCATACACCAGGCCGTCTCCTGCCCTGCCGATCGTCACCAGCCCACCCGCGTGCGGCACGAAGCGCAGCGGCGGTAGCTCGCGCACGGGGCGGGGCGCAGCTGGCGGGCGATACGCCGGGTGCAATGGGCTCTGCGCCAGCAGGTGCTTGATATCGGTCAGGATCAGCTCCTGGTGCTGCTCCTCGTGGTGCACCCCCAGCTCGATGCGCGGCGCGAGCACGTCCCAGTCGCCGTGGCCCGACTGCAGCAGCTCCACCAGCTGCGCGGTCACGCTGGCGCGGTACTCCAGCACCTCGCTCAGCGGGGGCCGTGAGAGCAGGCCGCGCGCGTCACGGCGCAGGTGCGGCCCCACCCCTTCGTAATACGAGTTGAACAGGTAGGCATAGTCAGGCGAAAACGCGCGGAAACGCGGCAACGCCCGCAGCACGAAGGTCTCGAAGAACCAGCTGGTGTGCGCCAGGTGCCACTTCGCGGGGCTCGCCAGCGGCATCGACTGCAGCGCGGCGTCCTCCGGCGAAAGCGGTGCACACAGCTCCTCCGTGACGGCACGCACGTGCAACAGCCGGCGCTCCAGCTCTTGCCGCGCGTGCTGCGGGGCGCGCTCTTTACCCAGCGCCCGGTCGCGCTCGGAGCGGAGCCGCGCATACGACTCCAGCGGATTGCGTGCGCTGCGTTCGTAGCGAAGAAAGACCACTGCTGCGCCGTTCTGCAAGCTTTGTTCCTGTTCGCCCCCGCATGCTCGCGGTCCGCTGGCGGCCAGCTCGCTCGGCGGATCGCGCGTCTTTGTACGGATGCAGCGAGCGAGGGGCTGGCCTCCACGCCCCTGTGTGACGGATTGCCTCGCCAGGAGCGCGCCGCTTGCCGTACGGACGCTGCCGCACGGCGAGCTCGAAGCGCAGGGCAAGAAGCCCCATCCTCGGCCCAGCCCCTCTGCGCGTCGCCGTGCAGCGCCCAGCGCGCTGCCCCGAGCGTGCTCTTCAGCGCCGCCCCTTGCGGGGCGGCACCTTGGCCCCTCGTTGGCGCGCCTCCGAGAGCCCGATGGCGATGGCTTGCTTGCGGCTCGTCACCTTCTTCTTCGAGCGGCCCGAGCGCAGCTGCCCACGCTTGGCCTCGTGAAGGGCGCGCCCCACCTTCTTCGATGCCGCTTCACCGTAGCGGCGCTTGCTGGTCCGTCGCCCCGAACCGCCGGAGCTGCTGCTACTACTGCTCTTGCGACTGCCGCTACGGCCGCTGCTGGGGCTGCGACCGCTGCTGCTGCTCTTGCGACTGCCACTGCTTTTGCGGCTGCCACTGCGACTGCTGCTGCTGCTCTTGCGACCCCCGCTGCTGCTGCTGCTGCTGCTGCTGCTGCTGCTGCTGCTGCTGCTGCTGCTCTTGCGATTGCCGCTGCTCTTGCGATTGCCGCTGCTCTTGCGATTGCCGCTGCTCTTGCGATTGCTGCTGCTGCTGCGACTGCTGCGGTGAGAGGCGGAACGTTTGCTTCGACTGGTTGCCATGTTGCTCCAGCCAGCAACGCTCATGCCAAACACCCAGCCGCAAAGCAGCAAAGCCACGCAGGCTACGAGCTGCAGAGGGCGCCGGTGCAACACCGCCCCGCCCCGGCAACTAGGTAATCACTGCCTGCCCGGCAGCGTGCCCTGCACCAGAGGACCGTTCTCGAACAAGGCGGAGAGCAAGCCGCAGCGAGCGCTCTCCACGCTCTCGTCGCAGCTCTCGGCCTCCGCCCTCATGGTCTCCAGATCGACTTCCAGGTTCTCGTACGGGTCAAAGATCTCGGACGCATACACGCCCTCCGGGAAACCCGGGTAGTCTTCGCGCCCTTCGCTGATGTGGCAGGCGCCGCAGACGGTGGTGGTGTCCGTGCGGGCGATGCGATCGAACAGTGTCTCTTCCGTCAGATCGCGCGTGATTGGAAAGGCGATCTCCGCCTTGATGGAGCGGTTGGGCACCAGCCGGTAGCCGAACTCCAGCGTGTCACTGGCGGCGCCACCTAACACGATTGACATGTACAGATTGCCACGCTGGAGAAAAGTGCGCGGGCTGCGCGCCTCGGGCGCGGGCTGCAGGCTGTAGGAGCTGGACGTGAAGTACACGTTCAGCGGCCGCTCCAGCGCCTGCAGGAAGCACTCCAGCGTGGTCGGCTTGGGCAGCGTATTTAGCAGCACCAGCACCTCCGAAATCGTCTCCGGAGAAGGGGAGACGCCCAGGGCTGCGCGGCATGCTCCGGGCTGGCGTTCGCTCTCTGCGGTGCCCTCGGAGGGCTCCTGACCGAAGGTGGGCATCTGGGCGGGAGCCATCGGCTGCATTCCCGTTGCCGAGCTCCCGGTGCTCCCCGTGCTGACGGTCGTGGGCGGATCGGGCGGCACGTCGCGCACGGTGCCGGGCGGCGCCAGCGGCTCAAACAGCGAATCCTCCCCCTCCTCCGTCGCCCCACAAGCAAAGAGCCCCACTGCGAGCGCGCAAGCTGATGCCGTGAGCATCACTGGTCGCTCCGTGCCGATCCATCCCATCATGAGCCGCAGGTGTACCAGCATCCGGCAGCCAAGTATGCAACGGATCGCTCTTCGCATCCGCGCATCACCATGTCGCCAAGCGCACCGCCCGCAGGCCGGCGCGCGTGGAGCGCTGGCAAGCAAGGACTAAGTAGATGAAACCCCTCGGACAATCAGCGCCCGTGGAGGCGGGTCGCGAGTTGTTTCAGGCGCTCGACGGCGCTTTGCTCAGCGCGCTGGCTCGGCGCCAGGTGGTGCAGCTTGCCGTGAGCTGAATCAGCGATGACTGGCAGGGACCGACCCCGGATGGTGCCGGCGGATACTTAGACTGCGCCTGCGGCTCTGCTCCGTGTCGTCGTGTGCAGTTCTGTTCGGCTCTCTTCAGCCCTTCTGCGTCTTCTTGCGCAGCTTGGCCAGGCGCAGCGCGACGGCCACCTGTTGCACCAGTGATTCATCGTCGCCTTTGTTGATCAGCGTACCGTCGAAGCCCAGCTCGCGGTAGCCGCGCGAGAGCGCCTTGTCCGACGTGTACAGGAAGTACAGCGGGCTCGCGCCCGAGCTGGCGCCCAGCATCTTGAGCGAGCGCAGCACCTCACCACCGTTCATGCCCGGCATGTGAAAGTCGAGGATCACCAGGTCGCACAGCAGCAGATGCCGGGCAGCACCCACCGGCTGCGAGGTCGTCGCCACCTCGTAGGACTCTCGCTGCAGGCGCGACTTGACTCTCTCGAGCACCATTTCGCTATCGTCTATTACGAGTAGTTTTCCAGCAATGCTCATGCGTTCCTCGCAGCCAATCCGGTACTCACGGGCGCAGCATCCGAGGCAGAGATGGGCGTCAGCCGCAGCTCCGTGCCCTGGGGAGAGGTCGCGGCTATCCTGATACAATAGCCCGCGGACGCCAGCTCGGCACGCGCTGCTGCCAAGCCCACTCCCGCCCCCGCCAGCTCACCTCTGTTGACGATGGTGGAGGTGCCCGACTCGAACGCCTCGCTCAGCGCCAGGATGGCCTCCGGGCTGACGCCGCGCGTGCGCGCGCGGATGGCGTCGATGTTGAAGCCTGCACCATCGTCGGCGACGGTGATCGCAACCCCGCCCTCGCACTCGCTTCCGGAGATCCTCACCACGCCCGTGCTGGGCTTGCCGGCCTTCTCGCGCTCGGCCTGGCTCTCGATACCGTGTGCGATGGCGTTGCGCAGCAGGTGGCTGAGCACACCCCCCAGCACCCCCGCGAGCGCGTACGGGATCTCCAGCCCCTGGTGATCTACCTCCAGCCGCACCTGCTTGCCCGCGCGCTGCGCCCAGCGCGCCACCGCCTCGGGCAAGAGCGCCGTGCTCTCCACCAGCGGGCGCCGAGCCAGCTCCTCGATCCGGGCGCGCACGTCACCTTTTAGCCCAGCGCTCTGCTGTAGCAAGCGCACGACCCGCGAGCGGCGCACCGTGATCTGATCCAGCGCGGCAGCTCCCAGCGGGTGCTGGGCCACGAAGGTCTGCTGCGCCTCGGTCAAGAGCTGCGCCAGCTCGTCCACGCCCTGGCGCACGTCCTGGCCGCCGCTGTGGTCGGTATCGCCAGCGCGCAGCTCCTGCAAGAGCGCCTCCAGCTGCGTGACCCGCGCCTCGATGCTGGCCAGATCGAAGCAGCGCGCCTCGGCACGCAGGGTATGAAACTGCTGGAACAGGGCCTCGACGGTGGCGCGATCCAGAGTGGAATGGGCGTTCACGAGCTCGCGGCACACTCCCAGGCGGCGCTCGGTCTGCTCCATGAAGGCGGCGAACAGCTGCCCGCCACCGGACACCAGCCGGCGCACCGCCGACAGCTGCCGCTCGTGCTCCCGCTCCTTCTCCGCCACCGAGCGCTCCAGCCGGCGCTGCTCGGTCACGTCGGTGGCCAGCAGCATGATCTGCTGTGCGTCACCGCCGTCCACCAGGCGGTACTCGAGATCCAGCTCCAGCTCGCCGTCTGGCTGGCGGAACTTCACGGAGCGAGGCGCCAGATCCACCAGCTCCTTGAACTGGGCGAGGTCGCCCGCGTTCACCGCCGCATCGATCCACGCCTGGAACGCCTCGCGCTCCATCGTCGAGTCGTCGGCGCTGGGATACACCTGATCGACCACGCTGGTACCCGCGGTGGCACCGAAGATGCGCGCGGCCTGGCGCGAGTGCTCTTCCGTCAGCTTGCCCTCGGCGTCGAAGACCACGATGGCCTGCCCCATGTGGTCCAGCAGGTTCTGCAGACGGCGGTTGGAGGCGGCAATACGCCGCTCTCGGTCGTCGATGATCTGAGCCATCGCGTTGAAGGTGCGGCTCAGGCGCCCGATCTCGTCGTCGCGCTGCACCGGCACCAGCACGGGCAAGCCACGCGCCAGGCCCATGGCTGCCGTCTCCAGCCGCCCCAGCGGCGTGACCAGGAAGCGCCGCGCAATCAAGATCAGCGCCGAGGCCAGGCCCAGGGAGAACACGGCGCCCAGACCGATCATGCGCCTGCGCGTCTGGGCAAAGGCCTCGCGCTCCTGGTTCAGCGACACCTTGAGCTGCACCGTGCCCAGCTGCTCGTTGGTGGGGCTCATCACCGGGTGCAACACCTCGATGCAGTCCGGTTCGGCGCACTCCGGCTCCCTGGGCTTGCGGTACTCGGCCAGCACCTCGCTCCGGCCATTGGCCAGGATGCGAGCCTGCAAGATCTCCGGGCTCACCTCCAGGCCGCGCACACGGTCACGGATCGCCTCGTCGTCCTTGAAGTCCAGCGCGGGCGCCAGTGATCCTGCAAACAGCACCGCCACCATCTGCGCCGCGCCGCGCTTGGAGGTGAGCAGGCGCTGCCACTCCAGGCGATTGAGCTCCACCACCACCAGGCTGGTGATCAGCGCCACCAGCACCACGATGCCCAGCGCCAGGCGGGTGGCGATCGAGCCGCCCACGCTGGTCATCAGGCTGGGGCGTGCCAGATCGTCTTCCAGGCTTTCGGGCGACGAGTCCACGCTAGCCAGCAGGAACGGTTCACTAGGTTACGACTGGAGAGCTTTTCCGGAACGAACGTCCTCGAGATCGAGGGCTGCTGCTGCGCTGCGTGTGCCGGCTCATCATACCTGCCCTGGAAAGACTGGCCCGAAGTGGAGGCCCGCCAGCTGAACACAGTGCAAATGTCGAAAGCGTTCCAGACACAAACAGCCGATCCGCTCACGGATTACGAAGTCTCGTGCGCAGCGCGCGGCGGGGTGCTTGCACCTTGCCCGCACCTCGTACGCTCCGGCCCGCCCAGGACTGGAACCCCACCCATGATGCACTACATTGCGGCCAACCAGGACCGGCACGAAGCGGCCGAGCCCGTGGAGCACTCGTTCTCCGTCGTCGCATTTGTCGAAAACTTCGCGATTCAAGAGCTTGCCACGGTCTATCCGGAGGCCAAGCGCACCTCCCACCGCCTGCGCTCCGTGCGCCCCTACGGCGGCCAGATCTTCGCCTATCGATTTGGCACCGTGGTGTTTCACAACGTGCCGCCGGAGGGCAAAGAGGCGGAGCTCGAGCGGCTGCGCCGTGCCCAGCCCAACCTGCGCGGCAGCAAGGTGTTCAGCCTGGAGTTCACGGTGCGCGAGCGCCCGGGCAGCAAGCTCGATGTATCCGACGGTACGCTCACCGTCGATCGCCTGGATACGGAGCGGACCCGGCTGATCGCCGTCACCCTGGCTCAGACAGCGGCGCTCGAGTACTACGAGCGCATCGTGGATGAGCTGTTCAGCAAGACGCACAGCCTGGCCACGGGTATGGAGCGCAGCGGCACCGTCGGCTTCATGCTGCGCCCGTTGCACCGCTTCATCGGTCGCGCCATCGGCACGCGCAACGAGGTGCTGTCGGTGTTGCACCTACTGGACAGGCCGGAGGTGACCCAGGACGATCCTGGGCTGCTCGCCATCTACAACCAGCTGCAGGACGAGTTCGAGCTGCGCCATCGCTACCAGTCCATCCAGCAGAAGCTGGGCAGCGTGCAGAACGCGCTGGAGCTGATCGTGGAAGTGGGCCGCGACCGCCGGCTGGTGTTTCTGGAGCTGACCATCGCCTCGCTGATCTTGTTCGAGATCGGCATGGCCATGATCGAGCGCTTCATGCGCTAGACCGAGGCTCAGCCGGGCTGCAGCAGCCCGGCCCGGGCCAGCACCTCCACCAGGTAGTCCTCCACGATCCGCTGCCCGATCGGATCCTTGGTGTCGCGCTCCCGCGCGGCGCGGCCGCCCACCACCCAGGTCAGGAGCCGCCGCCGCTCCTCCTCGCTCAGCGGCCAGCGCGAGATCTGCCAGACCAGAGGTCGTGTGAGCTCCGCCCGGAAGGTGGCCATGTCCGCATCGGCCAGCGGCCGGCTGCGCTCCAGGCGGGCGAACAGCTCCGGCAGCAGCTCGCGTAGCTGCAGCTTGCGCAGCGCATCGGCCAGGTTCTCCAGCTCTGCCTTACCGGCGCGGCGCAGGCCTTCGCGCAGGCCGTGCAGCACCGCGGCACGCTCGGCGCCATCGGTGTGTTGCAGCAGCCAGGCAATGGTGTCGGGGGAGAAGGGCCCCAGCTCGGCCGCGCCGGCCAGGGTCAAGCTGCGGGCGCGAGCGGGATCGGCCGCCCACAGCACCTCGAGTTGCTCGGTGAGCAGGCCCGCGTTGTGCTCCCACAGGCGAAAGCCCGCGGCCGCGTGCTCGCGCAACAGCGCGGGCTGCAGCAGCCAGCGCTGGCAGGTGAGGTGTGGCTCGAGCTCGGCTGCCGGCACGCCGCGCGCAAACGGCGCCGCCAGCAGCTCGGCGGCCACCTCTGCCGGAAAGCGCAGCGCGGTGGCATACAGCTGACAGACGAGCTGCGCGCCGGCTGCGCCGCGTCGTTGGCCCGACGGTTGTGCCGACGGTTGCCCCGGCTGCTGGCGCGGGGCGCGCAGTAGCTCTCGCTGCACGGCCTCGAGCGGAGGCACGAAGCTCGCATCGGGAAACTCCGCGATGGCCTGCAGCGCCTGCTCGAGCGTGGGCTCGCGCAGCCCCGCCAGCAAGAGCGGGATGTCCGCCGGATCGTGATAGCGCGCCAGAGCGGGCAGCGCCTCGCCATCACCGCCGCGCGCCAGCTCGCGCAGCGCCTCGTGCAGCTCGGGGCCGAGGGTCCATTCGCGCTTGATGCGCGCAGCGAAGCGCAGCGGCGTGCCCGCGGCCAGCAGTCGCCGGGCCACCACGTCGCGCTCGCTCGCCGTCAGCCGGTGTTGCACTCGCTCGAGCGCCAGGTCGGCCACTGTCGACTGCTCGCTTCGCCCCCCGCCCCGCTGCACCACGGCCACGTCGTCGATGGCCACCAGCAGCTCCGGCAGCAGCGAGCTCTCGGGCTCGCGCTCGGCGAGCGCCTGAAAGGCGTACGCGCGCACCACCGCCGAGGCATGCTGCAGGAGCTGCCGGAGCTCGGGCCCCGCGGCGCCCTCACGCAGAGCCACATACGCGAGGTAGAGCTCCCCTGCCCCCGGCTCCAGCACCACGCTGCCCCCCGCTTCGAGCCTGGCCACCTGGCGCTCCAGATCAAAGCGTGGAGGCTGCGTGCCCTGCGGCGTCGCGCTCGAGCCCGGGCCGGCCGCGCGCGCCCCCGCCGCGTCTCGCTCGCAGCTCAGCGCCAGCAAGCCGAGCAACGCCCAGCTCCACCCTCCCCGGCTGCAGCGGCCCGCCGCTCGCATCCTCCATTGTGGGCCAGCCAGGCCCCGGCAGCCAGCGCCCGGCTACGGGTTGAACTGGTACTCCAGCTCCAGGAAGAGCTGCGTCCGGCGCACCGGCGCCAGCTCGTACGGAGTGGTGGCGTCGGCCGCGTACTGGTTTGGACCGATCACGTACGGGGCCTCCTTGGCGAAGGCGTAGTCCCCGATCAGGCGATAGCGCAGCCCCTGCAGAAAAGGCGCCTCACCGCTGGCCGTCAGCCGCAGCTCCACGTGCGGGTCGGCGTAGGGCGTCCGCGCAAATCCGCCATCAAAGGCCCGATCCGCGGCACGACGGCCCAGGTACTGCACCGCCAGGCCCAGCGTGGGCAGCGGAATGCCAAAATCGTAGGAGGCGCGCGCGTTGCCAAACGAGCTGGGGCCGACGGTGAGCTCGTGTGGGTCTCCGTCTCCCTGATCCACCTCGGACACGGCGTGAGTGAAGTTCACCCCGTAGCGCAGCCGCTCGCCCAGCAGGCTGCCCTCGAACGCGGCGTTGATGCCGTAGTTCGCGATCTTGGCCAGGTTGCGGTACTGGTACGCCTCGGTCGTGCCCGGGTCCAGCTGACCGCTGGCCTGCGCTGCGGCCAGATCCGCCGCGTTCAGCGCATTGAGCGCGACCATGTCACGCCACCAGGAGCGGAACGCACCGAGCAACACCCGCTGGGAGCCGAAGCGCTGCTCCAGCGAGCCCTCGATCGAGCGCACGGTCTCCGCGGTCAGCCCCTCGGGTTTGATCTGGTACGTGGGGTTGGCGTATTCGATCTCGTACGCGGAGGGCGCGCGGAAGGCCTGCGAGTAGATCAGCTTGATGCGGCCCTGATCCCACGGGGTCACGCCCACGGCCGAGCGCGGTGACAGCGCGCCCTCCTTGGCGCGCTGATCGTAGTCGAAGCGCAGGCCCGCGTTCACGTCCAGCCAGCGCCAGGGGCTCATGTGCTGCTCGGCGTAGACCGCAGCTGCGTAGTCGTTGCGCGTGTAGTCGTTGGCCGGTGGCGCCAGCGAGCCCGTGGCGCGGTCGGTGATGTCCAGGTTGGAGTCGATGAAGCGACCCTTGCCGCTGGCGCCGAGCAACGTGGAGAGCCGCAGCTCCGGGAACCAGCTGAACTCCAGCTCGGCCTCGGTGCCCAGCATCGTGCCGCCCACGGTCAGCTCCTGGGTACAGCCCGCGGTGCTCCCGCTGAAGCAGTCCTCCGCGGCAGAGCCACGGTTGAGCCAGTGGTAGCGGTACAGGTTCGAGTAGCCCTTGACGGTGAAATCGAGCAGCTGCGAGATGGTCCGCGAGTACTCCAGGGTGAAGTTGGCAAAGCGGTCCGACTCGTTGTTCTCCGGATCATTGAAGTCGCCGAATGGGTTGACCTTCGAGTCCAGATACGGTGTCGCGCGGGTGTAGATGCTGCCGCGCGCGCCGAAGGTGAAGTCGCCCCAGACCAGGCGCAGATACCCAGCCGGCACCTCGACGTAGTAGGAGTCGTACGCCACGCCTCCCCACACGCCCGGGGTGCCGTTGGGCCCGAAGTTCTTGGGCAGCCCGGTGACGGCGTCGTCGCCATACTGCTGCGGCCCAAACTCGAAGGCGGGGCCATCCTGGCGGAAGTACTCGAGGTTGAGGGTGAGCTCCGCGGGGTGCCCCAGCAGCGAAAACTCCTGCCCGGTGCCGGCACCCACCCGGTACGAGCTGCCCAGTCGGTCCATGTAGCCCGAGCCGAAGGAGGGGCTGAGCAGCGCTCCGGAGCCCCCACTGGGCAGCCCCAGGCCGCCCTCCGCGATCACACGATAGCCGGCGGAGTCCCGCGCGCGCTTGGTGACGACCTGGATCACCCCCAGCATGGCCTGCGACCCGTAGATGACCGAGCCAGGACCCAGCACCACCTCGATGTGGTCGATCATCTCCAGCGGCACACCGAGGCCGCGATCGAAATACGCCGTGCCGTTCCAGGGCTCGTTGATGGCGTGGCCGTCCACCAGCACCAGCACGTGCGCGCCGAAGTCAGCGGTGAGCAGCACGCCACGCGCGCCGATCTCCAGCGCCTGCAGCGGGTTGGTGGTGACCATGCCCAGCGCCAGATAGTTGATCGCCTCGTCCAGCGAGTGGATGCCCCAGCGCTTCAGATCTGCGGCTGTGATCACGCTCGAGGTGGCGGGCGCAGTGCTGGCCGTCTCGCTGTTCTTGGAGGGCGTGGAGACGATGGATTCCGTCAGCAGCGCGTTCAGGTCCGACGAGTCATCGGCCCGCGCAGAGCTCGCACTGACGGCGGTGCCGAGCAAGGCCAGCGCGGCCGCGACCCGCCGTGCCCTCGTCCATGGTGGTAATGGGGGCATAGGTGTAAGTGGCAACGGGCTGTCTCCCCTCATTGGATCACCCTCACGAGGCGCAGCAGGTCGGGGTTGAAGGCAACGTTCTGGCGGCGAGCTTGCTCCAGGTTCACCAGCAGGCGCGGGCGGCCCGACTCACGGGCAAACCCCAGCACGATCCGCTGCTGGACGTCGCCGGCCAGCGCGGCGACGCTCAACACGTCCAGCCCCGTGAGCGCGCTGGCGATCTGGGCGGCTTCCTCCGACAGCGCCGGCGCCACGTACAGCAGCGCCGCGCGCCGCTCGCGCACCAGCCGGGCCAGCTCGGCGGCGCTGCTGTAGCGCACGATCTCCTCGCTGTGACTGACCCCGCCGATCTTCGGCTGCACGCTGAGCTCCGCGCGGATCTCCTCGCCAAAGCGCTCCGACTCGGCCTTGCCGCCCGCCACCACGATCAAGACCAGCGCCGCGCCGTTGGCGCGCGCCGCAAAGCGGGTGTCATAGGCGGCCACCTTGGCCACCAGCGCCGCCTGCAGGCGCGCCGGGATCTGCACCTGCTCGGCGGCGAGCGGCGCGGCCAGCAAGGTCAGCGCCAGCCCCAGGCTGATACTCCAGCGCAAGGCCCGCCCCAGCCAGCCCCGTTTCACGCGTGAAAAGGAGGCGGCGCCGGGCGATTCGACGCGGGTCTTCGAGCGCGGGATGTGTGCCTCCTCCGTTGCAGGCATACGGCGTGCGGGCCGAGAAGTTAGGTCACCGCCCTGGCTGCATACGCTCGGGCTCTGCCGCTCTCCCTTCGCCCGGGCTCGGCAACCCGCCACTGCAAGCCTGGTCGCTGTCCCGGGCACCGCAGGGCAGAGCAGAGCAGCCACCACCAACCACATGCGCCCAAGCCGATGGCCCGAGTGCGCGAGTGATGGAGCCTGCTCACGCTCGTTCCACCTTTGTTCGCGATCCCTCAATCCGGTGCAACTCGTGCCGATGAAGAACCTGATGCGAACCGAGCGGCAATCCTCGAGCCTACTGGCGCTCACTCTGGCGGCCAGCGCCGTACTGGGGTGCGGTCCCGACGACAACGTGAGCCCTGCCCCGGCGCCAGAGGGCTCGCTGATCGCGACCACCATGGATGGCCGGGTCGGCTATCTGCTGGACGAGCTGCCCGAGGCCCTGCGCGATCGCGTGGCGCAGCAGCTGCTCGCGCAGCCCGAGTCCATCTGGCAGGAGCGCGCGCGCGCGCAGGTGCGGCTGATGGGCTACCGCCTGGTGTTTCGCAACTTCTTCTACGACGAGGCCGAGGCCAAGGGCCAGCTGCCGCTGCCGCCCGAAGAGAAGTGGCAGATCACCCTGCTCGGCGCGCCCGAGCGCGCCACGGTCGAGGGCCATGATCTGGTACTGATCGACTATCGCCTGCAGAGCACCTTGCTCAGCGACGCCGACTCGCCCGAGGCGGCGGACAGCGCGCTGGGCGCGATCGGCGGCACCTGGGAGGAGCCGTTCGTGCTGCCGCTGGATCCCGAGCTCTTGCTGCAGCGCACGGGCTACGCCTGCATGGATGAGTCCGAGTTTCCGCCCAACAGCGTGGACGGCGAGAACGTGGCCACCTTCTACGATCAGGACTGCGAGGCCGGCGAAAATGAGTGCCACATCACCGAGACGCCGGACGAGGACTGCAGCGCGGCGCTGACCCGCGCCGTGGGCTCACTGAGCACGAACCTGCAGTTCGAGCGCCTGCCCTGGGACCCGGCCGTGGCGGACCAGGTGCGCGTGGGCGCCATCGGCCAGTCCGGCGCTGACCTGCAGGTGATCGGCGACGGCCTGGAGAACAACCGCATCATCTATCGCTACATCTCCGCCGACTCCTGCGCGATGGCGGAGAACTGCGTGACGGGCCTGGGCTGGCGCCGCCTGCTGCAGTTCGACGCCAGCGTCAAGAACGTGGGCGCCGACGCGCTGCACATCGGCGACGTGGACTACTACCTGGAGGACGAGGACACGCTGCTCTCGAAGCACAACATCTTCGTGTACAGCGAGTGCCACGAGCACTACCACTTCGCGCACTATGGCTCCTTCGAGCTGGCCACCGACAACCAGCGGCTGGGCAACAAGCAGGCCTTCTGCCTGCAGAGCACCAACCGCTACGGCAACAACGAGACCGCGCCGCTCACCCACGACTACGCCTCCTGCGAGTATCAGGGCATCCAGGCGGGCTGGGGTGATGACTACGGCGCCGGGGTGGAGTGCCAGTGGATCGATGTGACCGGCATGGCCGATGGCGGCCCGGTGATGGCGCAGCTCGACTTCAAGAGCAACCCCGATCGCTTCCTGTGCGAGGGTGCGCCGGTGCTGGACAGCGCCGGTGAGCCCGTGTTCGAGGACTCCGGCTTCGTCACCGGCACCAACCAGCGCGTGGATCGCCCGTCGTGCGATTTTTCTCCGGGCTGGGACAGCAACAACCTCGAGTCGCGCTCGATCCCGATGTTGCAGACGGGCGGCTTCGTCATCGAGGCTTGCACCCGTGGCCAGCTGGGCCCGCTGCGCGACTGCGGCTTCAGCGCCGGGGTCGGCTCGCTGAGCGATGTGGCGTGCCCGGTCGGCGGCAGCATTCAGCTGCGCTGCTCGGTGCCCGAGAGCAGCCCGCCGGCGGTCGTGCGCGTGTGTGAATACAGCGAGCAGCTCGGCACCGGCGTCTCCTGCGTGTACCGCGACGCGCTCGCCAATCAGCTGATCGAGGGCAGCGACGTGCTGGTCGAGGTCAGCTGCCCCGAGGCCCGTGATGCCGTGGAGGTCGGCGGCCGCGTGTCGCTGTACGGCGCGCCCGCCGTGCCCGGCGACGTGACGCAGCTGAGCTGCAGCCCCCTGTAAAAAAGCCTCGCGCGTCCGGCCCCGCGAGCAAAATCCAGCTGCCCGCCGCGCCCCTTGGTGGGCTCGGCGGGCCGTAGTAAAGCCGGGCGCATGACGAGCTCTCCGTCCGCTCCGCCCCAGGCCCGCGGCGTACTTGCCTTCTGGACGCGGCTGCCGCTGTACGCGCAGATCCTGGTGGGCCTGCTGCTGGGGCTGGTGGTGGGCTATGTGCTGGGGCCCAGCGCCAAGCCGCTGGACTGGCCCGCGCGGCTGATCCTGCGCGTGCTGGGCGCCATCGCGCCCGTCTTGATCCTGACCGCGGTGGTGCGCGCGCTGATCACTGCCGACATGCACGGCCGCCTGGCAGCGCGCATGGGCAGCCTGCTGTTGCTCAACACCCTGGTGGCCATCCTGGTGGGCCTGGGCGTGGCCAACCTGCTGCGCCCGGGCGCCGGCATGAAGCCGCCGGAGCACGGCGCCGCGCCCGACGTGAAGGCGGACGTGGTGACCCAGCTGCTCGACAACATCCCCGACAGCTTCGTACGACCGTTCGTGGAGAACCGCGTGATCGCCGTGGTGATGATCGCGATCGCCTTCGGCCTGGCCGCGCGTGGCCTGGCGGAGCCGCAGCGCCGCCAGGCAGAGCAGCTGGCCACGCTCGGCTTCGACTGCATCCTGCGCATCCTGCACTGGGTGCTGGCGCTGGTGCCGCTGGCCGTGTTCGGCAAGGTGGCCAGCATCGTCGGGGTTATCGGCTTCGAGCCGTTCTACCGTATCGGCTGGTTCGTGCTGGCCGTGTTGCTCGCGCTGTGCATCCAGGCCAGCTACTACCTGGTGCGCATCCGCGCGGGCTCATGGGTGCGCCCGGTCGAGCTGCTGCGGCACATGCGCGACGCGCTGGTGATGGCGTTCTCCACTGCCAGCTCCACCGCCACCATGCCCGTCACCTATCGCCGCCTGCGCTCGGGCGTGGGCCTGCGCGAGCGCTCGGCCAGCCTCGGCGCGCTGGTGGGCTCCAACTTCAACAACGACGGCACCGCGCTGTACGAGGCCATGTCCGCGCTGTTCGTGGCGCAGATGATCGGCGCGGAGCTGAGCGTGTTCCAGCAGGTGCTGGTGATCTTGACCAGCGTGGTGGCCTCGATCGGCGCCGCCGGCATCCCCGAGGCAGGCCTGGTGACGATGACGCTCGTCTTCTCTGCGGTGCACCTGCCGCTCGACTACATCGCGCTGCTGCTCACTGTGGACTGGTTCCTCGATCGCTGCCGCACGATGATCAACGTGCTGGGCGACGTGAACGTGGCCTGTCTGCTCGACGGCAAGCAGCGCGAGCAGCCGGGTGAGAGTGAAGAGGTGGCTGCGCCAGTGGTCACGGTCCCGAGCTAGCGGCTGCTTTTCCCGCTGCGCGGCTAGCGGCAGAACGCCAGCAGCGCCGTCTCCAGCACGGCCTTCTGCGGCAGCTTGGAGCCACCCTTCACGTCCAGATCCACCTGCGCCAGGGTCTCCAGCCAGCGCTCCGCGCGCTCCAGCGGCAGCTGCCGCAGCTGATCGTTCAGCTCGCGCACCTTGAACGGCGGCACCCCTGCCTGGCGGGCGGCGTCATCCGGCGAGAGCCCGGCGCGGCGCGCGGAGGCGTAGCGGATGAGCTGGCGCGTGGACCAGCACAAGAGGCCCACCAGGCGCGGGCCCCCGCCCGGCTCGAACACGCGCTCCAGTGCTGCCAGCGCCGCGCCCGCATCGCGCCGCCCGACGGCGCCGACCAGATCCCAGACCGTGGCCGGCTGCATGTTGGCCACGCAGGTGAGCACCGCCTCTTCGCTCAGCTCCGCGCCTTTGCCCGCAAACAGCTCCACCCGCTCCAGCGCGTCGGCGAGCGCGCACAGATCGCTGCCCACCAGCTCCGCCAGCAGATCCGCCGGCCGCGCCGCCATCTTGTGGCCGTGCTCGCGCGCTCGATCACGGATCCAGCCCGGCAGCATGCCGCGCGCCAGCGCGGCGCAGACCACCAGGAAGCCCTCCTTGCGCGCCAGGTTGACCAGACGGCGGCGGTTATCCAGCTTGTCCGCCAGCAGCAAGACGGTGGTGCGATCCGAGGGAGCGGCCGCGTATTCGGCGAGCTGATCGAGCGGCTTGTGCACCACGCCTTTCACCTCGTCTTCCGCCGCCTCCTCGCCCTTCGCCTCCCAGCGCTCCAGATCGCGCACCACGACCAGCCGCCGGGGCCCGAACATCGGCAGGGTGCGCGCCGCGGATACCACGGTGCGCACGTCCACCTCGCCCGCCACGAACTGATCCTCGTTCAAGCTGGCGCCGCCGGGCCCGACCACGGCGGTGCGCATGGCCTGCACCACCTGCTGGCGGAAGTAGCGCTCTTCCCCCGCAAGCAAATACACGGGGCGCAGGCGGCCCGCCCGCGCCTCCTCGATGGCCTGTTCCGGGGTGAGCTGAGGCATGCCCCGGCATAAGGCAACGCTTCCAGCCGGATCAAGCACCTTCGGCCCCGTGCGGCCCCGCGCTGGTCCTGCAGGCGCGAGCGGGCAGCGGGCTCGCCAGTGGGGCGAGCTTGTAGTAAGAGCGGCAGCCGCCCACGTCGAGACCGCAGGTAATTGCACTAGCTGCCATGGATCCAGAGCGCCCAGATCGAGCCGCATCGTCCGGCGAGCTCGCCGCTGCGGAGCAGCGCGACAGCCTGGTCATGGTCGGCAACTTCGACGGCGTCCACCGCGGGCATCAGTGGGTGCTGGGGCGCGGGCTGGAGCTGGCCGAGCAGCGCGGCTTGCAGCCGATCGTGCTCACGTTTCATCAGCACCCCGCCGTCGTGCTGGGCCGCGGCCAGCAGCCAGTGCTCACCCCGCTCGAGCGCAAGGTGGAGCTGTTGCAGCGGCTCTCCCCGCGGCTGCGCGTGGTGGTGGAGCCGTTCACGAAAGAGCTGGCGAGCGTGTCGCCGCGCGAGTTCGCGAGCGACCTGCTGCAGCGCAAGCTGGCGGCGCGCCGGGTCACCGTGGGGCAGAATTTTCGCTTTGGCCGCGGCCGCGCCGGGGATGCGGCGATGCTGGCCACGCTGGGCGCCGAGCTCGGCTTCGAGGCAGGCGCCGAGCCGCTGCACGAGGATACAGACGGCGTGATCTCCAGCACCCGCATCCGCGATCGCATCAGCGCGGGCGACGTCGCCGGTGCCGAGCGCCTGCTGGGCCGCCCGCATGCGCTGAGCGGCGTGGTGGAGCCGGGCGAGCAGCGCGCGCGCCAGCTGGGCATCCCCTCGGCCAACCTGGGCCAGCTGGCAGAGCTGCTGCCGGCGCGCGGCGTGTATGCGGTGCTGGTCGACGTCTTCGATGAGCAGAGTTTCGATGAGCAGAGTTTCAATGAGCAGGGTCTCGACGATCGAAGCGCTGCGGCGCAGGCCGGCGGCCGCTACCGGCGGCTCGCGCCGGGGGTGGCCAACATCGGCATCCGCCCCACGCTGGGCGCTGGCGAGCTGAAGGTGGAGGTCCACGCGCTCGGCTTCTCGGGGGACCTGTACGGGCGCCGGCTGCGCGCACACTTCGTCGCCCGGCTGCGCGACGAGACCAAATTTGCGAGCCTCGCCGAGCTGCAGGCTCGCCTCGATCGCGACAAGGTCGAGGCCGCGGAGTTGCTCGCCGGGCGGCGCCCCGCCCCGGATGCCGGCGGCGCCTGGCACTGAGCGCGCTCCCGGAAAAAAGCACGGCTGAGAAGCCGAGCGCCCGGGTCGCGCTCCACCCCACCGGCTCCCCACCGCGCGAGCGCGACCGATGATTTGGCAGTCCCGGCCGGGGACTGGCAAAAGCACGCCCCCTCGGCCCCCTGCCTCGAGCTACTCTAGGCGGCCGGCTTCTCCCCCGGTGAGGCGGGTGCGCATGCTGAACAACGACGTCAATTCCAAGGCGCTCTCTCGGGTCGAGCTGTTGAAGCTCGCACAAACGCTGAGGGTCATCGATGCGGACGTGATGACGCGCGCGGAGCTGCGCGCCGCCATCGAGCGTGCGCGTGCGCCCGAGGCGCGGCAGCTGCCGCTGCCCGTCTCGTGGCTGGGTAAGGCGCGGCGCCTGCTGGCCAGCGTGGTGGAGCGCGGGCTGCACCTGCCCGAGGCCGCCACCTTGATTCGCGGCGGGCTGCCGGTGCGGCCGTTTCCCAGCGGGCCGCCGCCGGTGGCCACCGTCACCCTGGCGCGCATCTATGCGGCGCAAGGTCACCTGGTGCGCGCCATCGGCATCTTGCAAGAGGTGCTGGTCAGCGATCCCGATCACGAGCTGGCACGCGGGCTGCGCGATGAGCTGCAGCGCGCGCTGGATGAGCGCAAGGCGCAGGAGCGCCAGCAAGCCGCAAGCGCACAGCCGCCAGCCGGAGCGAGCGCCAGCTCGAAACCGGAGCAGGAGGAAGCGCCGTCGATGGAGCCACAGCTGACGGCGAGCGAGCTGCTCGGCGCCGTGCCCGAGATGGAGGCAGCGAGCACGGAGGAGATCACGCTCGCCGGTACGGTCGTGGAGTCGTCCGCCACGAAGGCGAGGGAGCCGGCGGCACGCGAGGTGAGCGCGCAGCCTGCAGAGGCGAGCGCCCAGCCCGCGGAGGCGAGCGCGCAGCCCGCGGAGGCCACGGAAGTGGCTGGTTCACCGGCGCCCGAGCGCGTCGCTGCTGCGCCGGAGGCGGCCGCGGAGAGCGTGGCCGCGGAGAGCGTGGCCGCGGAGAGCGTGGCCGCGGAGAGCGAGCCCGCGAGCGTAGCCGCCGCTGCAAGCGAGGCTGTGAGCGAGAC
>JAICQL010000151.1 GCA_025937895.1 Polyangiaceae bacterium | reverse complement strand
TCCCGTGAACGGGACGATCTCCAAGATCCTGTTTCAGAAGGGCGCCTCGGCCAAGGTTGGGGACGTGCTCGGTTACATGGAGGAAGGCGCTGTTGCTCAGCAGGGCAGCGCTCAGCAGGGCAGCGCTCAGCAGGGCACGGCTCAGCAGGGCACGGCGCCCAAGGCCGCCGCTCCGCTCGATCCGGTGTTCGATCGCTCTCAGGGCTCCGAGGCTCCGCCCGCCACTATCCCGCCGGCGTCCGCGCCACGGGTGATGCCGGCGGCACAGCGCGCGCTGCATGCCGCGGGGCTGGAGGCAAACGAGGTCCAGCCCAGCGGACCTGGTGGGCGAACCTTGAAGGAAGACGTGCAGCGCCATGTGGAGGGCGGCAAGGCGGCCAAGCCCGATCTGCGCGAACCGAAGGCTCGCGATCTCAAGCCGCCGGCGGTGCCCAACCTGCCCGCGAGCAACTCGCGCCAGGAAGAGGTCGTGCCGATGACCTCACTGCGCCGGCGCATCGCCGAGCGCTTGGTGGAGGCACAGCAGACCGCCGCGCTGCTCACCACTTTCAATGAAGTGGACATGACGGCGGTCAAGCAGCTGCGCGAGGACTACCAGGAAGCGTTCACGAAGAAGTACTCGATCAAGCTCGGCTTCATGTCGTTCTTCGTCAAGGCGGCGGTGGACGCGCTGAAGCAGTTCCCCAGCGTCAACGCCGAGGTGCGCGGCACCGACATCGTCTATCACAACTACTTCGACATCGGCGTCGCCGTCGGTGGCGGCAAGGGTCTGGTGGTCCCCGTGCTGCGCAACGTGGAGCGCATGGGCTTCGCCGAGGTGGAGTTGACGATCGCCGCACTCGCTGCGCGCGCGAAGGAAGGCACGCTGAAGCTGGAGGAGCTGCAGGGCGGCACGTTCACCATCACCAACGGTGGCATCTACGGCTCGCTGCTCTCGACGCCAATCATCAATCCGCCGCAGAGCGGCATCCTCGGCCTGCACGGCATCAACGAGCGGCCCGTGGTGGTGAAGGGGCAGATCGTGGCGCGCCCGATGATGTACATCGCGCTCACCTACGATCACCGCATCGTCGACGGTCGCGAGGCCGTGGGCTTCCTGAAGCGCATCAAGGATGCGATCGAGGAGCCGACGCGCATGTTGATCGAGGTCTGAGATCAGCTGGGAGAGCGGCGAGCGGACACTATGGACAAGCAATTCGATCTGGTCGTCATCGGGGCCGGCCCTGGTGGCTACATCGCCGCGATCCGCGCGGCACAGCTGGGCATGAACGTGGCCTGCGTGGAGTACGAGCCGGCGCTCGGCGGCACTTGTCTGCGCGTGGGCTGCATCCCCAGCAAGGCGCTGCTGGAGGCGAGCCACCTCTACCACAAGGCAAAACACGAGCTGACCCAGTTCGGCATCGACGTGGGCAAGGTGGCTCTGAACCTGCCCGCGATGATGAAGAAGAAGAGCGACATCGTGGGCCAGCTCACGGGCGGCATCGCGGGCCTGTTCAAGAAGAACAAGGTGACCCACGTCAAGGGCAAGGGCCGCATCGAGGCACCAGGGCTGGTGGTGGTGGAGTTGACCGCGGGCGGCACGCAGGAGCTCACCACCAAGAACATCGTGATCGCCACCGGCAGCACCGTCGCGCGCTTGCCCGGGGTGGAGCTGGACGGCGATCGCATCGGCACCAGCACCGAGGCGCTCTCCTACAACGAGGTGCCGGGGCACCTGGTTGTGATTGGCGCAGGCGTGATCGGGCTCGAGCTCGGCTCCGTCTGGCAGCGGCTGGGGGCCAAGGTCACGGTCGTCGAGTACTTCGACCGCATCCTGCCCGGCATGGATACCGAGCTGGGCACGCTCTCCAGGAAGATCCTGGAGAAGCAGGGGCTGGTCTTCAAGCTCGGCGCGCGGGTGAAGTCCGCGGTCCGCGGCGACAAGGGCTGCAAGGTCGAGATCGAGGGCAGCGATCCCATCAGCTGTGATCGCGTGCTGCTTGCGGTGGGGCGCGTGCCGTACACCGATGGCCTGGGCCTGGAAAAGGTCGGGGTGGCGCTGGGCAAGCGCGGCGATGTGGTCGTGAACGACCACTTCCAGACCTCCGTCCCCGGCATTTACGCCATCGGCGACGTCATCCGCGGTGCCATGCTGGCGCACAAGGCGGAGGAAGAGGGCGTGGCCTGCGCGGAGTACATCGCCACGGGTTATGGCCACGTGGACTACGACTCGATCCCGAGCGTGGTCTACACCCATCCGGAGATCGCCTCGGTGGGCAAGAGCGAGGAGCAGCTCAAAGAGGCCAAGATCGAGTACAAGAAGGGCTGGTTCCCGTTCAGCGCCAATGGCCGCGCCAAGGCGCTCGGCAGCACCGAGGGCCGGGTAAAGGTGCTGGCGGATGCCAAGACGGACCGCGTGCTCGGGGTGCACATCGTGGGGCCGGCAGCCGGTGACTTGATCGCCGAGGCGGCCGTCGCCATGGCCTTCGGGGCCAGCGCGGAGGACATCGCGCGAGCGTCTCACGCCCATCCCTCGCTGTCGGAGGCCGTGAAACAGGCGGCGCTCGGCGTGGGCAGCGGCGCCACGCAGATCTAGCGGTTCGCGCAGGGCGGGCTACATTTCGATCATCTTGGCTCCTTCGGCCGTTCCGCTTTCGATCCTCGACCTCGTTCCGATCCGGCAGGGGGGCAATGCCGGTGAAGCATTGCGGAACACCCGGGAGCTCGCGCAACACGCCGAGCGCTGGGGATACGGCCGCTACTGGCTGGCGGAGCACCACAACATGCCTGGGGTGGCCAGCTCCGCCACCGCCGTGCTCGTCGCACACGTGGCCGGCGCGACCTCCACGATACGGGTCGGCGCGGGCGGTATCATGCTGCCCAACCACGCGCCACTCGTGATCGCGGAGCAATTCGGCACGCTCGCCGCTCTCTTTCCGGGGCGGGTGGAGCTGGGCCTCGGGCGCGCGCCGGGCACGGATCCGCTCACCATGCGAGCCCTGCGGCGCACGCTCCAGGGTGACGTGGACGACTTCCCGAACGACGTGCTGGAGCTGCAGCGCTACTTCGCCGAGCCGCAGCCGGGGCAGCGCGTGCTGGCCGTGCCGGGCGCGGGGCTGCACGTGCCCATCTGGATCCTGGGCTCCAGCTTGTTCGGGGCGCAGCTGGCTGGTGCGCTGGGGCTGCCCTTTGCTTTCGCCTCGCACTTTGCCCCGGCACAGCTGCAGGAGGCGTCGGCGCTGTACCGGCAGCGCTTTGCTCACTCCGGGCAGCTGCAGCGGCCGCAGCTGATGCTGGGTATCCACGCCTGTGTGGCGGATACCGATGAGGCGGCGCGCGAGCTATTCTCGTCCACGGAGCAGGCCTTCATCCAGCTGCGGCGCGGCACTCCGGTGCAGCTGCCGCCGCCGCGCGCGGGCTTTCGCGAGTCGCTGAGCGCCGCCGAGCGAGCTCTGCTCGAGCACACGCTCTCGTGCGCCGTGGTGGGCTCGCCGGACACCGTGCGGCGCGGGCTTTCGGAGCTGCTGGCCCGCACCGGCGCGGATGAGCTGATCGCGACCTCCATGATCTACGATCACTCCGCCCGGCTGCGCTCCTATGAGCTGCTGGCGCAGGCCGCGGCGTCCATGAGCTCTTCGCCAGCTGGTTGAAGCTGGTCTAGCGGGGCTCGGCCGCGGCACGCGCGAGCCTCGGCCGCGGCGCTTTGCCTCGTGCCGTGCTGGCTAGCCGCGAGTGCGCCGTCCGAGCCTGACCGCTGAAGCGAGCAGCATGCCCCCGGCACATGTGTTGCAGTCCCGCGTGCTGCGTACGGCAAAGGGCACTCGCCCTTGTGGCGCTGCTGCGCAAGGAGACAAACATGCCTGTCGCGGATGTGAGCAACCGTCGCGTGTTGAGGCTGCAAGGGACCCAGACTGCGCTCGGGCTGACCACTTTGCTGCTGATCACTACCGCGTGCTCGGAGGACGAGCTCGGGTCCACGGCGAGGACGCTGCGCGCAGATGCAGGCGCTGGCGCGCGAGCTGACGCGGGCAGCAGCGGCGCTCGCGACGGGGGCGCGACAGACGCCGGCACGGCCGTGGAGGACCCTGTGGATCGCGATGCCTTTCGCCCGCTGGAGCGCGCCCCCACGCCCGAGCTGGTGGCGAGCTTGAGCTTGCCAGCGGGCTTTCGCATCAACACCTTTGCCTCGGAGCTCGAGCACGCCCGCATGCTGGCCGTGCGGGGCAGCGACGTGTATCTGACCCGCCCACGGCAGGCGGATGTGCTGCGCCTGAGGGACGTGGACGGTGACGGACGCGCCGACGAGCGCAGCACCGTGGCCTCGGGCCTGACCGGGGTGCATGGCATCGCCTTCCGCGGAACGGACTATTACCTGGCCACCCCCACGTCGGTGTATCGCGGCACTGTGGATGCCGGGGGGCAGCTCTCCACGCCTCAGCCGATCGTGCAGGATCTGCCAGATGGGGGCCAGCATCCGAACCGTACCCTGGCGTTTGGCCCGGACGAGATGCTGTACATCTCGGTCGGCAGCAGCTGTGACGCCTGTGCCGAGACCAACCCTGAGCACGCCACGTTGCTACGGGCGGCCCCTGACGGCTCGAGTCGCGAGGTGTTTGCTCGCGGCCTGCGCAACACCATCGGCTTTGCCTGGCACCCCGCCACGGATGTGCTGTGGGGCATGGACCACGGCTCGGACTGGCGCGGCGCGGACCTGCCGCCGGAGGAGCTCAACCGCCTCGAGGCGGGCAATGACTATGGCTGGCCCTATTGCTTCGGGCAGCGGCAGCCTGACCCTGTCATCCAGGATCCACCGGACACGACCAAGGAGGCGTACTGCGCGGAGACCACCCCCGCCACCCTGGAGACGCAGGCGCACCACGCGCCCATTGCCTTCGCGTTCTACACGGCTGCGGCCTTTCCCTCCGACTATCGCAATGACGCCTTCGTGGCCATGCGCGGCTCCTGGAACCGCATCCCCGCGACGGGCTACCAGATCGCTCGCATCGACTTCGATGCCAGCGGTCAGCCGCGGCGCTTTGAGCCCTTCGTGAGCGGATTTCTGAGTGCGGATGGCCAGAGCACCTTTGCGCGCCCCGCGGGGCTCGTGGTGGACGGCGACGGAGCGCTGCTGTTCACCGATGACTCGAACGGCGTCATCTATCGGGTGAGCCATGTGGGCTCGGAGGACGCTGGCGTGCCGCCCAGCGACGCGGGCGGCGTGCCACCGGCAGATGCCGGCGTGCCGGACGCTGGCTGAGCGCGCCCCGCCGGTGGCGAGGACTGGCTTACAGACACTCAGGTTACAAACACTGAGGCTTAGAGACGCTCGCTGGGCGCCGGCAGCTCGCCGCCGGCGCGCACGTAGTCCACGATGGCCGCTACCAGCGAACGCTCCTGCTCGACGCACTTGCGCGTGACCCGACCCAGCGTGATGCCGCGACACTCCTTGCGGCGCGCCACGATGGCACGGCTGATCAGCTCATCCTCGCGCAGGGTGGACTGCACCCGATCACCGAGCGAGCGCCAGTCCACGTTGGCGTGACGCAAGCCGCGGCGCGGCGCCTTGCTGGTGAACTCACCGTCGTGCAAGGTGACGCAGCTGCCGTTCCAGCGCAGCAGATCATAGCCGGCGGTGGTGCCCACGCTCATCTCGCCGCGCTGCGAAAGCTTGGCGTCCGTGTTGCGGCGCAGCGCGATCAGCTCCTCACCGCGCTGGATGCGCTCGTCCGAGATGGAGGGCCCGCCCGCGCCGTTGAACGCGGGCGCCACCGCGCGCGAGTACAGCCGCTTCCACGGCGAGCCACCGCGGAACATGTGCAGCGCCAGCTCCGGGTGCACGCCGCTGCACAGCTTGTCCACGAAGGACTCCGGCGGCAGACAGTCGTCCTTGCCTTCATTGCAGCCCTGCGGCAGCAGCGACTCGGCGCTGCGCACCTCGTCCTCTCCCAGCTGACCACGCGCCTTGCGCTTACGCTTCTTCAGGTGCGCGCCGTTCGGCTCTGCGCCGCTTGCGGCGAGCGCGCTCGACGTGTCTTCATCCGGCGAAACGGCCCTGGGTGTTGCCTCCGAGCCACACGCGAACAGCGCGGCAAGCAACGCGAGCAGAGAAGCAATGCGCATGGCGCCACAAAAAAGCTCGCCAGGCGCTGGCTTGTCAATGGTGTGATCTTGCCTACACGACGTGGCACGACTGCATTGCTCTGGGCGCTTGCAGCAGCCTGGTTCTTTTGCACTCATGGCCTTTGCCAGAGTGTCGCACGAGCAGCGGCCGCAGAGTTTTGCAGCCAAGTTTCCCGGATGCCACCTACAGCGATCCGCTGCTTCGCAGTGATCGCCGTGCATCACGGCGGCAGCGAGCCGCGCGCGCGGATGGAGCGCGCCACACGCTCTTCGATGGTGGCGAACAGGCCGTACGCTTCGCGCCAGGTGGAGGCGCGCGTCTGTACGCGGCGCGCCAGCCAGCGGCGCGCTTCATCCAGTACCTGCCGCCGCACGGTGCGCTGAGACAGCGCCGCGGTCAGCACCGGCAAGAGCTGCGAGTCGAGGTGCTCGGGCGCTGCCTCCAGGCAGCGCGCAAAGCCGCCCGCGTCGTGCGCCTCGATGCGCTGCACCAGCTGCGCGCGGATCTGATCGGGCGCGCGGCGCCAGACGATGGCGGTGAGCGCCGCCGTGTTGCCGAAGGGCGTGCTCCACAGCTGGCCTTCGCGCATCACCTCGTCCAGCGACTCGGCGGGCATGCGCTCGAGCGCCGCCGCCCACACCGGTGAGCTCGGGTGGCGCGCAAACTGGCGCGCCCAGCGGTCCACGAAGGCGGTCCACTGCGCGGGGCCGAAGCACTGCACGGGCCAGGGTTGATCGCCCCAGCGCGACCACACGGCGTCGATCGCGTCCGCGGGCATGTGCGGCCAGAGCTGCCGGTGGCAGGGGCTGTTCGGCGCAAACCAGTCGTCCGCGCTGACGGGAGCGCCGCGGCGCCGCCAGTCGCGCCAGGCTGCCTCCGCCAGCACCGGCCACTCCGTGGCACGCAGCTCCCCCTCGTAGCGCAGTGCGCGCACCTCCAGCGGATGTGAGCCGATGGTGTCGATCGCCAAGGTCTGGCGATCTGCCAGGAAGGCCTTCACCGCGTAGGCGGGGCGGGCGAGGGGATGCACGTTGCTGACGTCGTGTTTGCCGGGCGCGCTGTTGTACAGGCGCCCCATCATGCCGAACGCGCGCAGCGCCCACTCGTATTGCGAGATGTCGGGCCGCAGCAGGCAAGCGTGGATGCTGTCGAAGAGCCCCTGCAGCTTGGGGTGAGTGAGCTCGTTGCCCCACGGCCGCAGCAGCGGATGGCGCGTGCCCTGGGTCGGGCCCAGGCGCTCGGAGATGGCGAGCGCGGCCACTCGCCACACATCGGGATCGCTGAGCAGCGAGCCCGCTGCGCTGCCCTCCCAGGAAAGCAGCCGCGGCCCAGGCAGCTCCGTCTCACCCTCCAGCTCCAGCACCCAGCTCAGCTGCTCATTCCAGATCTGGATCAGGTAGTCGCGCGGCACGGTGGCGCCGCTCAGCACCTGCAAGCCGAGGCACACGAACACGGCCTCGGCCGCCACCACCAGCGCAGGCTGCGAGGACAGGTCGAGATCGAACAGGCTCTCGACCAGCAGAAAGTCGTCCTCTGCCAGGCGCTCATCGAGCGCGTTGAGGATGCCGGGGGCAGCGTGCGGGCGCAGCAGCGCCTCACCCCAGCTGAAGGGCGACGAGTTGCGGATCAGCTGCTCGCGGGCGTGCCGCAGCGCCACCTGGCGCACCACGGCGGGTGCCACCTCCAGCCCGCTCTGTGCACCGCGCGTGCGCAGCAGCCGCGCGTCGGCCAGGGCGCGCACGATGCGGTAAGCGCCGGGCGGCGCGCTGCGAAGCGCGCGCTCCAGCTCCGCGGCGCTGGCCTGTCCGCCCGATTTGCCGAGCGACCAGCGCAGCCACTCCTGATCGACGCTCTCGCGAAACTCCTGCGGGATGAGCGCGATCCACTCGTCCTGGCTGCGCGCCAGCTCCCAGGGGTGCTCGCCGCGGGTCAGCACCTCCTCCGCCAGCTTGACCAGCACGTCGAAGCCCGACTGCTTGAGCCACTGTGCCTCCGCGCTGCCCTTGCCGCTGGCTTGCTCGAGGCGATCGTGGACGAACTGCGCCGTCAGCTCGCTCAGCGTCTTGCTGGTGCTCTCCTGTACGCCCTGCGCGTCCAGCAGGCCGCAGGCGCCCAGCAGCGCTCCGAAGCTGGTGAGCTGTCCGTCCTGCAGCAGTGGCAACAACCACTCGCGCGCCTGCTGCACGTCGAACGCGCCGTCCTCTGGCAGCCGCGCGTGCAGCCACTCCAGCAGCGGGTCGAGCACTGTCTCCAGCGCCGGGCTCTCGATCACCTGCCATGGCTGCGCAGCTCGCGTGGCGGGGGAGGGAGCCGGCGGGACGACGGGCGCTGCGATGCACACGTCCGCCCGCAGCGGCAGCTGTTCGAACGCCGGCAGCCCATCGCCTCGTTCCAGCTCGATGAAGGTGGGGCCGGACTCGGGCAGGCGCTGCGCGACGTCTGCCCAGGTCCGCGCGCACACGTGCATGGCCAGGCCGCGGGCAGACAGCCAGCGGCCGACCAGCGAGCGGCCACTGCCGGAAGGCGCGTGCCACCAGGTGCGCTGCCAGGCGGCAGGGCGCCCGACGAGGGAAGGGAGCCCGGGTGGGAGGGGCTCCTCCTGGAAATCGAAGGGCCTGGCGAAGGGCAGATCCTCGAAACGAAGGCGCTTGAGGTCGGGGGCCTCCAGCAGCTCCTCCAGCGGACGCCGGATGAGGTCCAACCGGCAGCCCAGGATCAGCGCCAGGGCGCGCTGTACGGCGTCGCGCTCGGCCAGCCACTCCAGCTCCTGCCCGCGATCGAGCTTGCTGAACAGGGCGGCCAGGGAGCGCGGCTGCGGGCGCGTGTCCTCGGGCCACTCGGGGTGCTCGAGGCTGCGCCGAGCGAGCTCACCGTAACCCGCGATGGCCGGCTCGGCCTGGCTCATCAAGTCGCGCAGCCAGCCCATCGGCCCTCCTGCGCTGCGAAGAAAGTTAGCTGCCTACGCGCCCTGCGGCGTCGCCAAGCGAAGTGCATGAGACTGCATTATGCACGCAGTATCGAGTGGGATGCACGTTCCCGGCGCGTTTTTCTTCCGGATTCTGCCCGCCGGCGCTCCGCTGGCTGCGCCTCAGGGAACGGAGCGAAAGACCTGATCTAGACCGCGGCGCCGCTTGGGCTTGGGTGCCTCGGGCCGCGCGTCGTGCCCCACCCAGACGAAGCCGACGATCCGCTGCTGCGCGGGATCCACGCCCAGGCAGGCGTACGTGCGCGGATCCGTGGTGACGCCACCCGTGCTCCACTTGGAGCCGATACCCTCGCTCCAGAGCGAGAGCATGGCGGCGTACACGGCACAGGCCACGGCCGCGTAGTCCTCCTGAGCGATTTCCGGTTTCTCTGCCTGGAGCTGACATACGACCAGCAGCTCGGCGGGGTTGAGCATCTTGGCCGCAAGGCGGTCCCGCGCTGCGCCGGCCAGCGGCGCCTCCGGAGTGCCCTTGAGGTCGGCGCCGATCTCGAACAGCGCCTGCCGCGCCGCTGGGCCCACCTGAATGAATCGCCAGGGCTCGGTCATGCGGTGGTTGGGCGCACTCAGCGCCGCCTCCAGCGCGCGCTGCAGCGCGCCATCCGGCAGCGCACCCTGCCGGTAGTCCTGCACGGTGCGCCGCTCCGCGATCAGCTTCTGAAAGGCTGCCGCGTTTGGATGGGGGCTGCTCACATGAAGCTCTTGAGCTCTTTGGAGCGGCTGGGGTGCTGCAGCTTGCGCAGCGCCTTCGCCTCGATCTGACGGATGCGCTCGCGCGTGACCTCGAAGTCCTGACCCACCTCTTCCAGGGTGTGGTCGCTCTTCTCGCCGATACCGAAGCGCATGCGGAGCACCTTCTCCTCGCGCGGGGTCAGCGTCTTGAGCACCTTCCGGGTCTGCTCCGACAGGTTCATGTTCACCGCGGCGTCAGCGGGGCTGACGGCGGCCTTGTCCTCGATGAAGTCACCGAGGTGGCTGTCGCCCTCCTCACCGATGGGCGTCTCCAGGCTGAGCGGCTCCTTCGCGATCTTGAGCACCTTGCGCACCTGATCGAGCGGCAGCTCCATCTTCTCGGCGATCTCGTCGGGTGTTGGCTCGCGGCCGAGCTCCTGCACCAGGTAGCGCGAGGTGCGGACCAGCTTGTTGGTGGTCTCGATCATGTGCACGGGGATGCGGATGGTGCGCGCCTGATCCGCGATGGCGCGGGTGATGGCCTGACGGATCCACCACGTGCCGTACGTGCTGAACTTGTAGCCGCGCTTGTACTCGAACTTATCCACGGCCTTCATCAGGCCGATGTTGCCCTCCTGGATCAGGTCCAGGAACTGCAAGCCGCGGTTGGTGTACTTCTTGGCGATCGACACCACCAGGCGCAGGTTGGCCTCCACCAGCTCGGCCTTGGCACGCTCGGCGCGGCGCTCGCCCTTGCGCACCGCTCGGTAGATCTCCCGCACCTGCTCCAGATCCATCAGCTGCGAGCTGGTCTCCGGCAGCGGGTGACCCGCGTTCTCGGCCTCGACCGCCGCGCGGTTCATCTTGGCGTGCAGCGTCTTGAGGCGGCTCACCATGCGATCGATGATCTTCTTGTTGAGGCGCATCTCGTGCAGCGTCTTGGCCAGCTCTTCCTGGTTGGCCTTGAGATCGAGCACGATCTGCTTCTTGCGCGCGTCGCCCGCTGTCTTGTTCTCGTCGCGCAGCGCCTGAGTCTTCTTGTCGACGCGCTTTACCTTGTCGATCAGGCGCATCAGCCAGCGATCCGCCTCTTCCTCGTCGAACTCGTGCTCGTCTTCCTCGGTGTCGCGGATGATCTCTTTCACGCGCAGCCGGTGGGAGCGCAGCTGCTCGCCGATGGAGATGATCTCGCGCACGGCGAGCGGGCTACCCAGGATGGCGTCGAGCACCTCGTTCTCGCCCTCCTCGATGCGCTTGGCGATCTCCACCTCGCGCTCGCGCGTGAGCAGCGCCACGCTGCCCATCTTGCGCAGATACATGCGAACTGGATCGTTGCTGCGGCCGTAGGCCGCGTCGTTCATCTCGCGCTTGGCGCCGCCCTTGCGGGTGGAGGAGGGCGGAGGCTCACTGTCACCGGCAACGACGCGCGGCGGCACGTCCGCCTCCACGCGCGCGCTCACCACCTCGATGTCCTCGCTATCCAGACGGCTCAGCACGCGATCCATCTGATCGGCGCCGACATCGTCGTCCGGCAGCGCGTCGTTGACCTCATCGTAGGTCAGGAAGCCCTTGCTCTTGCCCAGGCTGATCAGCGCGTCGACATCACCGTCGTCACCACGCCCGGCGCGCCGCCCGTTGCCGCCGCGAGCGCTGTCGGGGGCACCGCTGACCTCTGCCACCATCGGATCGATGCCGTTCTCGTCAAAGCCGCCATCGTCCAGCCCGCTGTCCTCCGAGCCGTAGTCATCCTCGTCCAGATCCAGATCGCCGCTCTCGCTGTCGTCCTCCAGCAGCAAGCCGTTGCCCGACTTCTCGCCTGCCTTGCCCTTCTTGGCGCTCTTGCCGACCGGGAAGTTGGGCTCGTCGTCGTCCCAGCTGTCCTCGTCCGCGTCGCTCAGCTCGGCGTCGCTCGGCTCCTCGATGCGGGCCTTTACGCTCTTGCCGTTCTTCAGCGCGGCAGCCTTGCCGTCGCTCTTGCTGGAGCGGGCGGCGGCGGCGCCGTCCTTGCGCTTGTCGGCCTTGGCTTTTCCGGCGCCCTTGCTGCTCGGCAGGTCCGAGCCCTCGTCGTCCAGCTCCAGCTCCGCGTCCCCTCCTTTGGCGCGCGCCGTCGTCTTGCTGCGGACTGTTTTTGCTTCTGAAGATTTGGCCTCTGCAGGCTTCGCCCTGGACGCCACCGGCTTCTTTGCGGCGTTCGGAGCACTGGTCTTGCTCGCTCGCTCGGACCTCTTTGTTCCCACAGGCTACCTCTTCTTGTTCTCAACGGTCTGGCCGGGCCGGCCACGCGCACCTCGACGGGGCGCTGGAGGGTTGACAGGGGCGAATGAATGGATCGGCGGAGTCGAGTCCGCAAGACCGAGATGCATGCTCAGGCGTCAAAAATCGCCGCTTCCGGCCGACGACTGCCCCTGACTGAACCTGGGATGCTCCACCGTGCTCGCACCGTGTTCCGTCGGATTCTCCCCTGGCGAGTGCCCCGGGAGGGCCGACCTGTACCAGGCCGCTGTTGGCATCCGACCGGGTCAGGGTGCCACCCGTGGGAGAATCTGCAAGCTCGAGCGAGCAACACTGGATGAGGGCTGCCGTGGAACGCTCGTCAGAGCCTCCCGGATGGGAACGGAAGCGGTTCCGGAGCGTGCAACTGCGCGCGAGCCCGTGTTTTGCCCTCGCGCCCGCGGGCGTGAATCACAGGGGTTTTTGAGGATTTCGGTGTCAGTGTCATTCTCTGGCCGAGACGGCTCGAGCTGCGCTCGAAAAGTTGGCGCCGCTGCGCGCGAGGGCTTGGCACGGTGTTTGGCGCAGTGACAGCGCGCGTGCCGCGGTCTCGAGCTCTCGCCCGCAGGCCGCTGGCACGCCTCGAACGCGAGCGTGCCAGCGCAGGGGGGAGCGGCGCGGCGCTCAGCTCACATATTCGTAGTACTCGACCCCCAGGTCCTGGAAGCCGCGGTCGTACTTCTTGCCGACCCGGTGGATCGCGAACTCGTCTCGCGGCCGGTACTCGATGTCTGCTGCGTCGCGTCGATCGTGGATCGCTTCGTACTGAGCCTGGCTGAGATCGATGGCGCCCGCGAGCGCATCCGCAAAGCCGATGCGCGCGGCGGTGCGCTGCCAGCCGCTGACGGCATGAATGGGCAATGCCTCGGCCGCATCACCGCTGCCGTAGCCCACCGCGACCATGGGCGCGCCCTCCAGGGCGAGCTCGCGCCGCGCGGCCTCCTCCAGCCCGGCGGCGATCCACGCCGGCAGCGCTGCGCAATACAGGTTGCCCACGTCTTTGACCGCGTCCGAGCCCAGGCTCATCTTCTTCACCAGCAGGTCCAGGAACTCGGCCTCTCGGCGCAAGCTGCTCGCCGCGGCGCTGGTGGCCTCGTACGGCGTGGCCTCCAGCGCGTCGGGGCTCACGGTGGAGTCGGGCGCCAGGTGGGCAAACAGGTTGGGGGACGAGGCGGTCTCTGCCAGCACGTCGGCGACGCGCACGCTCGCCTTCTGGCACAGCCGCTCGAGCTCGTCGTGGTGGTGATCGCCGCGCGCCAGCCCGCGCACGTACAGGAAGCTCATCGCCTGGATCGGCATCAAGTGATACGGCCGGTGGAAGAACAGCGCCCGGACGTCGCGATAGTACTGTCCGGCAGAGACACCGAGCCGCGCGATCATGCTCTCCACCGCGTGCACGGTCTCGTCCAGGTAAGAAACGGTGGAGTATTTGCCGCTGAACACCGGAAAGTCGCTGGGGCGGCGGGTGCGCTTGGCGTAGCCCTCGGCGAAGTGGCGCGCGAACGGCTTGCGAAAGTCCGGGCCGCGGTAGTCCGAGGCACTGCCGGCGTGCGCCAGATCTACGGCAAACAGCCGCGGCTCGGCCTCCACCAGCGCGGCCACCGCGCCCGCGCCCTGCGTCTGCTCGCCGGTGCTGCCGCGCTCGTATTCCGCCACGTCCGAGCTGACCACGATGGCCTGACGCGCTCGGCCGTCGCTGCTCACGTAGCGCAGCGCGCTCTTGAGCGCGTACACACCGCCCAGGCAGGCGTGCTTGAACTCGGGCACCTCGAGCTGCCGCGAGAGCCGCGGCAGGCCCAGCTTGTCCAGCGCCTGGTCCACCATGCCGCGCACGATCACCGCCCCCACTGCGTTGTCCGTGCTCGACTCGGTACCCAGCCCCAGCCAGCCCACGTCACGCGGGTCAATGTCGTTGTTGCGGATCAGCCGCAGCACGGCGTTGGCGGCCATGGTGTAGACGTTCTCGTGTTGGCCGACGACGCGGAAGCTGCGGCCGACCACGGACTGCACCTTGTCCCAGGGGCTGGCGGTCCAGGCGCACCAGGCCTCGAGAGGAACCCGGAGGCGAGGCACGTAGACGCTGAGCGCGCTCACTCCGGGAAGCGAAGCTGGGTGAGTCCCTGACTGAAGGATCATGTGGGAGAGTCTCCTTTCATCACCCCGCCAGTATCACCCCTCGCTGGGTAGTGGTGTGGCGAATTAGTCGATCAGCGGCGCAGCTGCCACTCGAGGGGTGATGTCCGGCGCAGGACCCCCGGCGTTTCGCCCAGGAGCCCCGGCCTCAAGGAAAGCCGTTCCTCGTCGTTCTGGTGAACGTGGCTAGAAACGGTCACCAACAGTCGAGAGAGGCGCCGTGAAAGGGCTCATTTTCAATCTGCTAGATAGCATGGCCCGCAACTCCGGCTGCGCTGACGAGGCGTGGGATTTGGTGATGGAATTCGTGGCTAGCGAGACCGAGCACGAAGCGCAGACCGACACCTGCCTCAGCTGCTTCGATCAGAACGAGTCGCTGCTGGCGTTCGAGACACCGGCTGAGGCGATGATTCACTGCCTGGGCAACGAGGGAGTGCGCGAGTCGCTCAGCGAGTTCCCGGAGCTGGGCCTGTCGACGGAGCCCGAGGACTGGGCGTCGGACTCGATCCCAGCGTTGCTGGATCCGGAAGCGGTCGTGCCGCAGGCCTTCGGCGCCACCGAGGGCTTCAGCCACGATCTGTTGAACTTGCTGGAACAGCTGCTGGCCGAGGCGCTGACGGGTGACGCCGAGTCGGACGACCCGGAAGCGGACGAGCCGGCCACGCTGACCAACCGCCGTACGAGCCACTGAGCGCCCCGGAGCGCACCGCTCGGCCGCCCCTGAAGGGCGCCGCTGGGCCGCCGGCCGCATCGCCATCGGCCTTGCTCTCCCAGTGGGATTGAGCGACAAGGCCCTCGCCTCGGCGGCTGGGCCGTCGGGCATGTGACCATGCTTCGACTCAGCGGCAATTCAGCTCTTTCCCCCTTCCGGCGAGAGCGCTTGCTCGCCGGGCTGCCCGACGTGCACGGGCTGCACGCGGAATATCAGCACTTCGTGGCGCTGGAGCGCCCGCTCGACGGCGCAGAGCTCGGGCTGCTGCGGCAGCTGCTCGACTATGGTCCCCGGGCAGAGAGCCCTCGCGCAGGAGGGCCGCGCTCGGAGGGGCCGCGCTCGGAGGGGCCGCGCGAGCGGGGCAGCGAGGGCCTCGCGCAGCTCGGACCGTGTGACGTGATCGTCGCCCCGCGGCTGGGCACGGTGTCGCCCTGGGCCTCCAAGGCCACCGAGATCGCGCGCATGTGCGGCCTCACGGCGGTGCGCTGCATCGAGCGCGGCGTGCTCTACCGGCTGGAGAAGAAGAACGCCGCGACCCTGACCGAGGCCGAGCGCGCAGCGCTCTTCGATCCCATGACCCAGAGCACGTTCGGCAGCTGGGAGGCGGTGGAGCAGCTGTTTGCCCATACGCCCCCGCGCCCGCAGCGGCGGGTGGGCGTGCTCGCGCGCGGGCGCGCTGCGCTGGAGCAGGCCAACCTGGAGCTGGGCCTGGCGCTCGACACGGACGAGATCGACTACCTGGTGAAGAGCTTCCGCGAGCTGGGTCGCGACCCGAGCGACGTCGAGCTGATGATGTTCGCGCAGGCGAACTCCGAGCACTGCCGGCACAAGATCTTCCGCGGCCGCTTCCGCCTGGAGGGTGAGCTGCAGGCCCGCTCGCTGATGGCGATGATCCGCAACACGCACGAGCACAGCCCGGCGGGCGTGCTGTCGGCGTATAGCGACAACGCGGCCGTGGTGCAGGGCCAGCGCGGGCGCCGGCTGCTCGTGGAGCAGGGCAGCCACGAATATCAGGAGTCCGAAGAGGACGTTCACATCCTGGTCAAGTGCGAGACCCACAACCATCCCACGGCAATCTCGCCGTATCCCGGCGCCGCCACTGGCTCTGGCGGCGAGATCCGGGATGAAGCGGCCACGGGCCGCGGCGGCAAGCCGAAGGCAGGGCTGGTCGGCTTCTCGGTGTCCAACCTGCGCATTCCCGGCTTTGCGAGGCCGTGGGAGGGGGAGGACTACGGCGCGCCCGCGCACATCCAGCGCGCGCTGGAGATCATGATCGAGGGCCCGCTGGGCGCGGCCGCCTTCAACAACGAGTTCGGCAGGCCGGCGATCCTCGGCTACTTCCGCAGCTTCGAGCAGACCGTGCCGGGGCCGAGCGGTGTCGAGCGGCGCGGCTATCACAAGCCGATCATGCTCGCTGGCGGCTTGGGTAATGTGCGCCCCGCGCTCGTGCACAAGAAAGAGGTGCCGGCAGGGGCAGCGCTGGTGGTCATGGGCGGGCCCGCCTTTCTGATTGGCCTGGGCGGTGGCGCCGCTTCCTCGCGCGATCAGGGGCAGAATCAGGCCCAGCTCGATTTTGCGTCGGTGCAGCGCGACAACCCCGAGATGCAGCGCCGCTGCCAGGAGGTCATCGACCAGTGCTGTGCGCTGGGCGCAGACAGCCCCATCCTCTCCGTCCACGACGTGGGCGCGGGCGGCCTGGCCAACGCCTTGCCGGAGCTGGTGCACGATCAGGGCCTGGGCGGGCACATCGAGCTGCGTGAGGTGCCCAGCGCGGAGCCCGGCCTCTCGCCGCTGGAGCTGTGGTGCAACGAGGCGCAGGAGCGCTTCGTGCTGGCCATTGCGCCCGAGCGCTACGAGCTGTTTGCGCGCATCGCCGAGCGCGAACGCTGCCCGATCGCGCGCGTGGGCACCGCCACCCGAGAGCCGCACCTGCTGCTGACGGACCGCCACTTCGGCGATCGTCCGATCGATCTGCCGCTCTCCTTGCTGTTCGGCAACACGCCGGTGCTGGAGCGTGACGCCCGGCGCCGCCCCGCACCGGGTAGCGGCTTTGATGCTTCGGGTATCGAGCTGCGCGAGGCGGCGCTGCGCGTGCTCACCTTGCCTGCGGTGGCGAGCAAGAGCTTCCTGGTCACCATCGGCGATCGCACCGTGACGGGGCTTGTCTCGCGCGACTCGATGGTGGGCCCGTGGCAGGTGCCGGTGGCCGACGCGGGCGTGACCCTGGCCGACTACCGCGGGGTGGCGGGCGAGGCCATGGCGCTGGGGGAGCGCGCGCCGGTGGCGCTGTATAGCCCCGAGGCGGCGGCGCGCCTGGCCGTGGCCGAGGCGGTGACCAACATCGCGTCAGCCGGGGTGGCGCAGCTGAGCGATGTGCGGCTGTCGGCGAACTGGATGGCGGCAGCGGGCCAGCCCGGCCAGGATGCCGCGCTGTTCGATGCCGTGCGCGCGGTGGCGATGGAGCTGTGCCCGAAGCTGGGCATCGCCATCCCGGTGGGCAAGGACTCGCTGAGCATGCGCACGGCCTGGCGCGACGAGCGCGGGGAGCAGCGTTCGGTCAGCTCGCCGCTGTCGCTGGTGGTGACGGCGTTTGCGCCCGTGCCCGACGTGCGGCGCGCCCTCACTCCGGAGCTGGATCTGGAGAACGGCGCCAACGAGCTGTGGCTGATCGATCTGTCCGGCGGGCGGCAGCGGCTGGCTGGCTCGGCGCTGGCGCAGGTGTATGAGCGCGTCGGCGGTGAGCCGCCGGATCTGGATGACCCCGAGCTGCTCATCGGCTTCTTCCGCGCGATCGAGAGCCTGAACCGCAGGGGCAAGCTGCTCGCGTATCATGACCGCTCCGACGGTGGTCTGTTCGCCACCTTGCTGGAGATGGCCTTCGCCGCCCGCGCCGGGCTGGACGTCTCGCTCGACGAGCTTCCGGGTGACACCCTTGCCGCGCTGTTCTGCGAGGAGCTCGGGGCGGTCATCCAGCTGCGCAGCAGCGAACGCGCCGAGGTGCTGGCAGCGCTGGCGGAGCACGGCCTGCACGCGGGAGCCGCCGTGTTCCGGCTGGGGCAGCCGACCTTGAATGGCCGCATCCGCATCCACCGCGACGGCGCGCGAGTGCTGGACGAGAGCCGGGCGAGCCTGGAGGCCACCTGGTGCGAGACCAGCTATCGCATCGCGGCCCTGCGCGACAACCCGGAGTGCGCCCGGCAGGAGCACGAGCGCTGCGCGGATGGCATCGGCGGCATGTTGCCCAAGGTGACGTTCGCCTGCGACGACGACGGCCGCAGTGTGCACGTGCGCGAGCTCCAGGCAGGAGCGGAGCGCCCGAGCGTGGCGATCCTGCGGGAGCAGGGGGTCAACGGCCAGGTGGAGATGGCTGCCGCGTTTCATCAAGCCGGCTTCCGTTGCCACGACGTGCACATGAGCGACCTGTTCGCCGGGCGCTTCGATCTGTCGCAGGTGCGCGGGCTCGCGGCGTGCGGCGGCTTCTCCTACGGAGATGTGCTGGGGGCAGGACAGGGCTGGGCCAAGTCGATCCTGTTCAATACTGCCGTGCGCGAGCAGTTTCAGCGCTTCTTTGCCCGGCCCGACACCTTCACCCTGGCCACCTGCAACGGCTGCCAGATGATGTCCGGGCTGAAGGAGCTGATCCCCGGCGCCGCGCATTTTCCCCGCTTCGTCCAGAACTCGTCGGCGCGCTTCGAGGCGCGGCTGAGCCTGGTGCGGGTGGAGGCCACGCCGTCGCTGTTTCTGCAGGGCATGGTGGGCTGTGAGCTGCCGGTGGTGGCCTCGCACGGTGAGGGCCGCGCCGAGCCGGCTTCGGACGCGGCGCTGCAGCAGCTCGAGCGCTCCGAGCGCGTGGCCCTGCGCTTCATCGACCATGACGGCTCGGTGGCGCGCCGTTACCCCGCCAACCCCAACGGCTCGCCGCAGGGCATCACCGGCGTGTGCAGTGATGATGGCCGGGTGTTGATCACGATGCCGCACCCCGAGCGGGTGTTCCGCACCGCACAGCTCTCCTGGCATCCCCGCTCCTGGGGCCATTACTCCCCGTGGATGCGCCTGTTCGATAACGCTCGTAGCTGGGTGGACGCTCGGCGTCGCTGAGCAACGCTCGCCGAGCGACGGGCGGCAGCGCCGAGCGACGGGCGGCAGCGCCGAGCGACGGGCGGCAGCGCCGAGCGACGGGCGGCAGCGCCGAGCGACGGGCGGCAGCGCTGAGCGACGGGTGATACGAGCGCCGGCATCCGTGCGTTCGCTGCGGCCCCTGGCTGGCGATGCACTGGTCGCAGCTCGTCCCCCCCATTCAGTGCAACGATCGGACCAGCCGCGCGCCACGCGCATTTCCCGTGGAAGTTGCGCGGCCTGCGCGCGATTGCGTCCTGATCTCGAGAAAGCCGATCCTGAATTTCGGAAAGATCCTCCTTCGTGACGGGCTCGCGGGGGCACCCGGCTCTTCAGCTGAGGGCTCGCGAGGCGTATCATCCGCCCGCGGAGCAGGCCGCCCTTCATGACCCGATTGTTGCTGGTGGATGACGACGCGCAGCTGCGCGCGGGCATGTCCGCGTACCTGCGCCGGCTGGGCCTGGAGGTGTTCGAGGCGGGCTCCTGCGCCGAGGGGCGCCAGCTGCAGGCGGCGCAGCACCCCGACCTGACCATCGTCGACTACGATTTGCCGGACGGCACCGCGTTTGACGTGCTGCAGGCCATGCGCGAGCGGGAGGCGACCGACTCTGCGATCGTGCTCACGGGCATGGGCACGATCGAGCTGGCGGTGAAGGCCATCAAGTCGGGCGCCGAGCACTTTCTCACCAAGCCGGTGGACTTCGACTCCCTGGTGCACCTGATCGAGCGCACGGTGGAGGCGCAGCGCCAGCGCCGCCAGCACACCGCGGCCAAGCAGCTGGCGCGCAGCGCGCCTGACCCCTTTCTGGGCAGCAGCGCGCGCATTCGGGAGCTGCGCGAGCTGGCCACGGCGGTGCTCGGCTCCAACGCGCCGGTGCTCATCCAGGGTGAGACCGGCACGGGCAAGGGCGTGCTGGCGCGCTGGCTGCACGAGCACGGCCGGCGCCGCGAAGAGCCGTTCATCGATCTCAACTGCGCCGGGCTCTCGCAGGAGCTGGTGGCCTCGGAGCTGTTCGGGCACCAGCGCGGCGCGTTCACCGGCGCCGTGGCGAACAAGCCCGGGCTGATCGAGCTGGCCAACAAGGGCACCCTGTTCCTGGACGAGATCGGCGATCTGGATCCGCTGGTTCAGCCCAAGCTGCTCAAGGTGCTGGAGGAGGGGAGCTTCCGGCGAGTGGGCGACGTGGCGCTGCGCTCCACGGACCTGCGGCTGATCGGCGCCACCCACCGCAACCTGGCGGCGCTGGTGCGGGCTGGACAGTTCCGTGAGGATCTGCGCTATCGCATCAATACTCTGACCCTGGAGATCCCGCCGCTGCGCGAGCGCTCCGAGGACGTCGCCCCGCTCGCGCAGGCACTGCTGGCCGGAGCAAGCAGCGCCTGCGAGGCAGAGCAGGTGGAGATCACGCCGGACGCGCTCGAGGTGCTGA
>JAICQL010000398.1 GCA_025937895.1 Polyangiaceae bacterium | reverse complement strand
TCGCCGCTGCAGTCGCCCTCGCCGCGGCACGCGCGCGTCTCCGCCGGCTCACAGCCGGGGCTCTCGGTGTCGGGGCAGCCCGAGATCAACAGCGTCAGAGTCGTGAGGGGCCCGAGCATGGCCCACCAGTTTCGCAGCATCACGGTCAGCTTCTTTCGTCGTGCTTCAGCGTCGTAGCAGCCAGCGAGCGTAGCCGGCCTGAGCGCGATGGCTAGCGCATAGTTGCACGGGCCAGGGGAGTTTTGGCGGGGCCCGCGCCAGGCCCGGAGGGGGCAGGGCGGCGCGTCTCAGCGCGGGTGCACAGCTACCGCAGCCCGAGAAACACGCGCCTGTGCCGATCTGGAGCCGTGTACTGCCCGGCTCAGATCGCTATCATCGGCCGCCTCCTCCAGCCAGCCAGGCGCCGCGAGCGCAGGGCAACGTCACCGCTCGTGTTCCACAGACTGCGTACCATCGTGTTCTCCCTGCTCACCACCACCCTGTGCTCGCCCCTGCTGTCCGACGTGGAGAGCGCGGCGGCTGCCCCGAGCGCCGCGCGCAAGCCCGGCGACTACGCGCTCAGCGCGGACTCGTTGCCGCAGCTTGACGTGCCTCGCGGGCGGCTGGAGGGGCCCTTCCTCTTCCGCAGCCGCATCATCGCCAGCACGGTGCGCAAGTACTGGCTGTTCGTGCCGGCGCAATACGAGCCGGAGCGGCCCGCCAGCGTGCTCGTCTTTCAAGATGGTCAGCGCGCCATCAACCCGGAGGGCGCGCTGCGCGTGCCCACGGTGCTGGAGAACCTGATCCATCGCGGGCAGCTGCCGGTCACCATCGGCATCTTCGTCACCCCCGGGCAGCTCGTGGCTCCCGGCAGCAACGAGGGCTATCCGGAGGAGCTGGGCCTGCGCAACCCGAACCACCGAGCGCAGGAGTACGACGCACTGAACGACACCTACGCCCGCTTCCTGATCGAGGAGCTGCTGCCCGAGGTGGGGGCCAAGTATCGCCTCAACCCCGATCCTGAAGAGCACGCCATCGGCGGCACCAGCAGCGGCGCCATCTGCGCCTTCACCGTCGCCTGGCAGCGCCCGGACGCCTTTCGCAAGGTGATCAGCATCATCGGCAGCTACACCTCGATCGGCTACCAGCCGGCGAGTGACGGCAAGCCGATGGTCCCGGGGGGCGATCTGTATCCGGGCCTGATCCGCAAGAGCCCCATCCGCCCGCTCCGCATCTTCCTGCAGGACGGCTCCAACGACCTGAACAACGAGCACGGCGACTGGTTCCTCGCCAACCAGCAGATGCTCTCCGCGCTCACCTGGGCCAACGCCCAGGCCGACAAGGAGAAGCGGCCCGGTCCGCGCTACGGCATCCGCCACGTCTGGGGTGACGGTGCCCACTCGGATCAGCACGGCGGAGCGCTGCTGCCGGAGATGCTGCGCTGGCTCTGGCAAAAGTAGGCGGCTGCTGCCACGCTCGCTGTCATGGCCGCGATGCCCGGGCGTGTTGCACGCCGTGCCAGCCGGGTGCTGGCAGGGCTGGCCGGGGCTGTGCAGCTGAGCCTGGCCGGCGCTGCGCAGGCCCAGCCGGCAGGTCCGGGTCAGCAGGAAGCCCGGCACCCACCCGCCGCTGACCCTGTCGAGACGGCGCTGAGCGAGGCCGATCGGCTGTTCGTCGGCGGAGACCTGCCGGGCGCGCTCGCGGTGTTGCATCCGGTGTGCGCCAGTGGCACCTCGGCGGAGTGCGCCTTCAGCCTGGGCGCCATCCACCACGGCCTCGGCCACTGTCCGGAAGCGCTCGGGCACTACCGGCGCTACCTGCAGCTGGCGCCGCGCGGCGAGCACCTGGCCGAGGTGCACGCGGCACTGGAAGAGGTGGAGGCCCGCTGCGGTGCGCCGGCACCGGCGAGCGCAGCGACAGCTCCGCTCGGCGCGCCGCCGAAAACTTCGCTCGGCGCGCCGCCGCCGCTCGCGGCCGAGCCCGGCTCCGGAACAGCTCCGAGCACCGTACCGGCGCCGCTGCCCGTGCCACCCGTCGAGCGCAGCTCGCTCGCGCGCGATCTGGGCACGGCCGCCTTCGTGGCGTCCGGCGCTGCGGCGCTGAGCGGCGTCGTGTTCGGCGTGCTGGCGGCGCGCAGCGCTCGCCGCTGCCAGCGGGCGGAGGCGTACGATCAGCGCTTCATCGACGAGTGCGAGCTGCGCGGCCCGCGCTACCAGGGGCTCTGGCAGGGCTCGGCGATCGCGGCTGGCGCGTTCCTGGGGGTGGGCGTCGCGCTCTGGTGGTCCGACTCGAGCGCGCGGCCGCCGGCCGTGTCTTGCGCCGGCGGGCGTGGGCTGACGCTGAGCGGCCGCTTCTGAGCCGCTGCTTCGCTCAGGGCGCGCTGCTCTCGCGGCGCAGGCGCCGTGGCACCCGCTCTGGCTTCCAGCTCGTATCGCCCGCTGCCTCGTTACCAGCCGGTGGCGCGCCGCTGGCTGGCTCCGCGCGCTGCTGCTCGTCGGCAGCAGTGGCGGTGCTCGGTGCCTCGCGTGCTGGCTCGGGTGGCGGCGCGGATGGGACCGGCTCCCTGCGCCTGGCGCCAGGCGCTCGTGCTGGCGCTGCAGGAGCGGGCTGGGCCGCGGGCAAGGTCCTGGCCACCGGTGGCGCCTTTGCTGGCGCCGGCTCCGCCGGCGAAGTCCTGGACTCGGTCGAGGTCTCCGCGGCAGCAGCCGCCGCCTCGCTCGTCGCGGCCGTCTCGGCGGGCGCCAGCTCTTGCCGGCGCTGCTCCAGACCCGGCGCCACCGTCACCTCGCCGCCGGCGGGCGGCAGCGGCGGCGTGCGTTCGCCGAAGAAGCTGGAGGCGGCGAAGCCCAGCGCCGCCAC
>JAICQL010000339.1 GCA_025937895.1 Polyangiaceae bacterium | reverse complement strand
GCTGTTCGTCACCGAGTGGGGTGCCACCCCGGCAGACGGCGGGGACGCAAACCCCACCGTGTGTGAGCCCGAGGCCACCGCCTGGCTCGACTGGATGGATGAGCGCAAGATCGGCTGGGCCGCGTGGAAGCTGGACGGCTGCGACGACTCCAGCTGTCTCTTCAACAGCGACGCCGCGCCCGCCGAGGGTGGCTGGACCGATCAGTGGCTGAACGGCCACGCGCGCCTGGTCGTCGATCGTCTCACGCGCTGAGGAGACGGCGCCAACCACCCCGCGGGGGGCCGCTCCGCGTGCCCCCCTGCACGGCTACCCCGGGCTCAGCCATCGCTGCGGGTTAGCCCGAAGGAGCGGATCAAGCTGTACACGTGCGAGCGCGCGATATCGAGGCGCTCGGCGGCCTGCTTCACGTTCCAGCTCGTCTCGCGCAGAGTCTCGAGCAGCAGGCGCTCCTGAAACTGGCGAGTGGCTTGCTGGAAGGTCTGCGGGCGTGGATCGCTGGAGGTGCGCGCCTGCGAGGGGAACAGGTGCTCGCGCTCGATGGTGAGGCTGCCGCGGCCCCCGGCACGGATGACGGCGGCTTCCACCGCGTTCTCCAGCTGACGCACGTTGCCGGGCCACTCCGCGTTGAGCGCGGCTTGCAGCGCCGAGGGGGAGAACTTGAGGCGGCCGAAGCCGTGCGCCTGGCAGGCGCGGGCGGCGAAGAACTCCATCAGGTCGGGTACGTCGGCCGAGCGCTCCGCGAGCGACGGCACGCGCAGCGGCATCACTTGCAGCCGGTAGCGCAGATCTTCACGAAAGCGCTTCTCCTGCACGGCCAGGCCCAGATCCATGTTGGTGGCGGCGATCAGCCGCACGTCGGCCGTGCGCGGCTTGTTGCTGCCGAGCGGGTAGTACTGCCGCGACTGCAGGAACTGCAGCAGCTTGGCCTGCGTCGCCAGGGTGAGCTCACCCACCTCGTCCAGGAACAACGTGCCGTGCTCCGCCGCGTCCAGCTTGCCGTCCAGGCGGCGCGTGGCGGTGGAGTGCGCGCCCTGCATCGCGCCGAACAGCTCGCTCTCCAGCAGCGCCTCCGGAATGGCAGCGCAGTTGAGCTCCACGAACGGCTGCCCCGCACGCCGGCTGTTCTCGTGCAGGATGCGCGCCAGCTGCGTCTTGCCCGTGCCTGAGGCACCGGTGAGCAGCACGCACACGTCCACGGGTGCCACCAGCGAGACCTGCGCCAGCATGTCCGCGGCGGCCGCGCTGCGGCCCACGAAGTTCGGCAGCCGCAGCAGCTTGCGGTAGGGCAGGGTGGGATCCTGCTCGTCTTTCAGCCGGCGCTTGACCAGCAGGCGCTCCGCGAACACGGCCAGGTGCCGGGCAAAGGTCTGGGTCAGCTGCACCTCGTCCTCGTTGAACGGGCCGGGCGCCGAGCGGTTCTGCAGGTAGACCACGCCCATGACCGAGCCCTGACCGATGGGCACGCACAGCACCGCCTCGATCTGGTTCTGCTGCACGCTCCGCCGATCGCGGAAGCGCTGATCCAGCACCGCCGACGCCGTGACCACCGGCTCACCGCTGGCCACCGCCTCGGCGATGATGCCGTGCGAGACGACATCGCGGATCTCCGCCACCTCGGCGTCCGAGCAGCCCTGCGAGATCTCCCAGCGCAGCGGCTCCATGTTTGCCGAGGCGCCGGGCGCGGAGCGCTCATCAAACAGCTCCAGGTAGCCCTTGCGGGCCTGGGCCATGCTCGTGAGCAGCCCCAGCGAGGTGTCGATGAGTTGCTCGATGCTGTCGTGTGCCCCGAGCTCGAGCAACGTCTTGTACAGATCGCGCTCCTGCCGCAGCCGTTCCACGTTCTCTCCCGCTCTATCTTGCTCGGCCACAGGCTGGGCCGGTCGGTGACGGTACCATGCGTCCCCCACACTGTGCGGCCCAACTTGCAGAGCATGGCGGCGCAAGAGCGCGCGAGCAGCGCATTTTCCCGCGATCCATGCAGTGGGCGAAGTCAAGTCCTGAAAAGTGGACGACTGCAGCGGCGCATCGCTGAAATGCGTACGACATGACTCGCCGCGTTCACTGGTGCGTTCAAGCTCCCGCTCTGAGCGGCCAGCTTTTCCCGATATTTTCGAGGTCGACGGCAGAGGTCCACGGGTGTCGCATGGAAATGCCGGCGTGCGCCGCCGCTTCACCCCGCGGGGCGATAGTCCATAAAAGTGGACGAGCCACGCGAAAGGTGTCGCTTACGGGAGACGACCTGCGCGACGGCGTGCACAGCTCCATCAAGGCCGGTGGGGGAATCGTGCCGATTCGCCCCCCGGGGTGATTTACAGGCCTTGGCACGTCCGTTGCTCCGAGCGCCCCATCGTGACCCAGCGGGAGAACCTGGAGCGAGCTGGCGAGGCTCGCCCCTGTGAGGAGGCGCTCGGAATGGATCCATCACTGGCTGATTCGCACCCGGATTTCCTCCGCACGCAGCGTGGCGCAGCGCAGTACCTGGCGGAAGCTGCCGCCGCCGACGACGTGTTCAGCGAGCCCTGCCTGAGCGAGGAGCAGGTACTGGCGTTCAGCGAAGGCAGCTTGCCGCCGTCGGCGATGGACTCCGTAAATGCGCATCTCGACTGGTGTCCGACCTGCCAGGAGCTGGTCAATGCGGCGGTTCACGACTGGGATCACCCGCCCGCCTCCGTGGCCGCCGATCGCATCTGGATGGCCACCTTCGGCCCGCGGCAGGTGATCGCCGGGCGCTATCGCATCGAGCGCTTCCTCGGGCGTGGGGGGATGGGCGAGGTGTATGCCGCCTTCGACAGCGTGCTCGGCGAGCACGTGGCTCTGAAGACTGTCCTCTCGACCGCCTCGGACAATCCGAACGCAGTCAAACGGCTGTTCTCCGAGGCGCGGCTGGCCCGGCGCATCCAGCACCGGAACATCTGTCGGGTACACGATGTGGGCGTGCATGAGGAGCCCGGGCGCATCGACGAGCGCCTGCACTTTCTGACCATGGAGCTGATCGAGGGCAAGCGCCTCGGCCAGCTCCTGCGCGCCGGCCCGCTCGAGCTCGCGCTCGCCGTCAACGTCGCGCGGCAGGTGCTACGGGGCCTGCAGGCAGCGCACGACGCCGGGGTGCTCCACCGCGACCTCAAGAGCGACAACATCATGGTCACCGCCGCCAGCGGCGACAGCGAGCCGCACATCAGCATCACGGACTTCGGCCTCGCGCAGCAGCTCGACGAAAACGGACGCGCCATCGGCACCAGCCGCCAGGAGCGCGTCGGCAGCCTCGCGTACATGGCGCCCGAGCAGATCCTGGGCAAAGAGCTGACCGCCGCCACCGACATCTTCGCTTTCGGCGTCGTCTTGTTCGAGATGCTGTGCGGGCGCCTCCCCTTCATCATCGAGGGCGAGTCCGCCCGCGAAGCTGCACACCGGCGCTCGAGCGGGCAGGTGCCGGCACCGGGCCAGCTGCGTGCCGGCATCCCCAGGGCGCTGGAGGCCGTCGTGCTGCGCTGCCTCGAGGCGGAGCCCGAGCGCCGCTATTCGTCCGCTGCGGAGGTGCTGGTGGGGTTGGATGCGGCGGTTTAGAAGAGCGGCTGAGCCATATTGCGTGCCACCAGAGCCAACGCAGCAGTGCTGTAGATTCAACGCTGCTGGTCGAACGGCTGCTTGACGATCTCTACCTTTGTCCTCTCGATGATGGCCATCACTTCATTGCGCTCCGCCTTCGCAATGTGGTTCTTCGTCAGGACTCGCTCGAGGTCCACGCGCATGAGCGACCAATCCGCCTCCGTAATGTCGAGATGGACGTGAGTGTCACGCAGCGGGCGAGTTAGCGCGTAGTCACAGGGGCCCCCGGTCAGCTTGCACAACATGTCAGCGGAGAGCTGGATGGCCTTCCGCCTGCGCTCGCCGAGAACAGTGGAGTGAGCCACCGCCACCTTGCGGTTCTGGCGATTGAGATGGATGTTCCCCAATAGAGCATCCACAAAGTCTCGGGCGATGGCATGGACGGCGGCCTCGCCTCCCAGACGATTGTAAAGCGACCCACGTTCGTTAGTGCGGTTTGCTGACTTGGCCTCGAGCACATCTTCCCCGGCCACATTCACGACGAACAGATCGTATTCGACGCGAGTCTCGCGCGGTCGCAGTTCCCCGACGCCCACATGAAGCGTACGATTCAGCCACAGGTAGCGGGGGTGCCCGGTCAGCAATCGGGGGCACCAACCCAGCGCTGAGTTGGGCAAGTCTGCAGCCGCTGCCCTGCGATATCCATCCTCTCCAAAGTAAGTGGCACGTTGAGCGCAGCGCCGATGATGGCACGGAAAGACAACGCCCCCGCAAAGCCGAGAGGGCTGGCGGGGGTGTCGTTGCGGTCAAAGGATGTCGCCGTCGGGTGGGTCATCGAGGGCCCGCGGGTCGTGCAGCAGGAGCCGGTATTGGTCAACGACCTCGAGAAGGGCCATGGCTCGGTCGATGATGCGGTCGGCGGTAACGTCACGGGGCGAGGCGCTGTCATCGAGCTCGTGCTCGACGCGGGGGTGTGAAGCGCAGAGGGCGACGATGGCGATCTCGGTGGCGTGAGTCAGGACGTCGAGCGGGCCGAGTTGAGGCTCCCGCCGCAGCAGTGCTGGGCAGAGCGTCTCGGTCACGGTCCGCCTCCGAGATAGCCGCTGGACTGCAGGACGGCTTGGATGATGTCACGTTCCACGAGTTTGCGCTTCTTGCGTGCGGCCAGGCGGAGCGCGGAGTGCGCGACCCGGTCGACATCACGCAGAGAGCCAGAGGTTGCCTCGTGGAGCATGGCTACGGCGTCGGAGGTGAAGAGCTCCTTGTTGCAGCCGACGGCTCCGAGGCGCATTCGGATGTAGTCGGCAGTGTCGTCGGGCGACAGCGGCTCGATGGACAGACGGTAGGACAACCGGGAGTGGAGCGAGCGGTTACGGCGCAAGACCAGACGCTCCTCGAGCTCCGGCAAGCCGACGAGGATGACGGAGAGCAGCGATTTGCTGTCCCAGGCGTAGTTGGTCAGGATGTGCAAATGGTCGAGGGTGTCCTGGTGCAGCATATGGGCTTCATCGACGAGGAAGACCGGGAAGACGCGTTCGCGGGCGAGGTCTTCGACGTGGCGGGTGACGGAGAGAAAGACGTCGCCTGCGGTGGAGCCGTAGGGGACGCCGAGGGCGTGGCAGAGATGGCGGTAGAAGTCGCGCCGTCCGAGGGTGACGTTGTGGCAGTACGTGAGGCGGACGGCTTGATTGCCCAGGGCGTGGCGGACGGCGCGGGTCACACAGGTCTTGCCTGCGCCGGACTCACCAGTGACGACGGCGTGCTTGCGCTCTTGGACGCACTCGACGAGGTCGCCGACGATGCTCTTCTTGCTGGGCGGCAGCCAGAGCTTGTCGTCGTCGATGTCCTTGGAAAACGGCACGGCGTTGAAGCCGAAGTGGTCGGTGTAGGAGGTCATGACTCGTCTCCTTCGGGGCGGCGCTTTCTGCCGAGCGCGCGATCGAGCAGGGCCGTGGCGGGGTCAAAGGCCGTGCGCGTCGGATGCGGGACATCGAGACAGGAAGACGACCGCGTACGCTGGGCATTCTTTTTGGGATTGACGGGGTGAAGCACGTGGGCGCGCCCCTCGTGCTCGATCCACGGAGGCTCGCTCGGGTCGACGAGGCAACGGGAGACGGTGACGAGCTTGCCGGCGAGGAAGTGCAGATCGGTTTCCCAATCGACGCCGTCCATCGGCAGGGTGCTGTCGCGCCGGACGCGGCGGCGAGCGTGAAGGGTCAAGGCATTACGCAGCTTCTGCTCGTCGAAGGCATCGAGGGGCCGGGGCGCCGCTTCGTACACGCTCTGTGGGCTCTTGCCGAGCAATCCGCCGTGCGGCGCGCGGTGGTAGTGCTGATCGATGAAGGCCCAGAGCCTCACGTTGAGGTCGTGCAGCGAGCCGAGCGAGCCCGTGTGATCGAGGCACCCTTCGCGCAGGGTTCTCCAGAAGCGCTCCATCTTGCCGCGTGCAGGGGCGTCGTAGGGCTTGGCATGGATGAGCGTGGTGCCCATGCGAGCGCAGGCCAGGCTGAGCGCCTGGCCCCGGTAGGTGGGGCCATTATCCAGGTAGAGCGCGTCGGCGGGGCCATGCTTGCGGACGGCCCGCACGAGCAGCGTGAGCATCTCGCTCTCGCGCTCGTGATGAAAGGCCTCGAGAGCGATGACGTAGCGGCTGGCATCGTCGAGGATGCCGTGGATGCGGACCGGCAGGCTCCGGGCGTCGATCACGACGGCCGTGCCGTGGCACACGTCG
>JAICQL010000407.1 GCA_025937895.1 Polyangiaceae bacterium | reverse complement strand
GCAGAGCCACGGTACGCAGAGCCACGGCGCGCAGGCGAGCACGCCAGCTCCGCGCCGCACCGAGCTGCCCTGCCGAAAATGCGCTGAACTCAAGGTGCAGCTCGCCGAGAAGGAGGGGACCTTAGCCACGCGCTCCGGGGTAGGCAAGCGGGCGGTGGATAGCCATCCTGGTCCATGATGGCGCGGCTGAGCGCGGGCGCCAGTCGGCTCGAGCGCGCGCCGCGGAGGGCGACGCTGCACCGGGGGCACGGCCGGAGCAGCACGGCTCGTTGACGGAGCGCCCCTGCCCTGCCAGATCGGCGGCCATGAAGCTGGTCGAGCGCGTCTTGGGTCACCCCTGGGTGTACGAGCACGTCCGCTCCTTGCCGGTGGGCGGCATCGATCTGTCCCGCGCGTATCGCTTGCTGGAGTGTGACGAGCGCTCCGTGGTGCTGGACGTGGGCTGCGGCATGGGGGACGCGCTGCGACACATCGGGAAATATGCCGACTACCTCGGGCTCGATACGGACGGCGTGGCGCTCGCGCACGCGCGCGCGCGCCACGCGGGCCGCCGCAACCTACGCTTCGAGCAGCGCAGCTGCTCGGCGCAGGATCTCTCGGCGCGTCCGGTCAGCCACGTCAGCCTGATCGGCGTGTTGCATCACCTCTCGGATCGGGAGGCGCTCGGGCTGCTGCGCGCGCTGGCCAGCTGCGCCAGCCTGGTCCGCGCCGTGTGCGTCGACACCGTGTATCTCGAGGGCCGCTTCTACAACAACCTGCTCGCCTGGTACGACGGCGGCCGGTATTGCCGCGACCCGGGCGGCTATCCGCGGCTGGCGCGCGAGGCGGGCCTGCAAGTGCACACGCAGCAGATCGTGCGCAGCCATCCCACGCGCGGACTGGTGGACTACTTCGTGATGGAGCTGAGCCGCTGATGAGCAGCGGCGATCCAGCGACCAGCGGGCTGCGGCTGCGCGCGGGGCAGGCAGCGCGGCCCTTTCACGTGCTGCTGGTGGAGCCCGAGATCCCGCCCAACACCGGTAACGTGGCCCGGCTGTGCGCGGCGACGCAGTCGCGCTTGCACCTGATCGAGCCGCTCGGCTTTCGCATCGACGAGCACGCCGTACGGCGCGCCGGGCTCGACTACTGGCCGCTGGTCGACCTGCGCACCCACCCGAGCTATCAGACGGCCACGACCACCATCCGCGCCGAAGCTCCAGAGACACGCTTCTGGCTGTTTACGGGCAAGGCCTCGCGCAGCTACCTGGACGTGGGCTTTCGCCCCGGTGATGCGCTGGTGTTCGGCAAAGAGAGCGTCGGACTGCCCGAAGAGCTGCTGGCCGCAACGCCCGAGGCGCTCGTGGGCATTCCCACGCTCGGTGCCGTGCGCTCGCTGAACCTGGCCAACGCCGTATCGATCGCGCTGTACGAGGCGCTGCGCCAGATCGGCGCGCTGGGCGGCGCCACGCTGGGTTGACAGCTGAGCTGCGCTCCGCGACGGCGCGCGTGCGTTTGGTGGCAGAGGCACAGGCAGGGCTCGGGGTAGCGCCTGGGCCAGAGGGAGAGCGTGGGTCAGAGCGAGAGCGTGGGTGGGGCCGCTCCGCTGCCAGGCGCTTGCGCCAGTGCCTGCCGTCGCGCGGCTCAGCCAGGCGAAGCGCCGCTCGACCCTCATCGGCATCAGGGCGGCATCAGCGCGGCGCTGGTGTTAGCGCAGGTAGACCTGCGGCGTGGCGCTGGTGAAGTCGGCGTGGATGCGCTGGGCGCCGCGCGCGCCCAGCTGCAGCCGCGACTCCAGCTTCTCGCCCAGCAGCTCGCTGGCGAACACGAACGAGTGTGCGCCCGGCGTGAGGCTCAGGGCGCGCAGCGGCGTGAGGCCCTGCGCGACGCCATCGACAGTGACCTGCGCGGGCGGCTCGGCGGTGACCAGCACGCGCACGTGAGGGCGCGTGCTGGTCGCGTCGCTGGCGCTGGCCGTGCTCGGGCTGCGCGGCACCGGGCGCGCGGGCGCGGCCGGCGCCGGCGACGGTGACGGTGACGGTGCGGGTGCGGTGACGGGCGGCGCCGCTGACGATGCGGTGACGGGCGGCGCCGCTGACGGCGCGGTGACGGGCGGCGCCGTGACGGGGGCTGTGGCGCGCGCTGGGGCGGGTGCCGCGGGCGTGGCCGTGACGGATGCAGTAATGGGCGCGCTGACGGCGGGCCGCTCCGTGACGGTGACGGGCGGCTCCGTGGCGGCTCCGGGCGCAACCTGCGCGTCGCGCGCGCGTTGCGCCAGCCACAGCCCACTCAGCGCGACGGCGCCCAGCGCGCCCAGCGCACCCAGCAGGCGCGCGCGGCGGCGGCGCG
>JAICQL010000349.1 GCA_025937895.1 Polyangiaceae bacterium | reverse complement strand
CGGGACGTCGATCTTCACCGTACGGTCTCGCAGGGCCTCCATGAACTCGTTGTTCTCGAGCTTCTTGTACTCGGGCTCGTTGGTGTGGCCGATGATGACTTCGTCGATGTCCGTCTGCGCGAACTTCTTCGGCTTGATGCGGTGCTCCTGCGAGGCGCCGAGCAAGTCGTAGAGGAACGCGACGTCGAGCTTGAGCACCTCGACGAACTCCACGATGCCGCGATTGGCGATGTTGAACTCGCCGTCGAAGTTGAAGGCGCGCGGATCCGAGTCGGAGCCGTATTCGGCGATCTTGCGGTAGTTGATGTCGCCAGTGAGCTCGGTCGAGTCCTGGTTCTTCTCGTCCTTGGGCTGGAAGGTGCCGATGCCGATGCGATCCTTCTCGCTCAGCACCAGGCGCCGCACGCGCACGTGATTCTCCACCACCTTGGCCCAGTCACCCTGGTACTTGGAGAGCAGGCCGCGGAAGATGAAGCGGCTCGCCGGATCCAGGTCACCCTCCACCTGCACGCGGAAGTGCGGCTGAGACAGGCCCAGCTGGCTGATGGCGCGCGCGCGCCAGGCCTGCGGGATCAGCCGCAGCGGCTCCTCGTGCATGGGCGAGTCGAAGGTGTCGCCCTCGGCGCTGCTGACCAGGCTGGTGCCGGCCAGGTTGACCCACTTGAAGGTGTACAGCGCGCCCTCGGTGGTGGCCGAATAGGCCTCAATACCCTTCTTCAGCAGGCGGGCGATGGTCGACTTGCTGGAGCCCACCGGGCCGTGCAGCAGGATCACGCGCTTCTCCGGGCCGTAGCCTTGCGCCGCCGCCTTGAGCACCTTCATCAGGCGCATCAGCGGGATGTCGAGGCCGAACACCGCGTCGCGCCCGCCGTCCCGCTCGTCGCGGAAGAAGTTGTAGCGGATCAGCTTCTTCTTGTTGTCGACGTACTCTTCGGTTCCGTACGACATGACCATGTCGTACAGGCGCTGAAAGGCGCTGCGGGTCACCTCGGGCCGCTTGCGGACGATGTCGAGGTATTCCTCGAAGCTGCCCTCCCAGGACAGATCGCGATACAGGTCCGAGTTGTGAAGCTTGGCGATCTGCTGAATCGCGCTGCCAGCGGACTCATCACTGTGCGTCATGTATTTCCCCGGGTTCGCTTCGCTCATGAAGATCCTTTCGGTCCCATCCGTACGCTACCTCAGCCCCGGCGGGCGCTTTTTTTGCGGCGCGGCGTTTTTGCGCCACTCGGTTTGGTCGAGCTCGTTTGCTCAGAGAGGTTGGCTCCCAGCTGGTTTGCTCCAGCTCGGGCCGCTTGCTGCTCCAGCCTGAGCCTGGCGATGCAGGCACGATAGCAGATCGGTGCGGCCGCTACACGAAAGGCCCGTTTCCAGGGCAGGTGTAAGTGCTTGTTGAGCGAGCCGAGCGCCCCGGCGCTCACCATCCCAGTCGCTCGACGCCGCTTTCGCGGGGCCGCAAGTTAGGGCGCCGCTTCTCAGGGTTCCGCAAGTTACGGCGCCGCAGGTTACGGCGCCGCAGGTTACGGCGCCGCAGGTTACGGCGCCGCAAGTTACGGCGCCGCAAGTTATGGCCCCGCAAGTTATGGCCCCGCAGGTTACGGCGCCGGCTCGAGCTCCACGGGATTGGTCGGTGCGCCCCAGTGCACCGCGCCATGCCCAACCCAGCTGATGAGCCGTGGATCTCGGATCCAATCGTCCTTTGACTCGAGCAACGGGTCGTAGAGCCACACCGTGAGACGCAGCAGCGCGCCAGGGCTCGCGCTCAAGGTCACGACGTCGAGATCTTCGCCCGTCTCCAGAAACAACTCTAGCGCAAACGGATCCAGAAGGAAGAGCTCATTGCGCGGCTCCAGCTCGGAATCATCGAGCAGCACCAGATCGTCTTCACCCCCGGTGCGCGCGATCACGTCGAACGCGCACGCTGCCCCGCTGGTCGAGGTGTCGCAGGCGGTGCTCACCCGCCAGGTGCCACCGCCCTCATACGTGACGGCCACGCCCACACCGGCTCCGGGCTCGAGCTCCAGCGCCTGACCGGGGTCGATCGTCAGGCGTGCGGGCTGCTGCTCGGGCGGTGGCTCGGCGGTCTGCGAGCCCGGTTTCGGCTGCTCGCAGGCCGCGACCAGGGCCAACAGGCAGGGCAGGAGCGCGCGCAGCGGTGCGGGCCGTGGTCGGCCAGACCCATTCGCGAAACGCTTCGCGCTACCGGAGAGGTGACGAGAGGAGCTCAACGCCCCGAACCGTAGCGCTCCCGACCGCGAGCGCGCGAGTCTCCCGAGCTGGAATCGTCACCGCGGCGGTAGCGGCGGCCGCCACCCCCGCGCGCGTCCGGAGCGGGCCTGGTGGCGCGCGGCACCACGGCCGGCGCGCCGCCCCCGCGCACGGAGCCGCGGGCACCACCGTCAAAGCCGAAGGGCGAGCGCTGATGCTGGCGGTCGCGCGGCACGATGGCCGGCGCGCTCCGCTGCGGCAACGTGCGTCGCGGTGGCGCAGCGCTGCGGCTTGGCTCGCGCCGGTCCGAGCCCCACACCGAGCCGCGTTGCTGCTCGCGCCGCTCCGAGCCCCACGCCGAGCCCCGCTGCTGCTCGCGTCGCTCCGAGCCCCATACCGAGCCCCGCTGCGCGCCCGGCGGCAGCGCCCGCGGCTGCACCCCGCGCGCCGGTGCGCGCTGCTGCGCCTCCGGCCGCGCGTAACGGCTGCTGTTGGAGTAAAACCGCCCGTCGCTGGCGTAGCTGCGCGGCGCCGTCTGATACGAGCGCGAGCGGGAGGGCAGCTGCGCGTTCGAGTCACGCGAGCGCTCGCGCGAGCGATAGGGCGCAACCGCGCGACTGGATGAGCGAGCGCCGTCCGCCAGCTGCAGCCGACTGCCGGTGCGGCTGCGCGAGGTGAGCTGCGGCTCGGCGATCACCCTGCGGTACGGCACGCGCCGCTCGGGCAGAGCGCTGCGTGGGATGCGCAGCTCCGACGGGCGGGGGCCGCGCGAGAGATACCGTGGCCCGCGATATACGCGGGTCTGCGCGACCATGCTGCGCACGCGCACTCGATCCCGCACGATGTAGCGGGGCATCGAGCGGACGAACACATACCGGGTGGGACAGAAGACCACCCGCGGCGCGCCCCACAGGCCCACCGACACGAACGCGCCGCTGCGCCAGACGTAGCGCGGCGCCAGCGGGGCCCAGCCGATGTAGCCGACGGCGCCCACGTGAAAGTCGACCCAGGCCGGCGCGTATACATAGCCCGGCACCCAGCCCCAGTAGCTGCCCGTGGTCCAGACCCAGCGCCCGTAGTGGAAGGTGATGGAGCCGAAAGGATAATCGCTGACCCAGATCCAGTCGTCGTCCGGGGTCAGCGACCAGTGACCGCCCGTGGAGTACGGCACGAACTCACTGCCCACGATCGTGCGCGAGGGCACCCAGACCCTGCCGTAGCGCGAGTCGTCCACCCAGCGCCCGTACGGCTCGAGGCGCGGCGCAAACTCCTCCACTGCCTTCTGGTGGGCCTCGGGATCATCCTCGATGACCTCCTCGGTCGCAGCGGGCGGGGCGGCGGGGCGCTCCTGGAAGTTGGGTGGCGGAGGCGAGTAGTCGGGCTCGGATGGAGGCGCGGGGTCGGCGCTCTGCCGCTCCTGCTCGGCGGCACGCCGGCTCGAGTCATCAAACCAGCCACCGTCGTCGGCCTGCGCGGCCGCGCTGCCGGCCCAAAAGCCCGCACTGGCGCACAAAGCCAGGCAATAGAGCCAAAGGTGCCCCCAATGTGTGCTCGACGGCTTCATATATCGAAGCATGCGACTCCCGCTGCGGGCTCGCAACGAGGTTTTCCTCTGCGGCGGCACCCGCTGAAAAAACGCTGACGAACGCAGCGCGGTGGTGGAACCGCGCGGCAAGGGGTCGACCCACGAGGGGACTTCCGTCTACGCTGCTACGCGCGCGCCGCTCACTTCCTTCCCTCCCGGTACACTCGCGCGCTCACGCCAGAACGCCACGATTTCATTGATCGCCGATCGCTGATGCTGCCGTTCGAAGAGGCCCGCGCGCGTATTTTGCAGGACGCCCAGCTGCTCGGCAGCGAGCGGGTGAGCTTGCGCCAGGCCGCGGGTCGGGTGCTGGCCGAAGACGTGCGTGCGAGCACGCCGCTGCCGCGCTTCGACTACAGCGCGATGGATGGCTACGCCCTGAGCGCGGCCAGCGTGACCGGCGACGGGCCGTGGTCGCTGCCGCTGCGGGGTGAGAGCCGCGCCGGCGCGCCGCTCGCGCGGCTCGAGCCGAACGGCATCTGCCGCATCTTCACCGGTGCCGCGCTGCCGGCCGGCGCCGACGCGGTGCTGGCCACCGAGGACGCACTGGAGCGTGACGGGCGGGTAGAGTTCAGCTGGGTGGTGAAGGCCGGTCAGCACGTGCGGCGGCGCGGAGAAGATCTGGCCGAGGGCGCGCTGGCGCTGGAGGCCGGCATGCTGCTGGGCGCCTATCACGTCAGCCTGGCCGCCGCGCTCGACCGACCGGAGCTGCTGGTGGCGCGCCGGCCGCGGGTGACCATCGTCGGCACAGGGGATGAGCTGCGCGCTCCGGGGGAGCCCGGGCCGGTGACGAGCATCCCGGAGTCCAACGGGCTCGGCATCGCCGTGCTGGCCGAGAGCGCCGGCGCACGGGTGCAGCTGCCGCCGCGCATCGCCGACGACGCGGCGACCCTGCGCGAGCGCCTGGCGCAGGCGCTGCGCGACACCGACCTGCTGGTGACCATCGGCGGAGTCAGCGTCGGTCGCTACGATCTGGTGCGTCCGGCGCTGGAGGCCGCGGGCGCCAGCCTGGATTTCTGGAAGGTGCAGATCAAGCCGGGCAAGCCGCTGGTCCATGGCCGCTGCGGCAACACGCGCATCCTGGGCCTGCCCGGCAACCCCGTGTCCGCGCAGCTCACCTTCAGCCTGTTCGGCTTGCCCCTGCTGCGTGCGCTACAGGGCCAGCGCTCGCCGCTGCCGTACGAGAGCGCCGTGCTGCTCGCCGAGCTGCGCCAGAAGCCGGGGCGGCTGGGCTTCTACCGCGCGCGCTGGTCGCCCGAGGGCGTGTTGCCCATCGACAACCAGGCCTCGGGTAACGTGCTCAGCCTGGCTCACGCCGATGCGCTGGTGCTCGTGCCCGCCGACAGCGCGGGCTACGACGCGGGCGAACGCGTGCAGATCCTGCGACTCGGCGCGCTGTGAGGCATCCCCCGGCCAGACACGCCACGCGAGCACCGCTGGTCGCAGAGCGCCGCCGCGATTCATGACACCCCTCATCGAAGCCGAGCTGGTCTGCAAGAGCTTCCGCCAGTACCGGCGCTTCCCAGGCCTGCTCGGCGCCGTGCGCAGCCTGTTCACGCGCGAGCACAGCGAGGTCCGCGCCGTCGATGAGGTCTCGTTCCAGATCGGCGCCGGCGAAGCGGTGGGCTATCTGGGCCCGAACGGCGCCGGCAAGTCGACGATGATCAAGCTGCTGACCGGTATCTTGCTGCCGTCCAGCGGCAAGGTGCAGGTG
>JAICQL010000164.1 GCA_025937895.1 Polyangiaceae bacterium | reverse complement strand
GAGATCTGCACGGTCTATGCCCAGAAGGGCATGACCAACATCTTCCTCACGATCTTCTGCGCGACCCTGGCGTTTGCCTGCATCGATCCCTTCCTGTTCATCGGTTACCTGATCTCGCTGGCCCTGTTCGGTTTGTTTCAGGCGCTGTTCCTGGCCAATGCCGGTGGCGCCTGGGACAACGCCAAGAAGATCGTGGAGGTCGAGCTGAAGGACAAGGACAGCGCGCTGCACGACGCCGTGGTCGTGGGTGACACCGTCGGTGATCCCTTCAAGGACACCTCCAGCGTGGCCATGAACCCGGTGATCAAGTTCAGCACGCTGTTCGGTGTGCTGGCGGTGGAGCTGGCGGTGGAGCTGGAGCGCTCTACCAGCTTGACCCTGGGCATCATCTTCTCGCTGGTGATGTCCTTCTTCATCTGGCGTTCGTTCCACGGCATGCGCATCGTCAGCGAGGCGGCGCCCAGCGGCTCTGCTTCGGACGGGCGCGTCGCGGGCGTGACCCCGGGAGAGTGAGCGGGGAGCGGAGGCGCGCGCACCGAAGCTTCGCGGCCGTGGACGTCCGCCTCCGCAATCTGTGTCACAGCTATGGGCCGCACGCCGGGCGTGCGGCCCTCGCCATTTCAGCGCTGGACGTGGCCTCCTGCTCGCAGCTGTGCGTGGTCGGCAGCTCCGGCTCCGGCAAGAGCACCTTGCTCAGCATCCTTGCCGGGGTGCTGGTGCCGACTTCCGGCCAGGTGCTGCTGGACGGGCAGGAGCTTTTTGAGCGTTCGGAGGTGGAGCGTGATCGCTTCCGGGCGCGGCACATCGGCTGTGTCTTTCAGACCCTGAACCTGCTGCAGGGCTTGAGCGTGCTGGAGAACCTGACCCTGGCTCAGCGCTTCGCCGGCATCCAACCGGCGCTGGCGCGGCGCCAGGCGCTGGAGCTGCTGGACAGACTGGGTCTAGCGGAGCGGGCCGGGGCGCGCCCCGCGCAGCTCTCCCTGGGCGAGCAGCAGCGCGTGGCGATCGCGCGGGCCGTCTGCAAGCGGCCGGCGCTGGTGCTGGCGGACGAGCCCACGGCCAGCCTGGATGATCAGAACGCGCGCGCCGCGGTGGAGCTGCTGCGCGAGCAGTGCAGCCGGAGCACGCTGCTCGTGGCGAGCCATGATCAGCGCCTGCTCGAGCGCTTCGAGAACGTGCTGCCCCTGCCGCAGCTGGCGCCAGGCCAGGCCGGCTGAGGGCAGATGCGGGTCCATCAGCTGATCCTGCGCAACGTCCTGCAGCACCGGCTGAGCTCGGGGCTCACCTTGCTGAACGTGGCGCTCGGGGCGCTGTTGCTCAGCACGATTTTGCTGCTGCGCTCCGCCACGGAGCGCAGCTTCGTGGGGCCGAGCCGCGGCTACTCGCTCGTGGTGGGGCCACCGGGCTCGGCGCTGGAGCTGGTGCTGAGCACCGTGTTTCAGATGGGCGAGAGCCCCGGGCTGCTCGCCTACGAGGTCTTCGAGGAGCTGGAGCAGCATCCCGCGACGGAGCTGGCGGTGCCATACGCGGTTGGGGATTCTTTCCGTGGCTTCCGCGTGGTCGGAACGACCGAGGCCTTCTTTGCGCCGCGCTTTCCTCAGCCCGCCGGGGATGGCGCGAGCAAGCTGAGCGCAGGGCGGCCGCTGCACGTCGATCGAGCGGCGCTTCGCCGTGAGCTCGCCGCGATCGCAAGCCGCGAGGCAGCGCAGGCCCGCGAGCTGCCGCCTCCCGTGCTGGAGGCCGTCGTGGGCGCAGCCGTGGCCCGCCAGCTAGGCATTCAGCTCGGCGATCAGATCGAGCCCACCCACGGCGTGGACGGAGGGGGCACGGCGCACGAGCACCAGCTGCTCTGGACCGTCGTGGGCGTGCTCGCTGCCACGGGTACGCCCGTCGACGAGCTGGTCCTGATCAACCTGGACTCGTTTTTTCGCATTGCAGATCACCGGGGTGGTGTGATCCCGGAAAGCGGCAAGCCGGCCATCTCGGCCGTGCTACTATTTCCGAAGCCGGGCGTGCACAAGGCGCTGCTGCTCGCGCAGCTGAGCAAGCGCACCCAGCTGCAGGTGGCTGACGTCGATGGTGAGGTCAGGCGGCTGTTTCGCATCGTGGGTAACGTGGATCGCATCTTGTTGGTCATCGCAGGGCTGGTCGTGTGGATCGGTATCACCTCCGTGTCGGTCGGCATCTACAACACGCTGGCGGCTCGCCAGCGGGAGCTGGCCATCCTGCGCATCCTGGGGGCGCGCCGGCGGACACTGTTCGGCATGCTGGTGGGTGAAGCCGCCCTGATCAGTGCAGCGGGCAGCGCTCTGGGCATGCTGCTGGCGCACGCGCTGGTGGCTGGCGCGGCGGGCTGGATCGAGCAGAGCTCTGGCGTGCATCCGGGGCTGATGGGCCCGCTGCCGGAGGAGCTGCTGGCCCTGGCGGTGTTGGTGCTGGCGGGCGCGGCCGCGGGGGTGTTGCCGGCGCTGCGCGCGTATCGCAGCGGGGTGGCGGCTCAGCTGGTGCCGGTGTCGTGACGGGAATGAAGAGCAGTGCCTCTGGAGATGGGCGCCGCAAGCTGCGCCCGAGCACGCTGGTAGAGATCAGCGTGCTGGGATTGGGCTGCGTGGTGCTGGGTTACTTTACCTGTCGTGAGCCGGCGGAGAGCGCCAGCGCCCCGGAGCGGGGCGCACGGGTGTTCGCCGCGCCGCGCGCCGCACCGGGCGGGGGCTCGGCGGAGCTCGAGCAAAACCGGCGCGAGATCGAGCTCATCCTGAGCGGCGTGCTGGCCGGCGCCGCGCGCGGTGACGTGGGCGACGAGAAGCGAGGCCAGATCCAGTCGGAGCTGCTGCAGCTGCTCGAGCGCCGTGGCTCCGGGCGGCCGGAGACGCGCGCCAACGCGGCGGGCATGATCGTGCAGCAGCTGTTCGATCGCGCCAAGCTGGCCAGCGTGACCTCGGAGCTGTCCGCACGCCAGAGAGAGGCCATCCCGGCCATGGCCAGCGAGCTCACGCGGCAGCTGCTGATGCTGGCGGTCGGCGCTTCACCCGGCGCCGATGCGCTGCCGGTGAGCTTGCCAGAGGGCTACACGAAGCTCGACTGGAAGCAGCTCGGAGGCTTTCCGTATCAGGAGGGGGGCGCGCTGCCAGCCGAGATCCGGGCCTTGAACGGTCAGAGAGCGGGGGTCGCGGGCTTCATCCTGACCCTGGGTGAGAGCGAGGGCATGCGCGAGTTCATCCTGCTGGAGTCGCTCTGGGGCTGTTGCTTCGGCGGTGTTCCAGACGTGAACCAGACGATCATGGTGCGGCTGCCGCCCGAGCGAGCCTTTGACTACACGGCGGCCCCGGTGCTGGTGACGGGCACGCTGGAGGTGGGCGAGGAGAGGCAGGGGCAGTTCGTGGCCAGCCTGTACCGCATCGTCGACGCCGAGGCGCACGCCATTCAGGCGGCCGCGCCCGGCGGTTGAGCGCTAGCCGTGGCTTGCGGAGGCGTGCTCGTGACCGTCGCGCCCAAGCCAGAGCAGCGAGAGGCCGCTGACCAGCCAGGTGCGCACGCCAGTCTGCCAGATGTGCCGCACCACGAAGGCGAGCAGCGCGCTCAACGCCAGCCAGGACAGGACGGCCGAGGCAGCCGGCGGCCTGGGCGCGAAAGAGGGCAGGAGCCAGCCCCGCGGCAGAGCGGCGGCCGCGCCGCCCAGCGCCACCAGCAGCAACAGCGCCCTGCGCGCGTCGCGCTCGCGCAGCTGGACGTCCGACGCTCCACGGAGCAGCAGCGGCGCGCCTGCGCCCAGCACCAGCCCCGCGAGCGCAGCGGCGGGGGGTAGCCCCAGCGCCACCAGCCCCGCCGCGAGCGGCACGGCTGCGGCCCCGCTGCCCCAGGCCAGGGCTGCGATCAGCGCGGTCCAGGCCAGACGCACCAGCAGCGAGCCACCGCCCAGCAGCGGTGCGACATACGCCTGCACGTACGCGGCGCCGAGCAAGCCCAGCAGCACCCAGCCCACCAGCGGCACCACCTCGCGCGCCAGCGCCGCCGCGAACGAGGGCCGCGCAGCGGGCTGAAGCTGCTCCGGTGCGCTGGCGCCGGGAGTGCGTGCAGGCACTCTGAGCCCCAGCAACGCGGCCGCCAGCAGCAGCCCGAGCGCCAGCAGCAACGCGCTGAAGTACCCGCCGAGCAGCGCGATGGCGGTGCCCACGGTCGCTGGATCCAGCGCGCGCGTCTCGACTCGTAGCGAGGAGCGGAGCTGCAGCCGGCGCAGCGCCGCACGCAGCAGCAGGCCCGCGCACAGCCAGGGGCTGATCTGCAGCGCCAGCTGCAGCAGGTGGCGCAGCAGCTCCAGCGCGCCCGAGTCATGATCGAGGCTCAGCGCGGCGATCAGGCCACAGGCCAGCAGCCCCGCGCTCAGATCCAGCACGCGCTGCGGCAGCGAGCGCGGCGGCTCCGGCATGGCTCCCGCCGTGTGCGCATGAGCATGCATGCGCAAACCCTCGTGTGCCACGATGTGCACCAGCACACCTGCCGCGGCCGCGTCCGCCCAGCCATGGAGCGCCTGCCAGCTTTCGGCAGGCAAAGCGCTGACCAGGAAGTAGCCGATCGTGCTGCTGACACCGAGGCCCGCGGCGCGCGCCAGCGCCACGCCCAGGCCGCGCGGCGCGAAGGCCAAGGTGACGAGCGCCACGATCGGCACTTCGTGCGCCCCCAGCGCCCAGAGCACGCCGTGGCCGTGACCGTCGACGGACATGGTGACACCGTCGCCGAAGCGGTGCAGGAGCAGCCCGGCGTAGCCGAGCTCGAGGCGCAGCCCGTGCGGATCCAGCCGCCGGAAGAGCGCCATGCCCAGCCGCTCCAGCATGGGGATGGCGAGATAGCCGAGGGCCGCGCCGAGCAGCCCGCCCAGGCCTTCACACTCGAGCGCGTGGGGCAGGAGCGAGAGGCTGACGACCAGCGCGGCCGCCACCACCGCGAACGTGCGGATCGGCTCGGTTACCCGCGGAGCGGAGCGCTGCCAGGCGCCGAGCAGGGCGCCCAGCAAGACGGACAGCCAAATGGCGGCCAGGGCCGGTTGCACGGCGCCATACGAATGCGACAGTGATGCAATTGCAAGTGAGATGTATCACGCCGGCCCGCGGGCGGCGTGGTCAGGCGCCACTGCACGATGGGCAGCGCCCCACGAACTGCACCTCGGCCGAGCGCAGCGACTTGCTCCAGCGCGTGTTGCGCTTGGTCACGACCTCGGCCTCGGGCAAGCAGGAGACGATGCCGCAGTCGTCGCACACAAAATGTGGATGCGTGCAGCCCTCGCGGCGGCGCACCAGCTCGTAACGGCCAATACCGCCAGCGTGGCTGGAGATCCGCACCAGGCCCACGCTCTCGAGCGCGACCAGGTTGCGATACACGGTCGCGCGATCCCAGACCGCTTCGTCACCCCGGGGCAGCTGCAGCGCCAGCCGGGCCACCACCTCGGCGTGAGACAGAGGCCGCTCCGCTAGCTCCAGCACGCGCAAGACGGCCAGGCGCGGTGCCGTCACCTTCAGCCCGAGGTCTCGCAGCCGTTGCCTTGCTTCCGCCAGCCCAGCAGCCGTCGTCACGCGCACACGATAACCGATCGAGCTTCGGCTGGCTCCCGTACAAAATCGGAACGGCAATGAAAATGTTCTTGATACTCAGTATCAGTTCTGACAGAGTGATTGGCAGGTGAGCGCAGAAGGAAGGGGGGCGGGAGACGGCAACCCTCCCGCCCCCTCACTCCTATGATGTTTGACGCTGCCCGCATCGCTCCGGGCCCTTCCGTGGAGCTGAGAGCGCTCTCGCCGCGCCGGCGCCGTCACTCGAGCAACTGCCGTCGCAACAGCTCGATGGAGTGGCTGGTGACTCCGCAGCTCTGGCGCAGGTACTGCTCGAGGGAGCCGTGGCGTGCCGCGATTTGCTCGTGCACCTCTGCCAGGTGCTCTGCCTGTGTGCTCGCGATCGCCCGCATGCGCTCGCTGAGCGCGGGCAACAGAGCCTCCAGCCGCAGCCGGGCAATCAGCTGATCGCTCGCGCTGGCGCGCTGGAGCTCTGCACTGCGAAACGAGATGCCGGTCCGCAGCCGCCGCCCTGTGGCTGTCTCACAGCCGCCGATGTCGCGAAAGCTGTATGGCCGCTCGCAGCGCTTTGTACCTGTCGTGCTCAAAAGCGTTCTTGTCCCTCGACCCGAACCGGGTCCGGAAAGTCGCGGTACAGCGCGAAGCCGAGATCGGTCACCAATGAGTTGACGGCATGGTGCACCTGCTCCACTGGATCCGTGCGCGCAGCGGCTACCGCGAAGGCGCTGTCCAGCTGCGCCAGGTTCTCGAACTCCAGCATCAGGTGGAACTCGGCGAGCGGCAGCGAGCGCAGACCCAGCTTGGAGCGGGTGATGCGATAGCGCGCGAGCTTGCCCGTCTGCTGCAGGCGATCCAGGTACGCCCTCAGGTTGCGGACGAAGTCCAGGTCAGAGACGCCAGGCTTGAGGTTGCACCAGATGTGATAGATGTCCATCGTGCCCGATTGCTGGGGCATTCACGCCCAGTCGGCAAGGACATCAGCGAACGAATCGCCCAGGGTCAGCGCAGCTTGCTCGTCTTGCTTTCACTGAACCCTTCGCTTACCGCGTCCTCACTGACCGCCTCGATCACCGCGTCCACGAGGGAAGCGTGATTCTCCAGGCGAGACGCGAGGTCTTCCGCGTGTACGCGGACGGCCTTGTTGTCCCCACGCTCGGCGGCATGTCGCAGGTACTTCACGTCGCGCCGCAACCGCGTCTGCTCGCCCTCGAGTTTCTCAATCACCTGCTTGGATACGAACATGGCTACCGTGCCCGGCGACGCCGGCTGTTGTGACCCAGCGGACAATTCCCCGGACGCTGTGTAAAAGCACAGGCTGTGCCAGCCTTTACATGACTACCGCCGGCGCCAATTTACCGGCAAACTCGCGCTCGGCAGGCGAACCGACCCATTGGCTTGTGGATAGCCTGTGCAGAGTTTGCACTCCACACGATGCAGCTTTTGCACCCTTGGAAGGTGAGGACGAGCACACAGAGCAACTCGCCCTGGCCGCTGTCCAATGGAACCAACGTGGAATCGTGCCCGAAGCTTCAGCCATCGCAAGCGCAAAAGCGCATGAGGCCACAAAACATGGCCTTCGGAGCACTGCATCTGGGACATTGGCTGTTTCTGGTCCTTGGGCCAGGTGACGTATCCCTCCGTCACCCGCATGCTCGCGGCACCGTCATCGGTGTTCCCGGACCGGAACAGCCGCCGGCTCACTGGAGCGGGCCCCGTTCATCGCTCCTCCGCAAGCCTGCGGCCCCGCGCGCGCGTCACCAAAACCTCACCAGGGCCGCCGGCACCCGGCTCCGCACATGCCTCGCAAGCCTGCGGAAGGCCGCGGGTTTCATCGAATGTGAAGGCGGCGGGCTCGACGTCACCTGGCCGCCACGTGCATTGTGTATTCACTGGCCATGTCAGGTGTGATCTTGATGATCGAAGATGAGAGGGATCTCATCGCAGCGCTCGAGTACAACCTCGAGCGTGAGGGCTATCAAACCCGCAGCGCGCTGACGGGGCGAGCAGGGCTGGAGCTGGCGGAGCAGGAGCCTGTTCCGGACGCGGTGCTGCTGGATCTGATGCTGCCGGACATCTCGGGTATCGAGGTGTGCCGGCAGCTTCGCGCCAGCAAGCGCACGCAACAGGTGCCGGTGCTGATGCTGACGGCAAAGGGCGAAGAGATCGATCGCGTCGTGGGCTTCGAGGTGGGCGCTGACGACTACGTGGTCAAGCCCTTCAGCGTGCGCGAGCTGATGCTGCGCGTAAAGGCGCTATTGCGGCGCCAGCAGCGCGAGGAAGCAGACGATAAGGAGGTGGCGTTTGGCCGCCTGCGTCTAGACAGCGGCGGGCATCGGGCCTGGGTGGATGATCGCGAGGCCGTGCTCACCGCGCTCGAGTTCCGGTTGCTGACCACGCTGTTGCTGCGCCGTGGTCGGGTGCAGACGCGAGAGCGTCTGCTCCAGGATGTCTGGGGTATCGAGGCCGACGTCACCACTCGCACGGTGGACACCCACGTCAAGCGCCTCCGCCAGAAGCTGGGCGGGGCGGGGGAGTACATCGAGACGCTGCGCGGCGTGGGCTATCGCTTCCGGGAGTCCGCCGCAGGGACCGAGGCTTGAACGCCAGCGTTCGGCTCAAGCTGTTCGGCATCTCCCTGGTCCTGGTGGTGGGGGTTGGCCTGCTCAGCGGGCTGTACCTCGAGCGCCAGCTGCGCAGCTGGCTGATGGACCGCATCGAGCTCGAGCTGCTGAGCCAGGCGCGGCTGGCGCGCGATCTGCTCGAGACCGCTCCGGAGCTCGCCGACGCGGGAGCGGCGGACGCGCTGGCCGATCGCATGGGTAGCTCCACCGGGCTGCGCATCACCATCGTGGACGATGGCGGTAAGATGCTGGGCGACTCGAGCCTGGACGCTGCCGACCTGGCGAAGGCTCAGAGCCATCGTGACCGGCCAGAGATCGATCAGGCGCTGCAGCACGGTCAGGGCACCGCCAGTCGTCACAGCAGCAGCGTGCACACGGACATGTTCTACATCGCGCTGCCGTTCCGGGGGGTGCAGGTGGCGGGCGTGGTGCGCGCGGCGATGAGGCTGACGGAGGTGGACGCCGCGGCGAGGCGCCTGCGCTGGGTGCTATTCGTGGCGGGCCTGCTGGGGATGGTGCTGGCCGTCGGCAGCAGCGGTCTGGCATCACACCTGGCGCTGCGGCCACTGCGCAGCCTGGTGCGCAATGCCCGGCAGGTCACCAGCGGCGCGGACGGCGGCGCCAAGCGCTTGCCGGTCTCCTCCAACGACGAGCTGGGGCGGCTCGCGGGCTCCTTCAATGAGCTGGTGGACGAGCTGGATCAGACCTTGAGCAGCCTGGCGGGTGAGCGCGACCGCCTGGAGACCATCCTGGGCGGGGTGACCGAGGCGCTGCTGGCTCTGGACCCCGACGACAAAGTGACCCATGTCAATCGAGCGGCCATCGATCTGCTGGAGCTCTCGAGGCCCCCTGCCGGGCAGTCGTTGCTCGAGCTGGTGGGCGTGCCGGCACTCGGCGAGCTGATGGAGCGGGTGCACGGTCAGTCCTCGGCGGTGGTGGAGTCCGAGCTGTCCTTGCCTCACGGGCGAACGGTGCTGGCGCGAGCCGCGTCCATCAAATCTACGGGTGGCACCATCCTGGTCATGCTCGACATCAGCGAGATGCGCCGGCTGGAGAAGGTGCGGCGCGATTTCGTGGCCAACGTGTCGCACGAGCTACGCACCCCGGTGAGCGTGATCCAGGCCAACGCGGAGACGCTACTGGACGGCGCGCTCACGCACCCGCTCCGCGGCCCCGAGTTCACGAGCGCCATCCTGCGCAACGCGCAGCGCCTCTCGCGTCTGATCTCGGATCTGCTCGACCTATCTCGCATCGAGTCGGGCCACTTCGCCCTCGAGCTTCAGCCCACCGTGGTCTCCTCGGCGGTACAGCGCGCCGTGGAGCCGCTGAGCGAGCTCGCGCAGCGCAAGCGCCTGACCGTACATACCCACATCGCGGCGGAGCTTGCGGTGCTTGCGGACAGCTCCGCGCTGGATCAGGTGCTGACGAACTTGATCGACAACGCCGTCAAGTACACGCCAGAGGACGGGCACGTCGAGATCCGGGCGACCCGCGCGCCGCAGCTGCAGAGCGGCAGCGCCGGCCTCATCCACATCGACGTGTGCGATGACGGAGCGGGCATCGAGCCGCGGCACCGGCAGCGCATCTTCGAGCGCTTCTACAGGGTCGATCCGGGGCGCTCCCGGGAGATGGGCGGCACGGGGCTCGGCCTCGCGATCGTCAAGCACCTGGTCGGCGCCATGCATGGCGAGGTGGGCGTGACCGACAATCCTACCGGCGGTTCCCTGTTTCGCGTGACTCTACCCGCCGCCTGAGCGCGAGCGTGCAGCAGCGCTTGCGAATACCGTCCAGGAGGTAGAGTTGCCGCTTGCACAGCGAGCCGGACGGATCGAGCGCCGACGCGGCGGGCGCGCCGGCCCGGCATGGCGCGGCGAGTCGCGACTGAATGAAGAAATGGTCAGCGGAATCGCCAAAATCGGGCGCAGCGAGTGACCAGATCACGCGCGCGCGGACACAGGTTCTCTGATGGCCATCGAGCGCGCACGATCACGAAGGATTACCACCGGTTCGACTTTTGCCTGGGCACTCCGTGATGCCTGGGATACTGGTGATGCCCGGGGGACTGGCGTCGCCTGGGGGATTGCGGTCGGCCTGGGGCTGTCTGCCTGCAGCGCGGGCGGCAGCGGGACCGGAGCTGGCACCGAGCCCGGGCCCACCCAGGAGGGGATCATCGAGGTGCCGGGCGGCTCGACGCGGGACGCGCCACCGGTGCTGAACCAGCCGAGCGAAGCGCTGGAGGCTGATCTGATCGGGGATGAGATGCAGATGCCCGGCGGAACTGGCCCGGCGCCGCTGCAGCGCCGCGGGCTCGTCGACAAAGTGGTCAGCTGTGAGGGGGGAGGCAGCACCCGGGTATCGGGTACCGTCTACATCCCTTCGGGGAAGCTGCCGCTGTACAACGCCACCGTCTACGTGCCGGAGACGGCGCTGAGCCCACTCACGCCAGGCGTCAGCTGCAACTGTGAGATCACGGGCGAGCCCATCACCACGGCGCTGACCGATGCCAGCGGGCGCTTCGTGCTGGAGAACGTGCCGGTGGGCGAGAACATCCCGCTCGTGGTCCAGGTCGGAGACTGGCGTCGTGAGTTCAACATCGGCGCGGTCGCGGGCTGTCAGGATAACCCGGTGCCCGATCAGACCTTGCGCTTGCCGTCGCGCCGCTCCGAGGGAGACATTCCGCGCATCGCCGTGGCCACGGGTCGTGCAGACGCTCTGGAGTGTCTGGTGCGCAAGCTGGGGGTGGACGAGTCGGAGTTCAGCAATGAGGATGGGGCGGGGCGGATCACGCTGTTCGCGGGCAAGGGCGGCACCCAGCGCTACTCCACGAGCAACGCGCGCGCGGCGTTCGCCCCCGCGGAGGAGCTATGGAGTGATTTCGAGTCCCTCTCCCGCTACGACATCGTGCTGATGTCCTGCGAAGCGGACGCGGGCTACGTGGGCAACAAGAGCGAGCAGGCGCTCGAGGCGATGTACGACTACCTCAACGCTGGTGGACGCGTGTTTGGCTCGCACTACCAGAACGTCTGGTTTCAGCAGGGCCCGGGGGCTTTCCCGGAGCTCGCGGAGTTCGAGAATCAGGCCGATCTGGGTGACGTCGCCGGGCAGGTGGACACCTCCTTCCCCAAGGGCCTCGCGCTCGCGCAGTGGCTGATGAGCGCCGGGGCCTCGGAGCAGCAGGGCCAGGTGGCGATCGCGGGCGCGCAGCACAGCTTCCTGGTCGAGAACCCTGAGTACGCGCAGCGCTGGATCTCCACGACCGAGCCCGAGTCCGTGCAATACATCTCCGCCAACACGCCGCTGGGCGTGTCGGACGCGGAGCAGTGCGGGCGGGTCGTGCTCAGCGACATTCACGTGTCCGAGGGGCGGCAGGGCGATGATATCTCCGACGCCAGCACCAAATACGACTTCCCGAACGGCTGCGTGACCTCGGACTTCACGCCGCAGGAGGCAGTGCTGGCCTTCATGCTGTTCGACATCTCGGCCTGCATCGTGCCGGACAACGTGGCGCCGGTGGCGCCACCGCCCGTCATCTTGCGTTGAGCGGCCGCGGCGCTCGCCTCAGAACGGCAAGCGCATCTGGCCCAGGACACGGTTGGGCTGCTCGCGGCGCGACAGGCGCACCCGCCGGCAGAGCAGCTCGCCAACCGACAGCATGAAGTGCTGCCCGCCCTGCGAGGTGATCAACACGTCACCGATCATGCCCACGCAGCGACCGGAGATCGAGAGTGGTGCCGTCTCGCTCAGATCGGTGAGAGGGTTTGCGAAGAGCGCGCTGCCGCCGTAGTAGCGATCCAGCTCCACCAGCTCCAGCAGCAGCGCGATGCTCGGAGCTGCGCTGCGCACCTGCTCGGCCACGGCCACCAGCTCTGCTCGCGCCGCCGCCGGTGTGAACGGCGCTCCCAGCAGGTGGCGCTTGCGCGCCGAACGCACCGTCTCCAGCACGCCCAGCTCACGGGCGATGCGCTCTTCGAGCGCGCGCGCCTGGTAGGCATCGGGGAAGCGCGCCAGCAGCAGCCCCATGCGCGCGCCCTGCTCCAGCAAGCGCTGGATGCCGCGGCGCGCGTGGGTCATGCCCACCTTGACGGTGCCCGCTCCGAAGTTCGCCAGGTATACCAGGTGCGGCTCCAGGTTGCGGGCCTGCTGCTGGGGCGAGACCTCGGCCGCGAAATAGAAGGCGGGGTTGAAGCCAGTGGCGCGGCGGCAGGCCAGGCACTGCTCGAAGCCGTCGTCGCGCAGCTGCGCCTGCTCGGGACACGGCTCGCCCCTGCCGCTGCTCAGATCGAAGCGCCCGCTGCACCAGCGATCGAGCTCGGGAGATGCGTCGGTCCGCGCGGTAGCGGCGCGGGCCAGCGGGGCCAGCTGCTGCAAGGTGAGCTGCGCGCCCAGCACGGCGCAGCGCCGCCGTTGCCAGCGCGCGGCGCCCAGCTCATCGAGCACCAGATGAGCGCCATCCTCGTTGCAGCCGTAGCCGGCGAGCACGGCCTGATCGAGCTCCGGGAGCTCGGCGCTCATGCCAGGGCTCCGCTCGCATCGAGCCCCACGTAGTTCTCCGCGAGCACGGTGGCGGAAGCGCGGGACTGCGACACTGCATCCAGCGCCGCCAGCTGCGCTCGCCGCTCGAACGCATCCGCTGCCGGCGACACGTGCAGCAGCCGAGTCATCCAGCAGGAGAAATCCTGCACCCGCCAGACTCTCCGCAGGCAGGCGGCAGAGTACGCCTCGATGCCGGTCTCGCTGCCCGTCTCGAACCAGCCAGCGAGCGCCGCGCTGAGGAGCCGCACGTCTGCCACCGCCAGGTTGAGGCCCTTGGCCCCGGTGGCGGGCACGATGTGAGCCGCGTCTCCCGCGAGACACAGGCGGCGGTGGCGCATCGGCTCATGTACGAAGCAGCGCATGGCCGCCACTCCTTTCTCCAGGATGGGGCCCGTGCGGAGGCGCCAGCCGGGCACTGTCTCCAGTCGGGTGCAGAGCTCGCTCCAGATCCGCTCGTCGCTCCACTGATCCGCGTCCTCCCCCGGGGGCACCTGCAGGTAGAAGCGAGATAGCTCGGGCGAGCGCATGCTGTGCAGCGCAAACCCGCGCTCGTGGCGGGAGTAGATCAGCTCCTGACTGGAGGGCGCAACGGCCGCGAGCACGCCCAGCCAGGCGAACGGAAAGACGTGCTCGAATTGGCGCACCTCAGCCCGCGGAAACCAGCCGCGCGAGACGCCGTGATAGCCATCACAGCCCACCACCCAGTCGCAGGCGAGCTGCTCGCGCTGCCCGTGCTGGGTGAAGCCCAGCACGAGCTGATCGCTCTCGAGCCCGCTGAGCTCCACGTCGCTGACCTCGAAGCGCAGGTGCCCGGTAGGAGCGGCGGGATCCGCCAGGCGAGCCGCGATCAGATCGCGCACGACCTCCCGCTGGCCGTACACGGTGATGTTGCGCCCCGGCACCAGCGAGGCGAAGTCCACGCGAAACGCCGCCTCGCCGAAGCGCAGCTCGATGCCGTGATGGACGATGCCCTCGCGGGCCAGTCGCTGCCCGACGCCCGCAGCGGTCAGCGTGTCCACCGTCGGCTGCTCCAGCACGCCGGCGCGGACGCGGCTCTCCACGTGCTCACGGCTGGAGCGCTCCAGCACGACCGAGGCGATGCCGCGCCGGGCCAGCAGCTGCGCAAGCAGCAGCCCGGCGGGGCCTGCACCGACGATACCGACGGGGACGCGGGCGGGCATACAGGGCTCAGTATGCGCTGGCCTTGCCGCCGTCGCGCTTAACGTCCGCCACGGCGATCAAGCGGGAGGTCTTGGGGTCGACCTCGATACAGTTGGCGTGTCCGATGCCGTCCCAGGTGACCACCTTGTGACCGAGCGCCTGCAGCTCCGACGAGATCGTCGGCGACAGCGTGCCCTCCGCCAGGATCTGATCGGGCAGCCACTGATGGTGGACGCGCGTTGCCTCCACGGCCTGCTGCAGGGTGCGGCCGTGATCGATCAGCTGCATCACCAGCTGCGCGACGGTGGTGGTGATCGTCGGCCCCCCCGGCGAGCCGAGGACCGCGCGTAGCTTGCCGTCCTTCACCAGGATTGTGGGGGTCATGCTGCTGAGCATGCGCTTGCCGGGGGCGATGGCGTTCTGCGGGCCCTGTACCAGCCCGAACATGTTGGGTGAGCCGACCTTCGAGGTGAAATCATCCATCTCGTTGTTGAGCAACACGCCGGTGCCCGGGATGACCACCTTGGCGCCAAAGCCCGCGTTGAGCGTATAGGTGTTGGCCACCGCCATGCCGGAGCCATCGATGACGGAGTAATGTGTGGTGTGCTGCGACTCGCGCAGCTGCAGGCCTGCCTTGATCTCGCTCGAGGGCGTGGCCTTCTTCGGATCGATGCCGGCCATGCGCTTGCCCACGTAGCTGGTATCCAGCAGCTCCGCCATCGGCACCTTGATGAAATCGGGATCGCCGATCAGCTCATTGCGATCCGCGTAGGTGCGGCGCAGCGCCTCCACGTACAGATGGATGCGCTGGGTCGAGTCCCAGGGCAGCTTGCTCATCTCCAGGTACTCGGCGGCGGCCAGGATCTGCCGCAACACGACGCCACCCGCCGACGGGGGTGGCATGGTGATGATGTCGTGGCCGTGATACGAGAAACGGATGGGCTCGCGCACGATGGCGCGGTAGCCCGCCAGATCCTTCGGGGCCCAGATGCCACCCATGGCCTTCACCTTCTTGGCCATGTCGGGGCCGAGCTTGCCCTTGTAAAATGCGTCCGCGCCGCCCTTGGCCACGGCCTCCAGGGTCTGCGCCAGGTCCGGCTGCTTCCAGAGCTCACCCTCGGCATACGGGCTGCCGTCGGGCTTGCTGAAATACGCCAGCGTGCTCTTCAGCGCGGCCTGCAGCTCCGGGTCGCTGCTGTTCGGATCTTTGACGTATTCCCCCACCCGGGTGAGCGCGCGGCCCATGTCCTGCGCATGAAAGCTATCGAGCACCGCACCATCGCGCGCCAGCGCTATCGCCGGCGCCAGCACCTCTGCCCAGGGCAGCTTGCCGTATTTGGCGTGGGCCATGGCAAAGCCAGCAACCACGCCGGGAATGCCAGCCGCCTTCGGTCCGATGCGGCCCTCCTTCGTCACCTGACCGCTGGCGTCCACGTACATGTCGCGGGTGGCCGCCTGCGGCGCCATCTCGCGATAGTCGATGGCGGTGCTGGTGCCGTCTGGCAGGCGCACGACCATGAAGCCGCCGCCGCCGATGTTGCCCGCGGTGGGGTGTGTCACGCTCAGTGCGAAGCCGACGGCCACCGCCGCGTCCACGGCGTTGCCGCCCTTCTTCATGATGGCCACACCCACGTCGCTGGCGGCGCTCTCGGCGCTGCTGACGGCCCCCTGGGTGCCCACGGCCATGGCCAGCTCGGAGCCAGGCTGAGCGGCAGCCGGAGCCGCTGGCTCCGAGCTTGGCGGCGCGCTCGGCGACGTGGCTGGGCTGACAGACGCGGCGCTTGCCGCTGCCCCCGCACTGCCGGCGCTGGTCGGCTCTACCGGAGCGCCACCCGGAGCCGGGCGCGTACAGCCATACAGCAGGGCGAGCAGAACAGCCAGCGAGCGCAGACGGCGAAGCGGAGCGAGAGGCGCGTACATGCCGCCCAGCCTACACCAAAACGGGCGCGCGCCATGGTCCTGACTGCGCGCGTCGTGTAGGCTGCCGCGCACGGTGAAGTTCGCAAAGTATCACGGCTTGGGAAATGACTATCTGGTCGTGGACGACGGCTCGCTCGCGTTCTCGCAGCTGGCCAGCTTGGCGCCGCGCCTCTGCCATCGCAATCTGGGCGTGGGCAGCGATGGCCTGCTGATCGGACCGCTGCCCAGCGAGCGCGCGGACTTCGCCCTGCGCATCATCAATCCCGACGGCAGTGAGGCCGAGAAGAGCGGCAATGGCCTGCGCATCTTCGCGCGTTACCTGTGGGACACGGGGCGCGTGGCAGAGCGCGGCTTCGTGATCGAGACCAAAGGCGGCCTGGCCGAGGCGCGCGTCTTGCCCGATGCGCGGCTGATCCGGATGAGCATGGGGCAGGCCAGCTTCGACAGCCAGGTGGTGGGTATCGCCGGGCCGCGCCGTGAGGTGGTGGCCGAGCTCATGGACTTTGGCGGGCGCCAGCTCAGCTGCTGTGGCGTCAGCGTGGGCAACCCGCACTGCGTGATCGTTGGCGTACCCGTGACAGAGCAGGAGGCGCGAGCGCTCGGGCCGATCGTGGAGAACGATCCACGCTTCGCCAACCGCACCAATGTGCAGCTGCTCCGCGCTCGCGACCGGCGCAACCTGGAGATCCAGATCTGGGAGCGCGGCGCGGGCTACACCCTGGCCTCCGGCAGCTCCGCTTCGGCCGCCGCGTGCGCGGCGCGCCGCCTGGGCCTGTGTGATGCGGAGGTGACGATGCACATGCCCGGCGGGCAGCTGCAGGTGGAGATCGACGCGAGCTACCACGTGGTCCAGACGGGCCCAGCGGTGCGCGTGGCAGAGGGCGAGATCGCGCTCGAGAGCTACGACGATCAGGCGCTCTGGCAGCGGCTCTGAAGAGCAGCTACGGGCCGGCCCGAGCGAGCAGCGTACCCTGCGCCAGCGCCAGCTCGATCGAGGCCAGGCACAGGGCTCTGCGCTCGTCGAGGTGCGTGCGCAGCAGCTCGATCAAGGCCTGCTGCGCGCTCAGCGCCTCGCGCACCGTCAGGTGCCCCGCCTCCAGCTCGCTGCCCAGGTTGCGCAGGCTCTGCTCCGCGCGCTCCTGCGCGGCGGGCGGCAGCGCCTCGACGAACTGCCGGTGGCTGCGTAGCGCCGCGGCCGCATGGGCCAGGGCCAGCTGCGTTCGCGCCTTGGCCTGCCGCTGCTGCTGCTCGATGCGGCGCGCGTGCGCTTCCAGCTCGGCGATCTGACCGGCGTGGGTCTGGCCTACCGGGGCTGGCAGCGGAATGGGCAGCGTGAGCCCCACGCCCAGCACGCGTTCGTCGAAGTCGTCACGTCTCGCAAACAGCGAAACGGTGGGGTTGGGGACGCGCTCCCGCCGCAGCGCAGCGGCGCGCTCGCTTGCGGCACTGTGCTCGGCAGCCAGCGCGCGCAGCTCTGGAGCGGCAGCGAGCGCCTTCGGGTTGAGCGTGCTCGGCTCGGTCACGGGCAGCGGCTCGAGCGCTCCCGATACGGCCGGCGCGGCCGCGCTCGGGTCACGACCGAGCAGATAACCGAGCTCTGCGCCTGCGTCGGCCAGCGCCTGCTCTGCCTGCAGCTTGGCGCGCAGCGCCTGCAGCGTGAAGGCGTTGACCACGTCGGCGTCCGCTGCAGCTGCCGGCGCCTTCTCTGCCTTGGCGCGTGCCACGCGGCTGATGCGCTCCGATGCGCTCAGCAGCCGCTCGCTCAGCTCCAGCTCGGCGCGCGCGGCGAGCAGCCGGAAGAACGCGGCCCAGCCCGCGGCGACGGAGGCGCGCTCGCTGGCGCGCACCTGCTCGCGGCCCGCCTCGAGCTCGGCCTCCGCCGCCGCGATGCGCCGGCCGCGGCCGCCGGCCAGCTCCAGCTCCTGCGAGAGCGAGGCCGACCACTCGAGCGCGCTGCGCCCGCCAGGGCCGCTCGCGCGCCGCTGGCTGCCGGTCACGGCCAGCACCGGGTTGGAGGGCAACAGGGTGCTCGCCGAGCTGCGCCGCGCCCGCAGCACGGGCAGCTCACTGCGCTCCACGAGCAGGTCTGGATGTGCAGCCAGAACGCACGCTGCCAGGTTCTGGCGGGTGATGGTGTGAGAGCACTCGGGGCCGTCGAGCGCGACAGCCCGCGCGGGCAACGCCGCCAGGGCCAGCGCTGCGCCGGCCCTGATCGCGCCCGAGCGGAAGAAGGAGCGCGCAGAGATCATCAGTCGTGCGCAACCTACACGACCGCACGCGCGCCCGGATTAAGGCGCACGGGCTCAGGCCCGGCAGGGTAGGCGTGGACCTGAGGGAAGGCCGATGCCGCGCCGGGTCACCACTGCCCGGGTCACCACTGCCGCGTCACAACTGTCCGGGTCACCACTGCCCGCCCAGGCGCTCGGTCTCCGCAGGGCCCCAGGAGCCGGGCTCGTATTCGTGTAGGTCCCGCGGAGGCTCCAGGGCGGGCGCCACCACGGACCAGGCCGCCTCCACCGCGTCCTGGCGCGCAAACAGCGTGGCGTCACCCGCCATCACGTCGCCCT
>JAICQL010000313.1 GCA_025937895.1 Polyangiaceae bacterium | reverse complement strand
TGGCCCGTGCTCGCCGACTTTCAGTTCGTGCAGCGCCCTCCGGGCAGCACTCCCAGCAAGTCGGAGGAGCGCGAGCCGCCACCGCTCGACGTCGAGTCGGAGAGCAAGCCCAGCGCTCCTCCCCCACCCGCGCAGCGCTCGCCGCTGGCGCGCGATCAAGGCGTGCGCGCAGCCGCCAAGGTGGCGCCCGCCGCGAGCGAACGCGCGCGCCCCCGCGAGAGCAACGGCGACGAGCTGGTGGTGATGAGCGGACAGGCGACCATCGGCTGGAAGGCTGCAGTGGTACGCAAGGGACCGACGAGCCAGGCTGAAACGGTGGAGCGCATCGCCTACGGCACCAGGGTCAGCGTCACCGGCCGTCAAGGCGACTGGTACCGGATCAAATATGGGCGCAAAGGCCAGACCGGATGGGTGCATCGCAAGGCGCTGGGCTTGTGAGGGGCTCGCCCCCGCGCAACACTGTCCCACTCCAGAATGTGCCCGCTGCGGGGCTGGCCTTCCGGCACACCGCGCAGCTGGAGGCGCCGCGGCGCGCTGCCCCTCGCGGCTACAACCCGCCCCCGCCCCTAGCCAGTAGGGGGAAGCCCGACCGCCCCTGCTGTGCTAAGTAGTGGGGGCGTGTCAGGCAAATCCACGGATGACGGCCGGCTCTCGCGCTCCCGGAGCACGTCCGAGGGCGCCACGAGTGGCAGCGAGCGCGCCCCGCAGACACAGGGCGAGGACGTCGCGCTGGTCTGCGGCCTGACCGATGATGGGCAGGGCGTGGAGGTGATCCGCAAGCGCGGCGATCGCCTGGAGACCGGCACCGTGCGCAAGCTGGAGGCCGGCAAGCCCATCCACGGTGAGGTGGTGCGCCTGCGCCCCCGCCCGCAAGCTCCGCTCGTCTGCGACGTCGAAGTGGAGGTTGACGCCGCGGCGCGCGACAGCAGCCGCCGCAGCGAGCGCTCGCGCGCCGTCAGCTCCGGCCCCGCGCAGGTCGCCACCGACACCTATCGCAAGAACTGGGACGCGGTGTACGGCAGCCGCAAGCCATCGCTGCTGAACTGAAGCGCGGGCAGTGGCAGGGCTCGGGGTAGAGCCTGGGCCAGGGCAACGAGAGCGTGGGTGGGGGGGTGCACTGCTGCCAAGCGCTTGCTCCCGTCCTACCGGAGCAGCGCCGCGAGGCGCGCTCCGGCCTGGATGGCGCGGCGCTCGGCGGCTTGCCGCGCTCTGGTGAGATACCCGGGCTCGAGCGTGGCCTCGGGCTTGCTGTCGAGCGGGCCTGACTCGGCGGTGCGTGCGGCTGCCAGCACGGTGGGGGAATACACGCGCTCGCGAGCGAGCGCGCAGCCTTCGTCGAGCCAGCCGTCGAGGTCGAGGCTGCGGCGCGCGGCCTGCGCCAGGTGGCGCTGCTCGGGTGTGCTGCGCCAGCGCACGGCCTGCGCGCGGATGGCGGGCAGCGAATCATCGGCGCCGAGCAGCGCGTCCCACAGGTGATGGAGGGATCTGGCGCCGCCCGCGACGATCTCGTTGCCGCCGCGGTCGCCCAGCTCGAAGCGACGGGGGCTGAACAGTGCCACGGTGTGCAGGGGCTGGTGTGCGTCGCCGACGAGGTGTAGCAGCCATGACAGCGCCAGCGCCCGCTCGGGCTCGCTGCGCTGAAGGTCGCCGAGGGTGCGCTGGGCCCACTGAAATGCGGCCCGGATGTCGTTGATGTCGGAGGGCGTGAGCGCCCGCTCGGCGGCTGCGCCCGCCGGCTCCGGCGCAGCCCTGGCCGGCGCGGCGCTGGCCGGCTCTGACGCAGCGCTGGCCGGCGCTGCGCCCGCGGGCGCGGCGGGCTCTGCTTTTCGCGCCGCGCGACGGGCTTGCTCGGCGGCCACGCGCCGCTGCGATTCTGGCAGGTTGCGGCGCGCCTCGGCGCAGCTCACCAGCCCGTGTTGCTGCAGGGTGAGCGGCAGGTTGATGTAGTGCCAGTGGCCGCGCTCGAAAGCTGGCTGGCCGCGCGCGAGGTCGGGCCACACCGCTGCCCAGGCGAAGATCCAGCGCGCCTGCTCTGCTGGCGTGCTGGCGGTGGGCAGATGCGGCGCGAAGTCCTGCTCGAAGCGCGGATGTTTGCGCAGCAAGGCGACGAGCCGCGCGCGGGTCTGCTCGGGCAGCGCGTCGTACGCAAACGACGCGATCGACATGTGGCCGCTCTGCGTCCACGCCCGCGCGGGGCGGAGCTCGGCGCTGCTCACCAGCGCGGCGGTCAGCAGCGCGGCGCTCACGCGCTGCAGCCAGCGGGCTTTCAGCAACCGAGGTGCTAGCCGAGCCAAGACGCCGTCACGCGCCTTCCAGGAGCTGCTCGAACACCGCCACCATGCGCTCGAGCTGCTCGACCTCGATGTACTCTGCCTCGGTGTGCGCCTGATCGATCGAGCCCGGGCCGAGCACCACCGAGGGGATGCCGGCCAGCGCAAACTGCCCGGCGTCCGTGCCGAACGCCACGGTGCGTGGCTCGGCGTTCTCCCCTGCCCGCGCCAGCGCCCGCAGGCAATGTTGTACGGCCGGCAGCGCCGGGTCGGTATACAGCGGCTCCTTGCCGATGCGCACGTCCGCGACCGAGACGTCATCCAGCCCTGCGGCGCGCAGCGCTTGCTCCACCTCCAGGCCCAGCTGCTCGCCCGTCTCCCCCGGCAGGGTACGCCGATCCATCGCCAGCCAGGCGCGATCGGGCACGATGTTCGGCGCTTGCCCGCCGCCCACCAGCCCGATCGAGAGTGTGGCCGGGCCAAGGCCAGGGTGCGGCCGGGTGCCGAGCTCCGCGCTCAGCGCCTCCAGCGTTTGCACCGCGCGCGCCAGCAGCACGATGGCGTTGCGACCGCGACTGGGCGCCGAGCTGTGACAGGCATGGCCGCGGGCCTCGACCCGCACGACCGCCGTGCCCTTGTGTGCGTTGACCAGCTGCAGCCCGGTGGGCTCGGTGGCGATGGCCCAGTCGACGCGGCGACTACCGAGGTGCGCCAGCACGTCGGCCACCCCCACGCTGCCGCTGCTCTCCTCGTCCGCCTCGCCCACCAGCACCAGGTTGCGCGCCAGGCTGCCGCGAGCCAGCACCCGCTCCAGCGCTGCCATCAACGCCGCCATCCCGCCCTTGGTGTCGCAGCTGCCGCGCCCGAACAGACGACCATCACGGATGCTGGGCTCAAACGGTGCGATGGTCATGTGGTCGACCGGCACCGTGTCCAGGTGCGAGGCGACCAGCAAGGTGTCGCTCGGCTGCGCGCAGCGCACCTCCGCCACCACGCTGCGGCGCTGGCCCTGCCCGACGATGACGCTGTCCACCCTCAGCTTCTGCAGCTGCTGCTGCACGCACAGCGCGTAGCGCTCTTCCCCGAGCCAGGCTGGCTCGATATCCGTGCGCCCCATCGGATTGACCGATGGGATAGCCACGTAATCACGCAGGTAGCGGACCGCAGCCGAGTGAGACATGGAGCCAGAGTAGCCCAGCGCGCAGCATGGGCCAAGGCCCCTGGCGCCCGCCGGGTGCGCTCAAAATAGCTCCAGCAATCGCTGTACTTGCGCGCGCGGCAGCGCGTACGTGGCGTTCACGGAGGCGTGGCGCGCGTAGTAGATGCTGGCCTCCTGAAACACATCGCGGCTGCCGATGCTGAAGCGCACCGGGGGCATGCCCACGCTCTCCGGCGACTGGCGGCGCACCGACACCGTCAAGAGCGGCTTGCGCAACCCCTCCCCTGCCGGCGCCGGGCCGGTGTGCACCGCCGCCTCGGGGCGCAGTGTCTCCAGCGCATCCAGCAGCTCATCGATGCGCTCCGGGTCAAACGAGCTGGTGGTGCCCTTCTGCACCGTGAGCTCCCCCGCCACCCGCTTGAGCAAGATCTTGCCACGCTGCGCGTGGCTCATGGCGATCTCCACGATCGAGCTGCGCTCCGCCGAGAAGATCGAACGATCCAGCGGCAGGGTGCCGAGCACGCGGTCCAGCGCGCGCGGCGCCACGAATACCCCCGGATCGCGATCGGCGCTGGCGTAGTAGCCGCCCGGCGCCGCTCGTCCGAGCAGCAGGGTGCGCTCGATGGCGCGCTCCTCCACCTCCACCTGCAGCCGCACGCTCACCCGCGGCTTCTCCAGGCCGAAGCCCGCCGTGGTCGAGTCGCTCACCCAGCGCAGCGCGCGCAAGGTGCGCAGCTGATCGATGAGCTCGATGGCGAGCCCGCCGTCCACCTCGTAGCCCTTGGGCTCGATCAGCTTCAGCGCGCCCTGCGGGGTGCGCTCGATGACCGTCTTGGAAGTGCCGCGCCGGATCTCGATGCCGCGGACCGCCGACAGCGGGTAGTCGAAGATGCGGTGCTCCTTGAGCAGGGTGGCGTCGGCGCGCAGGGCAAAGCTCTCCTCCCGCGGCACGATCAGCACCGCTCCGTCCGCTTCGCGATACACCAGGCGTGAGCCGTCGGCGCGCGGTGGCCCCACCCGCACCGTCTCCCGCGTGCGCTCCGCGCCGGGGCGCGCGGAGGACTCCAGGGTGACGATCACGGCGTTCATCTCGGCGGCCTTGGCGGGCTCGTCGCGCGCCGCCAGCAGCGTGCCCGTGATGCCCACCAGGCGGCTCAGGCGATCCTTCGCGGCCTCGGCATCCAGCGGAGCGGAGCGCGGCTGGCGCAGCACGAAGCCGTCGCCCCCGCGCGCGAAATCCAGCACCTGCTGGCCCTCCACGATCTGCACCGCGTCCACCTCGTCGGCGCGCAGCGCAAACAGCCCGTTGTCGATCAGGGAGCTGGCGGGCTCGCGCAGCGCGTGCAGCACCGTGCGCTCCACGCAGCCCGCCAGCGGCTCCGGCAAGATGCGCACGGCGATGGCCCGGTCCGGCTCGCCCGGGCAGGTGCCGCCAAACTCCAGGCTGGCCTCTGGCTTTTCCGTCGCCGTGGGCGTGAGCGAGACGCGCACGCTGGCCTCGGCGCTGAGCGCCGCCTGCGCCGCGGCCGGATCCAGCAGCGGATCGGCCGAGGCTCGCGCCAGCGCCAGGAAGATGCGGTCCACCTCGGCGCGCCGGGCGCGCTGCTCATCCTGCATGCCATCGAAGTGGAAGTCGTCGCCCACCCGCCGCAGGCGCCGTACGCCCGCCGCGCTGGACAGCACCAGGCGCGCCGTGGACCCCTTGCGATACGGTGCAATCTGCCGGCCACGGAAGCTCGCTCCATCGACGAACAGCTCGTCCAGCACCGACTTCTTGACCACGTACGTGTGCTTCTCGCCGTTGCCGCTCACCTCCACGTAGCGCGAGCCGGGCGGCGAAGCGCTGGGCGGCCCCAGCCGGAGCTCGAACGTGAGGTCACCCATCACCACCTCGAGCACCTGCTCGCTGAGCAGCGCCTCGGGGCTGGCCGCCTCGGCAGGCGGCGCAGGCACCTCTCGCTCCCAGGTCGCGTAGCGCAGGCTGCCCAGCAGCTTCTCCACCGGCACGGGGTCGGCGTCCGTCTCCACCGGCTCGGCCAGCAGCCAGTCGGAGGCCAGCGGATCCACTTCCGCGCTGGGCGCGCTCGGGGCGCCGCCGCTGCCCGTGGCAGAGCGACGCACGATGACGCTGCGCGCGTTGCCACGCCGCAGCTCGATGCGCCGCACCTCGTCCTGGTGAAACACGGGCAGCAGGTGGCCACGCCGCACCTCGCTGGCTCGCGTTGCCGTGCGCCCAGACCACACCACCAGCAGCACCGCGCCGGCGGCCAGCAACACCAGCGCCAGGTTGGTCCAGCGAGCCCGCGCCACCACGCTCATGAGCCCGCCTCCGAGCTGCCCGCCGCCGCCCGCCCCGAGCGCCGGCGCAGCAGCACCAGCGCAGCGCAGGCCAGAGCGGTGACCGGCATGTAGATGAGCACGTAGCGCGCGATCTCGGACATGGCGCCCTCGGTGAGGCGCAGCTCCACCTGGCGCTCGGGCTTCTCCTGCAAGCTCACCAGGGTGGGCCGGGCCGCAGCCCACGACACGGCGCTCTCCACGAAGCGCCGAGTCCCGCTGAGCGGAGCCTCTTGCCAGGTGTTGCCGAGCAACGTGGCGGAGCTACCGATCACGACCAGCCGCGCCGGGCGCTCCTCCGCCTTGCCGCCGCGCGCCAGCTCCGCAGCCGCGCCGACCACGAACGGGCCCTCCGCGTCGTGGGGCACACCATCGATCTCGGCCTTGGGCGTGGCCAGGATGCTGGCGTCGCGCACGGAGAAGGCACGGTCGCTGGTCTGCAGCAGCGCCACCGCCTGATCCTGCAGCTCGAAGCCCTGCGCCAGCTGCAACAGCACGCGGAAGCGCGCTTCGCCGTCCTTCAGGAGACCGCGGGTCACGGCGTGGGCTCTGGGCAGCGCGAAGAACACCTCGCCCGCCCCCGGTAGCGCGCGATCGGGATCGCGCTCGAAGATCAGCTGCGCGCGCGGCCGCACGCCGAACAGCTCCAGCAGCGGCTCCAGCCCGCTGCGGGTGGTGCGATTGTCCTCGCCCAGGGTCGGCCCCAGGCTGACCAGGAAGCTCTTGCCCCGGCGCGCCGCGCTCAGCAGGCGCGCCACCGCAGGGTCGCTGTAGGTGTCCGCGGGCGCCGCCAGCACGATCAGGTCGCAGGGAGCCAGGGCCTGCTCGGCCTCGGCCTGCGTCAGGTCCACCTCGCGCGTGCCGTAGTTGTTCTTCTCCAGCGTGTAGCGCAGCGCACCCAGACCGGTGGGGCCGCCGTCGTCCATCGAGGCCTCTTGCTGGCCGCTGCTGAAGCAGACCTCCGCCGACTGCGGGTGCAACACCTGGCGCAGGCCCTCGGTCACCGCCTGCTCCAGACGGGGCTGCACCGTGCCGCGCAGCTCGTCGTAGCTCAGGATGTTCTCGCCGCTGATCACCCAGCGGTCTTCACCCTGGGTCACCACCAGCGCTGCGTCACTCACCAGCTGGCCTTGCTCGGTGCGGCCCTGCAGCAGCCGATAGCGGTTCTGCAGCGCCAGAAACTCGCCCGGGTCGCGATCCGGATCGATGTAGCGAACCCGCACCAGGGGCGAGGCTGCCTCGTATTGCTCGAGCAGGCGCTTCACGCTGGCCAGCTCAGGATCTGCCTGCGCCAGGAAGACCAGGATCTGCACCTCCTCCGACAGCCCCCCGAGCGTCTCCAGGCTGGCGGGCGAGAGCGTGTAGAGCTGAGCGCGCGTGACGTCCCAGCGCGTGTAGTGCCGGGCGATGAGCAGGTTGGCGCACACGCCGAGCACCGCCACGGCCAGCACGCCCAGCGAGCTCCACAGGCCCAGCTGGCGCCCCAGGCCCGGCTGGGGGGGGGACGGGCTGCCCTGCGGCGGCGGGCTGCAGCGCGGCAGCGGCCTTCACCGAGCCGGTGAGCGCGCGCTCCGGCGGCGACAGGGAAACCGCGCTCGGCGAGCTGCCGGGACTCGAGAC
>JAICQL010000096.1 GCA_025937895.1 Polyangiaceae bacterium | reverse complement strand
AGTCGAGCAGCAGAGCAGCTGCGGCGAGCAGCCCCGGCAGCGTGCCCAGGTTCTGTCGCGAGACGGTGTACGCTCCGCCGCCGTCGCGGTACGCGCCGATGGTCTGCCAGTAGGAGATATCGGCGTCGGAGCGAATCGGCTTGCCTAGCAGGAAATCGCCGAGGCGCATGATGACTCCTGCCAGCCCAGTCGCGCCGCGCAGCCGCGCAGGGCTGCCAGATAGCCGTGCTGCCGTTGCTCCAGGCGCACTCGCTCCTCGGGCGAGGCGGACAGAGCAGCGTTGTGACACTGCGCCACGCGAAACGCGCCGTACGCCAGCAGGTAGGGCGCGAGGCGTGAGCTCACGTCATCGCCCGTACGCCGCTGGTAGCGCGCGCACAGCTCGACCAGCTCGGCGGCGGTCAGCCGCCACTCGATGGCGGCCCCGGCCAGATCCCACGTGCTGTCGCACGGCCCCGGGAACTGGTGATCGTCGCCGTGATCGATGGCGTCCACCTTCATCAAGGGTCCATCGGGCAGCTGGATCCACTCCTCGGCCGCGAGCCGCCCATCCGCGTAGACCGGGTGCTGCAGCTCGAGCCGCACGCTCGAAGGCAGCTCCCAGCCCAGCGCCTCCTGCACGTTCACGCGCAGCATCTCCTGCAGTGGCGCGAGCTCCGCGTGGCTGGCAGCGCAGGCCTCGGCGCGAAAGGCCAGGTACTCGAGCAGCCGCTCCAGCGCGGCGCTGCGCGCGCCACCGAGCTGCAGGCGCGCGCCGGGCAGCCAGGGCTGCACGGCAAAGCCGTGGTCGCCGCGCACCACGGGTGGGCAGTAGCCCGCAGACGCGAGCCGCTCTGCGTGCTCGAGGGCGCGCTCGTCGTACGGCGGCAAGCCGGCGAATCTGTGCAGCTGGCCCCGCTCATCGAGGTACTTGCGGCGCTCCAGCTGGACGTCGCACGCTGGCCACTCGCGCTCCGTCGCGTACGCGAGCTGTCGCCAGGCTCCTCCGGACAGGTCCCGCGCTCCGGCGGGCAGCTCGGGCTGCGCGATGCTCGTGACGTGAAAGCGGCGCCAGCGCCGGGCGCCCTCTCTCGCGAGCAGCCGCTCCGGATTGGGAGGATGGCTGGTGATCAGCTCGATGCGAGCCAGGGGAATGCCCGCGCGCTCCAGCGCCTCGCCAGCGGCCAGGAAGGTAGAGCCGCTCAGGCCGGGGCCCTCGTCCACCACCAGAAAGTGCGCCTCGCTCCAGCGCTGCACGAAGCGCTCGAGCTCGGGGCTGGGCTCGAGCTTGCGGTCCCAGGGGTGACCTTGCGGGCGCACGGTGATGCGCTCGCCGGGCACGCCGCGCCGCTCCAGAGCGGCGCGCACGACCGCGCTCAGGCTGGTGCCGATGCTGCGTATGCCGACCACGGCCACCTTGGCCGGCAGCGCTGAGCGCTCGCAGCTGGCGCGCGCGTACGCCGCTGGATCCAGCCCGTAGTAGGCATAGCCCTCGGGCCGCACCAGGCGCAGCGTGTCGGGCAGCGGCAGCCCCGGCAAGCGGCGCTGCCACTCCAGGAGCGGGCTGGTGCTGCCGCCCAGCCAGGCGCGTGCGAGCTCGTCGCTCAGCTCGCGCAGCAGCGGCGCCGAGCGATGGCAATGATCCTCGAGCAGGGCTTCCAGCTCGCCGGCTCGCAGCAGCGCGGCCAGCAGCGCGCTCCGGCTCGATGCAGCGCGCTGGAGGTGCAAGCTCAGCTCGTGCAGCAGCCGCTCGCGGGTCAGCTGTTGCACGCCGTCACGAAAGGACAACATGGCTCTCGACTCCTGTCCGTACGCGCCAGGCTACAGCGCTTCGGGCGCGAGCGACCTAGCAAGGCACGAGCCAGCAGTGCATCCATATCGAGAGCGCCGGGGCTGCGCTGCCTGGGCGCGCAGGTGTCAATTCGCCCCGAGCGCTCTGCGCAGCTGCGGCGCATCACGACGCAGCGGACCTCATGCTTGACGGATCCGGTGGCTGCGCTCAAGGATGCGCGAGAGCCGTCACACGATGAAGATCGTCATCTTTGGACTCAGCATCAGCTCGTCCTGGGGAAACGGCCATGCCACGTTGTGGCGTGGCCTGGGCCGGGCTTTGTCGCGGCTCGGGCACAGCGTGCAGTTCTTCGAGCGCGACACGCCCTACTACCGCAGCGCGCGTGACCTGGAGCACCCGGAGGGCGTGCAGCTCGTGCTCTACGCCGACTGGCAGGGCGTGCACGCGCAGGCGCGGTCCGCATTGCGCGGCGCCGATGCGGCGATCATCACCTCGTATTGTCCCGACGGCGCGCTGGCCGCGGAGCTCTTGCTGGAGAGCGAGCGGGCGCTGCGCGTCTTCTACGATCTGGACACTCCCGTGACCTTGACCGCGCTCGAGGCCGGCGCGCGCCCGCCGTATCTGGGCGCGCGTGGGCTGGCCGACTTCGACCTGGTGCTGAGCTTCACCGGCGGCCACGCGCTCAGCCTGTTGCGCCAGCGGCTGGGTGCGCGGCACGTCGAGACCTTGTACGGCTTCGTCGATCCGAGCTTGCACTACCCGGTGCCGGCGGAGGAGCGCTTCCGCTCGCGGCTGTCGTACCTGGGCACGTACGCCGCCGATCGCCAGGCAAAGCTGGAGGAGCTGTTCGTGGCGCCCGCGGCGCAGCTGCCGGAGCAGCGCTTCGTGCTGGGCGGCTCGCAATATCCCGAGTCCGTGCGCTTTCCCGCCAACGTGAGCCACATCGCCCACGTGCCGCCCGCCGAGCACCCCGCGTTCTTCTGCTCGGGTACGTTCACCCTCAACATCACGCGCGACACCCTGGCGCGCTGGGGCCGCTGCCCCTCGGGGCGGCTGTTCGAGGCAGCGGCCTGCGGAGCGCCGCTGCTCAGCGACCTGTTCGAGGGTCTGGAAGAGTTCTTCGACCCGGGGCGGGAGCTGCAGCTGGTGCGCGATCGTGAGGACGTGCTGCGCGCGCTGGGCATGCCGAGCCAGCTGGTGCGAGCTCAGGCGGAGCGGGCGCGGGCGCGCGTGCTGGCGGAGCACACGGCGGAGCGCCGCGCGCGGCGGCTGGTGCAGCTGTTCGAGGCCACGCCCGCGCGGCGCGCGGCTCCGTTCACCAGCCTCGGCAGCTCCGGGGCGGCCGTGGCTTCGCCCTTGACGACCTCGATGAGCACGTCACCCATGAAAGAGGTGTGAACATGTGGGGGATCATCCCGGCAGCAGGGCGGGGTAGCCGCATCCAGCCGCTCGCCTTCTCGAAGGAGCTGCTGCCGGTCGGCAGCCGGCGCGAGGGAGAGGCCGAGCGCCCGCTGGCAGTGAGCGAGCACTTGATTCAGCGCATGTTACGCGCGGGGGTCGACAAGCTGTGCATCGTGATCTCGCCGGGCAAGAGCGACATCCTGGAGTACTTTGGCGGCAGCGTGGGCGGCGCGCAGGTCTGCTATGTCGTGCAGGAGCGCCCCGCCGGCCTGTGTGATGCGCTGTTTCGGGCGCTGCCCTTCATCGAAGACCGCGAGATGGTGTGCGTGGGGTTGCCGGACACCATCTGGTTTCCCAGCGACGGGCTGTCACGGCTGGGCGCCGAGGAGCTGAGCTTCCTGCTCTTTCCCGTGGAGCAGCCGCAGCTGTTCGACGCGGTGGACTTCGACGAGGCCGGTAACGTGCGGCAGATCGAGGTCAAGGTGGCCAGCCCGCGCAGCAACTGGGTGTGGGGCGCGTTCAAGGTGTCGGGGCGCCGCTTCCGGCAGCTGCACGCCCTGTGGTGCGAGCCGGGCCGCCAGGACGAGTACTGGGGCACCTTGATCAACGCGCACCTGGAGCGTGGCGGCCGTGCCTGGGCGGCGCCGTTTGGTCATGCTTACGTGGACGTGGGCACCTTGCACGGCTTTCGCGCCGCGCAGCGCCTGCTGGAGCGGGTGAGCGACGGCAGCTGAGCGCCCGGCGCTGCCAGCCCAACCGCTGGCTCAGGCGGCGCGCGGCGGCTCGAGTGGCTCGAGCGGCTCTGCCAGCCCGAGCAGCTGCTGGCGAACGAGCAGCGCGTAGTAGCCCCCGCGAGCGAGCAGCTCCGCATGGCTGCCGGTCTCGGCGATCTTGCCGTCCTTCAGCACCAGGATACGGTCCGCGCTGATCACCGTGGACAGCCGGTGCGCGATCACGAACGACGTGCGGCCGCGGGTCAGGCGGTCCAGCGCGCGCTGCACCAGCTGCTCCGACTCCGAGTCGAGCGCGCTGGTGGCCTCGTCCAGGATCAGCACGGGCGGATCCTTCAGCAGCGCGCGGGCGATGGCGATGCGCTGGCGCTCGCCACCGGAGAGCAGCTTGCCGCGCTCGCCCACTGGCGTGTCATAGCCAAGCGGCAGGCGCTGAATGAACTCGTGGGCGTGCGCCGCGCGTGCCGCCGCCACGATCTGCGCGTGACTGGCGTCGGGCCGGCCATAAGCGATGTTGGAGCGGATGGTGTCGTCAAATAGCACCGCCTCCTGCAACACGACGCCGATCTGGCGGCGCAGCGACTTCTGCTCCAGCCGCCGCAGATCGCAGCCGTCGATCGCGATACTGCCGGTCTGCGGATCCGCGAAGCGCTGCAGCAGCGCCATCAAGGTGCTCTTGCCCGAGCCGCTCGGGCCCACCAGCGCGATGCGCTCACCCGGCGCCACGTCGAGATCGATGTCGCGCAGGATGGGCGCGCGGGTTGGGTCGTAGCCAAAGGAAACGCGCTCGAAGCGCACGGCGCCGGACAGCGCCTCCACCCGCTGCGCGCCGGGAGCGTCCGCCAGGTGGTCCTGCGCGTCCAGGATCGAATACACCTGTCCGAGCGAGACGGAGGCGCGCTTCAAGGTGCCGTAGATGCCGGTCAGGCCCTGTACTGGACCGAACAGGCCGTTGAGGTAGGCGAGGAACGCCACCAAGGTGCCCACCGTGCAGTGGCCGGAGAGCACCAGCGCGCCGCCCAGGGCCATCGCACACACCCGAGCCAGGCCCACGCTCGCACCCTGCAGCGCCGTCCAGCGAGCGTCGGTGGCCACGCCGCGCAGCACCCGCGAGTTGGCGCCGCTCACTCCAGAGAGGAAGCGCTGCTTCTCTTCGTCCTCCATGCCGAAGCTGCGCACCGTGACGATCGCCGACAGCACCTCGTTGAAGCGCGAGTAGATCTTGGCCCAGGCATCCAGCAAGCTGCGCTCGCGCTCCACTTGCTCGCTGCTGGCGCGCACGGCGATCCAGGCCGGCACGGGCGCAAAGCCCAGCACCAGCAAGGCCAGGCGCCAGTCGAGCGAGAACATGATGCCGATCGCGATCAGCAGGTACACCACCGCAGGCACGACCTGGAACGCCAGCTCACCGGTCGCATTCAAGAAGCCCTGCACCCCGCGATCCAGGCGGGTCATGGTGGCGCCCACCGATTGATCGCGATGGTAGGAGAGCGGCAGCGTATGCAGCCGCCCCACGCTCGCGTCCAGCAGCTCGAAGTGGATGCCCAGGCGGGTGCGCCAGGTGAGCCAGTTGCTGATGCAGCCGATCACCTCTCGCCCCAGCAAGAGCGCGCCCAGCGCGAGCAGCCCTGGTAGCAACTGGCGGAACGGGCCGCTGCCACCGAGACGATCGACGAGGTGTTTGACCAGCAGCGGCTCCAGCACGTGGAGCAGCGACGAGCCGAGGGTCAGGCCGAGGATGGTGGCGATTCGCCCCGAGTGGGGGCGCAAATAGCCAAGGGCACGACGGAGGTGGGACCAGTTATCGTGGCGAAGGAGCTCAGTCACCAGGGTTCCGAGGCAATTAGCCTCAGCACGGCCCCCCGGGCAATCACCCGCTCCGCTGGCTTAAGCGCCTAGCCTGCTGCGTAGCGGCGAGTCATTCGCGCACAGAAATCCGCGTATTCACGGGGGTCTACCGGTGGGCTGGTGTGATGCGGCCGCAGGCCTCGCGACTCGGGGGTGAAACAGTAGGTGAGCGTCACCTGGAAGGGCTCGAGCGCGAGCATCTGACGGTCGAACCAGACATCGGCTTCGGGACGGTGGCTATCCGCCCAGGAGAGGCCGGTGCGCAGGTGTCGCACCCCCAGCTCCTTCAGCCAGCGCACGGCAGCTTCGAGCCGGTGATCCTCGAAGTGCAGCCACTGACACAGGCCGAGCTGCTGAGAATACTCCGCGAAGACGCGCAATGCCTGCTTGGGTGTGCCATCCTCGCGCAGGAGCCCCATGTAGAAGTGGCGATAGTACGAGGAGCCCTCCGCCTCGCGGTGGCGGGTGGTGGCGGGCCAGGCGCGAGGCAGATCGAACAAGCTGTACCAGTGGATGCGCTCGACCTGCCCGGGCAGCAGCTGCGCCGTGCGGCGCAGGCCAAAGACCTGCACCTCCTCCGCGCCGAAGCTCGAAGCGCCCACCTCCGTGACCCACAGCGGCAGCTCGGTCACCGCGCGAATCGAGTCGAGCTTCTCGGGCCACTCGTCGATCTGCCAGTGGTTCCAGTCGAGCGGAAAGCCGTGGACCGCGACCACGTCGACCACGTCCAGCACGCCCTGGCTCTTCAGGTTGGTGATGAAGCCCGGATCGATGGGGGAGATGCCGCCCAGCACCACCGGCAGGCGCGGATTTTCCGCCTTGATGGCCTTCGCCGCCAGCTTCACCATGTCGCCAAACAGGCTGAAGTCGGGATCTTGCTCGCGGTCCCAGTGCGACAGGTTGTTCGGCTCGTTCCAGAGCATCACTGCTTCGACGGTCATAGGGCCTCCGGCTCTTGCAACACGCCGCTACGCACCGGCTCACCTTCACGCCGCAGGCGGCACAGGTACACCTCTTCCTCCGGGTTGCCCAGGATCTCGAAGCCGGCGGAGCGCAGCATGGCCTCCGCGCACGCCTTGTTGGGGATCCACCAGTTGGTGGGGTCGCCCGCGTAGCGGCGCTCGACGAAGTGCAGCCTGGGCCAGCTGGGCTGGTCAAACTGCTGGCGCTGCTCGAACGGGTAGTCCTCCGCCTGCACGGTGCGCTCCGCCGAGCCGCGCAACATGCTCTGGAAGAGCAGCTGGTCCTTCACCACGTGCTCCGCGAGCAGATCGAGCGCCAGCAGCGGATGGCGCAGGTGATAGAGCACGCCCATGAACAGCACCAGGTCGAAGCGCTCGCCGAGCTGCGCCACGTCGTACACGCTCAGCTTCCGCCACTCCACGTCCAGGCCACAGACCTCGGCGGCGAAGCGCGCCTGCGCCAGGTAGCGCTCGTCCTCGTCGATGCCCAGCACGCGCTCCGCGCCGCGGCGTTTCATCTCCAGTGCGTAGAAGCCGCCGTTGCAGCCGATGTCGAGCACGCTCTTGCCCGCCAGGCTGCTCGGTACCGCGTGGGCAAAGTGGCGCCACTTGCAGCTGGGATAGTCGCCCAGCGCGTGGTGCGGTGCCGTCTGGATGCCGCCCAGGTTGAGGTTGTGAAACCACTCGCCCAGCTCCGCCAGCCGTGCGCTGATGCCCTGCTCCGTCCAGGATGCTGGCGCCGCAGCACGCGGGGCCGCTGCTTTCGCGCTCACGATGCTGCTCCTGCCTGCAACCCCATGTGCTCGTCCAGGCTGATCTCGTACATGACTCGCTCCACCTCGGAGGGCAGCTTGACGTGCTGCAGGTATCCGAGCGCGACGGGCGACATGCGGCCCAGCGTGTAGCGCACCTTCTTGCGGGTGTGCTCGAGCCCGTAGTAGTCGAAGAAGCCGCGGCTGTTCAGCGAGAAGAAGGAGAGCGCATCGGCGTCCGCCAGCACGCGTAGCTCTCTCGCGATCAGGGCGGGCCCGTCGCTGGCGGCCTTGCTGCCGTGCGCGCCGATGTCGGCCGGAGCGAGCGCATCCGGGCTCATCAGCTCCGGGCCGAGCATGGCGGGGCGAATGCCGCTAGCGCCATCGGTGAAGCTGTCGGGCTTGCGCGCCAGGGGCAGCTCGTGCTGCCAGATGAGCTCAGCGGCGTGGTCACAGTCCGCCGCGTCCATACCTGCCGCCGCGAGCGTGTGGGCCGCGAGCTGCGCGCCCACCCAGGCGTGAGCATTCTTGAAAGATTGGTAGTCGATGGCGTGTTGCTCCACCCGCTGGTCTCCCTCGCTCGAGATGCGTTCGATGTCGTGAAACAGCGCCGCGAGCTGTAGCGCTCGGCCGGCGCATGGCTCCAGGCGCAGCACCCACTGCCAGACGTCGAGCGCGTGCTCGTAGTCGGCGCGAACCAGAGGCTTGTTCAGATCATGCAGCGCGCGGTGCAGCGAGACAGCGCAGCGAAAGCTGTCGTCGCGCGAGGCGTCGTTCACGCGCGGCGCGAGCCGCTGGTAGCGGGTGAGGATCTGCAAGAGCGCCTCCAGCGCGGGCTGCGAGCCATGCGCCGAGCTGACCAGCAGCCAGCCGCGCCGCGACTGCAGCGACAGCACGCGAGCGTCCCAGTCGTACAGGTCCGTGGCGTCGCTGTGCCAGTCGGCCTCGTCGATCAGCACGGCATCGTGCAGCGCGGCAGGCTGAGCTGCCGCGGCACTGAAGGCCCAGCTCAGGTGCGGGAACTCGCGCGCCACCAGCGCCCGCTCCGGGGGAGACGGCTCTGGCGCCGTCGCGTCACTCAGCAACACTCCGATGCCAGCGATGGAGGAGACCAGCTCGGTCCAGTCGGAGGGGCTCTTGCTCACCGCCGGGCGGCTCACGAGGCGCCCCGCGCGACGGGGGCGTGCTCCGGGCGCCTGCCGCCCGGGATGACGTGCACGCCCGAGCCATCGCGCGCCAGGGTAGTGGCCAGCGCCTCGATGGTGCGGGTCAGCCCCTCGCGCAGGCTGACCCGCGGCTCAAAGCCGAGCAGCGCGCGCGCCTTGCTCACGTCCGGGCGGCGCAGCTTGGGATCATCGGCCGGCAGCGGCAGGCGCACGATGCGGCTGCGGCTGCCCGTGATCTCGCTCACCAGGCGCGCCAGCTCCAGCACCGTGAACTCGAGCGGGTTACCCAGGTTGATCGGGCCGAGCTCGCGCTCCTGCCGCATGAACCGCAGGAAGCCCTCGATCAGATCGTCGACGTAGCAGAAGGAGCGAGTCTGCGAGCCTTCCCCGTACACCGTCAGGTCGTCGCCGCGCAGCGCCTGCACGATGAAGTTGGACACCACCCGCCCATCGTCGACGGCCATGCGCGGACCGTAGGTGTTGAAGATGCGTACCAGGCGCAGGTCCACCCCTTGCGTGCGCACGAAGTCCATCGCCAGTGACTCTGCGCAGCGCTTGCCTTCGTCATAACAAGAGCGCAGCCCGATCGGGTTGACGTGCCCCCAGTAAGCCTCCGGCTGCGGGTGGACCTCGGGATCCCCGTACACCTCGCTGGTGGAGGCCTGCAGCAGGCGGGCGCGATACTTCACCGCGAGCTCGAGCGCGTGCAAGGTGCCGAGCACGTTGGTGAGCGTGGTCTTGACCGGGTCTGCCTGGTAGTGCACCGGGCTGGCAGGGCTGGCCAGGTTGAATACCCAGCTGAACGGCCCCTTCACCTGCAGCGGCGAGGTGACGTCGCGGCGCTCCAGCTTGAAGCCGGGTAGGGCACGCAGGCAGGCCACGTTGGTGGGGGACCCCGTGGAGAAGTCATCCAGGGCGGTCACCTCCCAGCCCTCTGACAAGAGCCGCTCGCACAGGTGCGAGCCGAGAAAGCCGGCGCCGCCGAGCACCAGTGCCCGTCGCGCGCTCACGACTCACCTCCGAGGTACGACGGGGTCTGCTCGTGGTAGGCCGGGCTGGTCGTGCGCTCGGCGCGGCGCGCACGGCTGCGGTTGCTCAGCAGCTCGAGCAGGTAGCCCTCCAGCGCCTCCGCGCGATGCGCAGCGGTGTGCTCCGCCAGCACCCGCTGCCGCGCGCGAGCCGCCAGCGCTCGCCGGCGCTGCTCGCCGCCCGCTTTCAGCTCGGCCAGCACGTCGCTGCTGCTGCGCACCACCACGAGCTCACTCTCCGGCTGGAAGAACTCCTGCAGACCGGGCCAGCTGTCGCTCAGGATGGGGGTGCCGGACGCGGCCGCCTCGAACAGGCGGATGCTGGGTGAATAGCCCATCAGCATCATGTCGTGGCGGGTCAGGTTCAAGGTGAAGCGCTGGGCGCCGTAGAACACGCGATGATCGGGCGGGGCCACGTGGCTGATGTGCATCACGTTGTCGGGCCAGCGCACGTCCAGCGGGTACTGGGGGCCGCCGACCACGAACCTGCCGCTGCCCCAGCGCCGCGCGCTCTCGAACAGTAGTTGCTCGAGGGCGGGCTGGCGATCGCTCGAGTAGGTGCCCAGGTAGCCCAGATCCCACAGTAGCTCGGTCTCGACGGGGTAGTATTGCTCGGGGTCGGCGGAGCAATACAGGGCGCGCACGGCGCGCGCGCCATATTCGGAGCTCAGCCGGGTCAGGCTCGGCCCACCCGCGAAGCTGAGGTACAGATCATAGTCGCGGATCTGTGCGGGCTGTAGATAGGGCGTGCCGCCCTCGTTCAGACCGCGCAAGGTCACCGGCGTATCGATGTCGTAGAAGGCGCGCAGGCCACTGGCGGTGCGGCACACCCAGGCGCCCACCGCGCTGCCCTCCGGCACGTAGGAGCCGACGATGACCGCGTCTGCGGCGCTGATCTCGCGCCCGAAGCGGTCCTTCAGATCGTCGAGGCTCTGGTACAGCTCGATCCGCCCGAAGCTGGAGCTGGGCAAGTCGCGGTTCGTGGCGTAGTACGGCACGTCGCGCTCCAGGAACAGCACTTGGTGGCCGCGCCGTACCAGCTCGCGCACCAGCCCGCGGTATGTGGTGGCGTGGCCGTTGCCCCAGGAGGACGTGATGGAGAGACCCAGGAACACCAGGGCTAGTTGCATCATGCTCGAACCTCCAGAGCTGGCTCTGCCAGCCTCTCGCTCGGCTCCGTGAGCAGAGCCTCCACTTCGCGGGCGCGCCGCGCGTACGTGTGCTGCTCCAGCACGCGGCGCCGGGCTGCCGCCCCGATCTCTCTGGCGCGCGCCTCGTTCAGGCGCGCGAGTTGCTCGGCCACCTCGGCGCCATCGCGCGCCACCAGCACCTCGCGCTCGGGCTCCAGGAAGAGCTCGATGCCCTCCCAGGCGTCCGTGATCAGGCACGCCCCCGCGCCCGCAGCCTCGAACACGCGTGTTGCCGGGGAGAAGCCCACGGCGGCCATGCTGTCGCGCGCCACGTTGAGCACGGCGAGCGCCGAGCAGTTGAGCACGTTGTGATCACGGGTGGAGACATGCCCCACGGCACGCACGTTGGGTGGCAGGGCGCTGCCGGGCCAACCGTTCCCGCCCAGCAAGAAGCGCCGCTCCGGCCGCGAGCGCGCCGGCTCCAGGAAGAACTCTGCCACGCGCGCCTCGCGATCGGGCAAGCGGTTGGCGAGCAATGTGAGATCTGCAGCCCAGTCTGCGCTGGCGGGCACCGGGTGGTGGGTGTCGGGATCCAGCGCGTTGTAGATCGGCACGCAGCTGCGCGCCCCGAAACCGAGATAGGCCTGCACCACCGGCTCTCCGCCGCCGTAGGTGAGCACCGCGTCGTAGCGCGGGATCAGGCGGCGAAAGGGATCCGCCGGGTTCTCGCGCACCCGCGCCAGGGTGGCGGGGGCATCCACGTCCCAGAAGATCACCTGCTGCGAGCGCCGCGCGGCGTGCAGCAGAGCCTCCTCCAGCAGCTCATCGTACACTCCGACCCCGCTGGCCTTGACCAGCACGTCCGCGTCGCGCGCCGCCGCGATCACCTGCCGCAGCGCCGCCTCCTCATCATTGCCCGGGTACACCACCACCCGCGCCCAGTACGGGTCCGCCATGTCCCGGTGCTGCTGGCGCTCGAAGGCATCCGGCTCGTAGAAGGTGATGGCGTGGCCGCGCGCGGCCAGCGCCTTGAGCAGGCCGCGATAGTAGGTGGCAGCGCCATTCCAGTACGAAGAGACCAGGCTCGAGCCAAAGAAGCCGATTTTCAGCTGCTTCACTGGCATGCCGCGGCCTCCCAGCTGGCGCGCAGGGCACGGGCGGGCAGGGGCTCGATGCTCTGCATGCCGATGCTGCGGCAAATCTGCAGCAGCTCGTCCACGCGATGCCGGCAGGTGTGCCGGCTCAGGATCGTGTTGCGACCGTTGGCGGCCAGCTCCTCGGCCATCGCGCTGTCGTCGAGCACCGCGCGCATCCAGCGGCGCATCTCGGCGCCATCGCGCGCTACCAGGTAGTCGCGGCCCGGGGTGAACAGCCCCTCGCTGTCGGACCAGGGCGCGCTCAGCAGCGGAATTCCGCAGGCCAGCGCCTCGAACGGACGAATGGTGGGGATGCCGGGCAGGGCACGCGTATAGGGTCCGCGTGGCACGTGCACGGTCAGGCGATGGGCCGCGAAGGTCGCCGGCACCTGATAGTTGGGCAACCAGCCGCAGTAGCGGGCGCCGGCCGCGCTCAGCGCTCGCTGCGCAGCCTCCGGATAGCGGACTCCGTACACGTCGCAGTCGAGCGATAGATCGGCGACCGGCTCCAGCAGGAACTCGCTCAGCTCGCGCGAGCGCTCGTCATCGCCCCAGTTGCCGATCCAGACCACCGAGCTGCGCCGCTCGATCTCGGGGCGAGGGTGGAACAGCGCCACGTCCGCGGCCTCGTGCCAGGTGAATACGCGGCGACCCCAGCCGTGCTCCAGGTACTTCTGCCGCAGCACCTCGCCGAAGGCGAGCACGGCGTCGTAGCCGCCGAACTCGTACGCGGCCAGCTCCTCCGGTGCGGTCAGCATGCGGTGGTGTGTGTCGTGGAAGAGCAGCCGGTAGTGGTTGTGGCGCAGCCGGTGCTCTCCCAGCCGGCGCACCAGGCTCGGGCTGTTCCACTCGTGCACGAGCACGAGATCCACGCCGTCCAGGGCGGCGTCCAGATCCAGCTGCTCCGTCTCGTAGCGCCAGACCAGGAAGGGCGGGTAGTGCGCGCGAAAGCCTTGCAACGCTGCCTCGCCCGCGTCTGCCACCAGGTTGCGCGCGCTCCAGGCGTCTCGCGGCTCGAACACGCGCACGCCGTGTCCGCGCCGCGCCAGCTCGCGCAGCACACCACGCAGGAAGTGGGCATTGCCATGGTTCCAGTCGGAGAGAATGGAGTGGCAGAAGAGAGCGACATTCACGATCGATACTCCGGGGCCTGAGGGGAAGAGCTGGCAGCCCGCGGTGCGCGCTCTCGCGGCGCCGTGGGCAGAGTGGCTGCCGTGGGCAGAGTGGCTGCCGTGGGCAGAGTGGCTGCCGTGCCCGCCTGTGCGGGGGCGAGCAGGGACTGGTACAAGGTCAGGTACGAGTGCCCCAGGCGCTCGGCGCGGTAACGCCGGGCGCGCACCTGCGCTCGCTCCGCCAGCTGCTCGCGCAGCGCCCTGGCCTCGCTCAGCTGGTTCAGGGCGCGCGCCAGCGCCGCCGGGTCGCGCGGATCGACGAACAGCGCCGCGCCGGTCCACAGCTCGCGCAGGCTGGGGATGTCACCCAGCACGAGCGCGCAGCCGGCCGCAGCGGCCTCCAGGATCGCCAGCCCGAACGGCTCGTAGAAGGCGGGCGCCGCGAAGATGGCTGCTCGCCGCATCTGCTCCAGGAGCTCGGCCTTGGGCAAGAAGCCGAGCCAGGACAGGTGAGCGGACGGCCGCTGCCCGCTGCGCGCACCGTCATCGGGCGTGCCGGGCGGCGCGTCGTCGCCCGCCACCTTGATGGGCCAGCTCACAGCCGAGGCTACCTGCTGCAGCGCGCGGACATTCTTGGCCTGATCCCAGAGGCGGCCCGCCGCGAGCACGAAGGGCTCCTTGCCGGGCCTTACCTCGAACAGCTCATCGGCGATGCCGTTGTGGATCACGGTGAGGCGCGACAGATAGCCATGCTCGCGCTGCAGCATCTCGCCCATCGCGCGCGTCGGCGCCACCACGTGCGCGGCAGCTCGCAGGCCGCGCCGCACCTCGGCCCGGTACTGCCGATAGCTGTCCGGCGCCGACTCGCCGTGTACGGCGCGCCACCAGGAGAGCACGCAGGAGTGCGCCACCATCACCACCGGCGCTTGCCAGCCCAGCGCGCCGTGGGCGTAGCCATTGAGGTGGATCACGTCGGGGCGGAACACTTGCTCCAGCTTCAGCAGCCACTCGCCCGCCTCGGCCACGTCTGCCCAGGGGGCTTCCATCCACTCCAGCCGATAGCTGCTCTCACACAGCATCGCGCCCGCAGCGGCCACCGCCCGGCGCTGCCTGGGGCTCGGCAGCCGGCCCATGCTGGCCAGAGTCACGGTGGCGCCGCGCGCCGCGAGCGACGAGGTGAGCGCGAGCGCGTAATCAAATACGCCGCCCAGCGTGTCGGTGGTCATCAGGACGTGCACGAAAGCTACTCTCGGTGTTCAGAGGTCAAGACTCGAGCTCGGCCAGCGGCCGCGGCGCCTGATCCTGCAGGTCGCTGAAGGCCAGCCACTCGCGCAGATAGTGCTCGTGGGCCCGCTCCCAGGCACTGTCATCCAGCTGCCCCCACTTGCTGCGGTACTCGGGCGAGCCCGGGTAGGGAAAGAGCGGCACGGGCTCGTTCGACCAGACCCCGTGCCGGTGGAGCTCTGCGCGCCAGCTGGCCACTTGCTCTGGATCGTCAGCGGTGCCGATCAGATTGGCCTGCACGAAGGGCACGCCGCGCTTGGCGCAGATCAGCCGCTCCGTCAGCTGCGCGGTGGACAGCCGGCAGCGCTTGTTGAGCAGGCTCCTGCCAGCGGGCGTGATGCTCTCCACCCCCGCCTCGATGGAGACGCAACCGGCGCGGCCCAGCAGCTCGAGCATCTCCTCCGACCAGTTGTCGATGCGCAGCTGCACCCCGAACTGCACGTCGCGCTCGACCAGCGCCTCCAGCAGCGCCCGATCCGGCAAGAAGATCTCATCGATGAAGTAGACGTAGCGCGCTCCCAGCGCGAGCAACCCGTCGAGCTCATCCAGCACCACCGACAGCGGTCGAGTGCGGTAGCGATTGCGGAAGTTCTCCTTCGCGCAGAACGTGCAGGCATACGGGCAGCCGCGCGAAGCCTCCAGCTCGGCTCCCGGCCCCTCCGGCGGCCGATCGAAGCGGTGATGATGGTGGCCGTGGCGCTGCACCTCCGAGCGCTGCCAGCGCAGCGGCGGCAGCTGCTCCATGTCGACGGCTGCCAGCGGGCCCTGCACGGCGATCTCGCTGGCATCGCCCGGCCTGCCCGCCCAGTAGGCGATCGACGCGAGGCGCGGGTAGTCGCCGGGTGCGGCCTCCACCAGCGCCGGCAACACTCCCTCACACTCGCCGAGCACGGCCACGTCGGCGCCCAGCTTGCTCAGCACCGCGCGCGGGGTGGTGGAGGCGTGCGGCCCCACCACGATCAGCCGCGGGCTGAGCGGGTGCAGGGCGCGGGCGGTGTGCAGCGGCACGCGCAGCTCCGGCGGCGCGCAGCGCCAGAACAGATAGCTGGGTGCCGTGGTGAGCACCGTCACGTCCGGGGCGAAGTCCTCCACCTCGCGCGTCAGCGCCGCCAGGTCCATGCCCGTGAGCTGCGCGTCGAACAGCTGCGCTCGATGCCCGCGCTGCTCCAGCAGCGCGCGCGCATAGCCCAGCTCGAGGGGCAGGTGGGCTTCACGGCAGCCGAAGTAGATGCTGCCGTCAAAGCTCCAGGGCGGATTGATCAGAGCCACCTTCATGGCGCGGCCCTCTGCGCGAGCCCCTCCATCCGGGCCTCGCTCCGGCCCTGCGCCACGGGCTGTGTCTGGGATGGGGGCACCAGGCTGCTCAGCCACTCGTGCAACAGCCCGAGCCCCTCTGTCACGGTCACGCGCGGCTGCCACCCGGTCAGGCGAGTGAGCTTGCGATGGTCGGAGACGTAGTAGCGCTGATCACCCGTGCGCCAGTCGGCAAACTGCACCGGCAGATGCCAGCCCGTCAACCTGCGCGTGCGCTCCAGCACGTCGAGCACCGAGCTGAAGTTGCGTGGCCCGCCACCGACGTTGAAGACCTGCCCGGCGCACACATCCAGCCGCGAGCGCGCCGCCAGGAAGGCGCTGACCAGATCGGCCACGAACAGCAGGTCTCGCGTCTGCTGGCCGTCCCCATACACCGTCACCGGCTGCTGCTGCAGCGCCTGCAGCATGAAGTGCGCCACCCAGCCCTGATCCTCGGTGCCGAACTGGCGCGGGCCGTAGATGCAGGACATGCGAAAGACCACGCTGCGCAGGCCGAAGCAGCGCGCGTGATCCAGCACGTATTGATCCGCGCAGCCCTTGCTGCAGCCGTACGGGCTGTGGAAGTCGAGCGGCGCGTCCTCGCGCACGCCGTGCTCGCTCAGATCGGCGGCCATCGGCAGGTAGCCCCGCGGCGTGGCCGAGAGCGACAGCCGGGCGAGCTCACCGTACACCTTGTTGGTGGACGTGAAGAACAGGCTGGGTGGCTTCGGCTGTGTACGCACGGCCTCCAGCACGTGCAGCGTGCCGCGCGCGTTCACGTCGAAGTCCTCCAGGGGAGCGGCCAGGCTGGTGGTCACCGCCACCTGAGCTGCCAGGTGAAACACGTGGTCCACCTGGCGGACGCAGTCGCGCACGGCTGCCAGATCCCGCACGTCTGCCACGCGGAGCTCGGCGTGCTCGCCAAACTGCTGGCGCAGCCAGGCCACGTTCTGCTCCACGTTGGGGCGCGAGAGGTTGTCCAGGATGAGCACGCGCTCGCCCTGGCTCAACAGGCGCTGCGCCAGGTTGGCCCCGATGAAGCCCGCGCCACCGGTGATCAGGTTGCTGGTGCTCACAGCGTGAGCCCTCGCGCATCCAGCTCGCGCCGTGCCTCGAGCGCCCGGTCGCGCGAGACGTTGCCCTTGCTGACCTGGGCGTCCAGGTACCGCCCCAGCTGCGCCATGCCATCGGCAAAGGTGACGCTCGGGCGATAGCCGAGCAGCCGCTCGGCGCGCGAGATGTCTGCAAAACAGTGGCGGATGTCGCCGACCCGGTACTTGCCCGTCAGCTCCGGCGGGATTGCTCGCCCGAGCACCTGAGCGATGTCCTGCGCCACCGAGACGACGGTGCGCGGCTCACCGCTGCCGATGTTCAGTACCTGGCCCACCGCCTCCTCGCGCTCCAGCGCCAGCAGGCAAGCCCTGGCAATGTCGTGCACGCTGACGAAGTCGCGGCGCTGCTGCCCGTCCTCGAACAGCAGCGGCGCCTCACCGTTGAGCAAGCGCGAGGAGAAGATGGCCAGCACACCCGTGTACGGGTTGGACAGCGCCTGCCGCGGGCCATACACGTTGAAGAAGCGCAGCGCGACGGTCGGGATGGAGTACGCGCGCCCCAGCATCAGGCATAGCCGCTCCTGATCAAATTTGGTCAGCGCATATACGGACTCCAGCGACGGGGGCTTGTCCTCGGCGGTGGGGATCGGCGAGAGCGGAGCGCCCTCGGAGTCCACCAGCTCCCACTCGCCCTTGCGCAGCTGCTCCAGCGTGCGGGTGGCAGCCAGCACGGGCTGCCCCTGAGCCCCGACACAGGCGCCCTCACCGTAAACACTCATGCTGGAGGCGACGACCAGACGCTTGATGCGACGCTTCGACAGCGCCTCCATCAGCACTGCGGTGCCGCGCACGTTCACGTCCACATAGTCGGCGACCTGATACATGCTCTGCCCCACGCCGACGAGCGCCGCGAAATGATAGACGCAATCGATGCCGTTGAGCGCAGAGGCCAGCGCCTTCGGATCGCGCACGTCTCCCACGCACAGGTCGACGCTGCCGGAGAGATAAGTGGGAGGGCGGCGTGCTGGGCCGTGCACCTGTGCTACCAAGTTATCCAGCACGCGGACGCGATGGCCCTGCGCGAGGAGCGCGTCTGCGAGGTGCGAGCCAATGAAGCCCGCGCCGCCCGTGATGAGTGCGTGCATGCGTGTCGTTCGCCTTCTGGAGCTGCTTCTCCATGGCTTCGACTCGGCCATGCGAACAGCTACTTACGTTGCGCGCCAGTACAAGACGCATGCCATGGCCTTGACACCCCACTCTGGTGGGTGTTCCTCACCGGTGCGTTACGAGCGGGACAGCAGGATCGTCCCGCCCGTTGCGGGTCTGCAACGCCCCGGGCTCGAGCGGGGCGGACTGCGGCAGGCGCCGGCTGCGTGCGAGCCAGCTACTGCTGGCGGCGGGACGAAGTGCCACGAGCTAGCAGCCTTCGTGGTTCACCTGGAGCAGCGGCATGTGCCTTGCACCTGGTGCGCGCAGGCTGGAGTAGCACGGAGGAGTGAGCGCCTTCTCCGTGCTACTCACTCCTTTCTGCTCTCGCCCGCGGCAGGGTTGCCTTTCAGGGCGAGTTCACGTTACAGGGCACCGGCGCGCGGGGTCCGGCGCAAGCCGGGCAAGCCGGCATGGCGATCAGGGACCGTACAGGGCCATGAGGGCCGGCAGCTCCCGCGCGGCACGTCAGGCGCCTCTAGGCAACCGTTTCGCCACGACAAGGCACCCCGCGGCAGCCACGCCCGTGGGGATCCGCGCCTGCTTTGAGGATTGTCATTCCGGAGGCGGCCAGTATAGCTGCGTCCGTGCTTCCGATCCGCGAGCTGACCGCACAGGAGCTGTACCGCCCCACCGACGCCGCTGCGTTGCCGTTCGAGACGACGGCGCGGGCCCCCCGCAGCGAGGACTTCATCGGTCAGGACCACGCCATCGAGGCGGTGGAGTTCGGAGTGGCAGTGCGTCGCGACGGCTACAACCTGTTCGTCATCGGCCCGTCCGGGGTGGGCAAGCAGAGTGTATTGCGACAGCTTCTCGGACAACGCGCGTCGCAGGAGCGCCCGGGAGACGACTGGTGCTACGTGCACAACTTCGCGGACGCGCACCGCCCCCACGCGCTGGCGCTGCCGCCGGGCAGGGCCGCTGCGCTGCGTAATGATCTCGAGCGCACGGTCGCCGATCTACAGGTGGCGGTGCGCACTGCCCTGGAGGGCGAGGAGCATCGCATTCGCCGCCAGCGGTTGACGCGCGAGCTGGCGGATCGCCAGGAGCGGGCCTTCCGCGAGATCGAGCAGCGCGCGCGGGAGGAGGGCGTGCACGTGACGCGCGAGCAGGAGTCCTTCACGGTGCGCCCGCTCCGCGACGGCCGGGCGATGTCGCCGGCCGAGTTCGACGGGCTGCCCGAGTCCGAGCAGGAGCGGCTGCGCGCCGTGGTGGCCCGCGCGGAGGACTCGCTGGGCGTCGCGCTGCAGGAGTTCAACGACTGGGACCGCCAGCATCGCGAGGCGCAGGAGGCGCTGCTGCGCCGCACGGCGGTGGCGGCGGGCGCGCGGCTCTTCGTCGAGCTGCGCGCGGCGTACGCCGATCTGCCGGAGGTGCTCGAGCACCTCGCGGAGATCGAGGCGGATCTGGCCGACAGCGCCGCCGGCTTCCTGCAGGAGGCGGAGGAGGAGAGCAGCGACAGCTCGCGCCGCCACCGCATGCCCGAGGCGGACGAGGGCACGGAGTTCGAGCTACGCGCCAGCGTCAACGTGCTCATCGATCACGAGCACGCGGAGGGGGCGCCGGTGGTGTACGAGGCCCATCCCACCTTGACCAACCTGATGGGTCGCATCGAGCACTCGCAGCAGTTCGGCTCGATGATCGCCGATTTCACGCTGATCCGGGCCGGCGCGGTGCACCGCGCGCTGGGCGGCTATCTGATCCTGGAGGCTGCGCGCCTGCTGGAGCAGCCGCAGGCGTGGCAAGCGCTGAAGCGCACTCTGCAGTCGGCGGAGATCTCGCTGGAGCCGCAGGGCCAGCAGCCCGATGGCCCGGTGGCGGTCTCGCTGCAGCCCGAGCCCATCCCCTTCACCGACACGAAGGTCATCCTGCTCGGTGATCGCGACCTGTACGAGCTGCTGGCGGAGACCGACCCGGACTTTCTCGAGCTGTTCAAGGTCCTGGTCGACTTCGAAGACGTGATGGATCGCACGCCCGAGAGCGAGGCGAGCTACGCCAACCTGGTGGCCTGGCTCGCCTTCAAGGATGGCCTCCGCGAGTTCACCCGGGCCGGCGTGGCGCGCGTGCTGGAGCACGCGGCGCGGCTGGCGGAGGACGCGGGCAAGCTGTCGGTGCGCATGCGTTCCATCCTGGATCTGATGCGCGAGGCGGACTCTCACGCCAGCCTGGCCAACGCCCCGCTGATCACGGCCGAGCACGTGCAGAGGGCCATCGATCAGCAGCTGCGCCGCGCCGGCAGCATACGCATCCACCTGCTGGAGAACATCCGCGACGGTCTGACCCTGGTGGCGAGCAGCGGCGTGCGGGTGGGGCAGATCAATGGGCTGTCCGTGGTGCGCTCGGGCGAGCACTCCTTCGGTCAGGTCGTGCGCATCACTGCGCGCGCCTGGGTCGGCCACGGTGACGTGATCGACATCGAGCGTGACGTGGATCTGGCCGGGCCTCTGCACGCCAAGGGCGTGCTGATCTCCAGGGGCTTTCTGGGCGAGCGCTACGCCACCGAGGTGCCGCTCTCGCTGTCGGCCAGCCTGGTGTTCGAGCAGTCTTATGGTGCGGTGGAGGGAGACAGCGCCTCGGTCGCCGAGACGTGTGCGCTGCTTTCGGCCCTGGCCGGCGTGCCACTGCTGCAAGCCATCGCCGTCACTGGCTCGATGAACCAGCACGGCGAGGTGCAGGCCGTGGGCGGGGTGAACGAGAAGATCGAGGGCTTCTTCGACGTGTGCCGCGAGCAGGGGCTGAGCGGCGCGCAGGGAGTGGTGATTCCGGCCAGCAACGTGCGGCACCTGATGCTGAGCCAGGAGGTGGTGGCAGCCGTGCGCGAGGGCAAGTTCCACGTCTGGGCCGTGGCAGAGATCGATCAGGCGCTGGAGCTGCTGACGGGGCGCGAGGCAGGCCAGCGCGACGATACGGGTGCTTATCCAGCGGGCTCGGTCAACGCGGCGGTGCAGCAGCGGCTGCGCAGCTTCGCCGAGGTGAACGGGCGCTTCCGCGGGCGAGAGAGCGCCAGCACGCGCTAGCGGCGCTCGGCCCTCAGCGTGTGCACGCGGGCTCGGCGAGCCAGCGCTCGAACCACGCCAGCGCCTCGTGCTCGAGCAGGTCGCGCGGTAGATCGTAGTGTTCGGCACCGGCGATGGAGCGCAGCTCTGCGCGCGGCCCCGCCAGGCTGGAGAGCGCCAGGCTGTGCCGCAACGGCACCTGGGTGTCGGCGGTGCCGTGGATCAAGAGCTGCCGGGCCTGCGACTGCCGTACCCAGCGCAAGGGGGAGGCAGACTCCAGATCGAAGGCGGCCAGCCACGCGGCGTCGCGCAGCGCCCACTCGAACCAGCCGTCAGGCAGGGCGTTGAGCGCGGCGGGCAGGTACTTCTTGCGGTAGTCGACCAGCACCTCGCGCAGCGAAGAGAAGGGCGCCGCTGCCACCACGGCGCATACTCGGGGGTCGCGCGCTCCCAGGTCGAGCGCCACTGCGGCGCCGTAGGAGAAGCCGAAGGCGCCCACGGGGCCCAGCTCGAGGCCGCGGTCCGCCACATCGTCCAGCACCGCGGAGATATCTGCCGGCTCCAGCGAGCCATACGTCAGGTAGCGCCCGCTCGACGCGCCGTGTCCGCGCAGGTCGATCAGGATGCTGCGATAGCCTGCGTCGCTGAAGGCTGCGCCCAGCGCGCTCAGCGAGCGCCGATCCTGTCGCACGCCATGCAACAGCACGATGCTGCCGCGCGCGGGCTGCTGCCGCGGCTCGATCAGCCACGAGGCGAGCGTGGCCGCGGGCGGGCCCACCTGCGTCTGCAGGGCCTGCGCTCCGCGTGCGGCCAGCTCGGGCGGCAGGCTCAGCGCCGCCGCGGGTGCGCTGACCAGTGCGTTGGGGGCCAGTGCGATCGCCAGCGCGATGCTCCAGCGTGCCAGCGCCTCCAGCCCGAGCACGCTCGCCAGCAGCACACCCAGAGGGCCTAGCCAGCGCCGCCGCTGGCGCAGCTCGCCGCCAGCTACAGCGCGGCCGCGTCGCAGCCAATGCACCTCGGCAAGTTAGCACCTGCTGGCGGGCCCCGCCGCTCCCCCCGTGGGGTGTGGAGCGCTGCGGGGAGGGGAGAGCTCGTCCGGCTGCGAGCGGCCGCGCCAGCCCCAGAGCCCGACCACGCAGTACAGACCAATCGCCAGCTTCCAGATCAGCACCGCGCTGTCCGTGCTGGGGCGGATGCTGGCCACGTAATTGGTAAAAGTGACGATGAAGGGCACTTTTTCGTGGTGCCCGCCGCTCGCTTGCCACAGCCAATGTGCCACGGTGGTGAGCACACATTCGCCCAGGAGCAGGCTGGACAGCAGCGATCCGAGCACAAAGGTGAGAGAGAAATAGATGTACGCGAGTCGCAGCCGGGCAAAGCGCCGCCACACCAGCAGCGGCAGCCCTAGCCCCCACACGATCATCAGTAGCCCGTGGCACAATTCCACGGCGCCAGCCAGGAGCTTGAAGAATTCTTGCACGTTGCCCGCGAGCAATGGAGCAAGCCACGTGCCTGGCGCTCACAATTCAGCAGCATGATCCCACTCTCCGCCGACAACCCACGCCTGCGCACGCCGCTGATCACCATCGGGCTCTTGATCGCGATCGCGTGGGTGTGGCTGATGTTCCAGCGCGCTGGCCTCAGCTCGTTTCAGCTGGCGGCCAGCATCTGCAACTGGGGGCTCGTCGCTGGGGAGCTCACGCGGCTGGCGGAGGTGGGCACCTCTGTACCGCTCGCCCCTGGGCTGTACTGCGTGGTCGATCGCGAGTGGAACAACGTGTGGACCCCGCTCAGCTCCATGTTTCTGCATGGCGGTTGGGGGCACGTGCTCGGCAACATGCTGTTCCTCTGGGTGTTCGGCAGCGCGATCGAAGACAGCATGGGACGGCTGCGCTTCATTCTCTTCTACGTGGTCTGCGGCCTGGTGGCAGCGGCCGCGCAGGTGCTCATAGCTCCAGCATCGCCCGTGCCCATGGTCGGCGCCTCGGGCGCCATCTCCGGGGTGATGGGCGCCTACTTGATCCTCTACCCGCGGGTGCGCGTCCGGCTGCTGGTGTTCTTGCTGATCTTCGTCACGGTCATCAACGTGCCCGCCTGGCTGCTGCTGGTGTACTGGCTGGGCCTACAGCTCTTGATGGGCCTGCCCGAGCTCTCCAGCATGCGTCCCGACATCTCCAGCGGCGTGGCGGTATGGGCGCACGTCGGCGGCTTTGCTGCCGGCGTGCTCACGATCAAGCTCTTCGCGCGGCCGGAGCTCACCGGCGCGGAGCGCCAGAAGACCTTGCTGAAGGCCCGCCGCCGCTCGGGCGCGGCGTTCTGAGCGTGCACGGAGCAGCGCGCTCAGAGCAGCGGTAGAACGATGCTCAGGTCGGGGCCCGAGTTGTAGATGCTGCCGTTCAGGCCACCCACCAGGATCCCGATCCAGTTGCCCTCGGCGTCGAACACTGGCCCGCCGCTGTTGCCATGCCAGGCCACTGCATCCGTGGACCAGGACTGCTCCCAGGAGTCTGCCAGGCCCTCCAGCGCAGGCACCGTGGTCAAGGTGGCGCGCAGGTTGGTGGCCGTGACGGAGCCCGTCGTGTACTGGTGCTCCAGCGCCAGCCCATCGTAGACGCCGGGGTGCCCGACGACGGTCACCATGTCGCCGATGGAGGGGATGACCTCGCGGCGCGGCTCGATCCCCGGGATGGCCATGCCCTGCGCGGTCCAGTCCAGGGTCAGCTCCACCTCGTCGCGCTTGCCGTTCTGTGCTCGCGCGATCACGGTGCCGAGCAGCTGGATCGGCGACTCGGAGTACACCCGGCAGGTGTTCATGTCGTCCACCACGTGCTGGGCGGTGAGCACCGTGCCCGCGGTGGTCTTCGTACCCGTGCCGTGGCCCACCAGCTGCCCGTCGATACACTCCACGATCACGATCGCAGAGTCGTGCGCGGCGATGCGCCCGACGATCTCGGAGGTGAGCTGAGTGCTATCGCCTGCGGGGCCGCGCTCACCCGGAGCGCCGTCCGCGCCGTTCGCGCCATCCACGCCACGCTCACCGGGCGGCCCAGGGTCGCCAGCGCGCCCATCAACCCCGTTGCACACGGTGGCCATGCTCTCGCCATTGACCACCACCACCGTGCCCCCCGCAGCACACTCCTCGCTGGAGGCGTCACGGCTCGAGACCTCCACGGGGGCCAGGTCGTCCCCGCCGCACCCACACACCATCGCCAGGCCGATGGTGATCCATGATCTTCGCATTGGTGCCACCATCCAGGCCTCCCCCGCCTGAACGGTTGAGAACGCGTGCCCTGTTGCGCTCTCGCGCCGCTACGGCCAGCCAGGCCGGGGTGTTGCACCGAAAGAGGACGGGGCGGCGCCGCCCCTTTTCGTTACTCCTGCTGGCGCGCCCGTGCCCGCGAGCGCCGCGCCTTCTTCTCGCGCAGGGCAGCGGCTCGCTTCTCGCGCAGCGCCGCCTTGCGCTCGCGCGAGGCCGCGCGCTGCACCTGCGGCTTGATCTGATGTTGCACCCAGCCGGGCAGCTTGGAGGATGAGGCCTTGCTCGCGCGCTGGCGCCTGCCGTGCTTGCGCGGCTCGCGCTCGTCGTCCTGCTCGGGCTCCGCGGCTGCTTCGTCGTCGTCCTGGACGGTGGCTGCGGGCGCGCCCTGTGCAGCTGGCGCCGCGCTCGCGGCCTCCGCCCTGGCTCGAGCGGCATCTGCCTTGGCTTGCGCGGGTGCCAGCGGCTGCACCACGCTCTGCGCTGCCATCAACGCTGCCGGCGCCGCTGCCGCGGCGAGCGCCACGCCGCGCGCCGGCCCCACAGGCTCGGCAGACAGCTCGGGCTCGGGCGAGGAGTGGAAGGTCTTTGCGTAGCCCACCACCAGGCTCAGGCCAACGATCGAGCCGCCCACCACGCTCAGCGTGGCCTGCAGCCAGGAGGGGCGGGTGCCAAACCAGTAGAGCGCGCGCTCGCTCTGCCCGCGCACCGCCCGCGACACCTGCATGCTCAGCGTGGTCTCGGCGACGGGACGCAAGCTGGCCAGCAACGCCTCGTTCGAGACGCTCAGATCCGGCAGCAGCTGCTCCGCGCGCGGGCCCTTCATCAGCTGCGCGCTGGTCAGGCTCGGGCCCAGCTCGTCCTCCACCAGCCCCTGCCTGCTGGCGGCTGGCTGATGGCGCCCGGCCAGCGCGGGTGAGGCCGGCGAGGTCAGCGTGGACAGCGGCGGCTCGGGCGTGATCGACACCGAGCCTGCAGCCGTGGAGGGGCTGGTAGGCTCGTGGCCAGCGGTGCGCGACACTTGAGACATGTGGATCCGTTGTGGGTTCACGGCAATTGTATCGGGAAAAGAGCCATCGGCACGTCGACCAGGGCGCCGGCTGGCGGCGCCGAACCATCCTGAGGCAGCCCGCTCGACCCCGGCGCGCCCGCGCGGGGCCCGCGTCGTTGCAGCATGAAACAGCCCGAGCGCGCCCGCTCGCCCCTCGCGGCAGCGCGCAGCGCAGGCTCAGCTCTCGAAGGAAAACACTCAGGCATTTGTCGCGCGCACGGCCGGACAGCCACGTTTTCGCCGAAACAGATGTCTCGAGCAAAAGCAAAAGCACACGATCCGGCTACAGGTTCAGTAGAGCCCCCAATGTATCACTGCCGTGCACCTGGCACGCCCTTCGCACATGCGTGCAGCGAGATCGCGCCTCGTGCAGCCTCAGTGCATGTGCGCACTGCCGCTGCAGGTAATGCGCGAGCGGGCGCGCGCGATCAGCATCTCTCACCCGGTCCCGGACCGCTCATCGGACTGGTGGAAGGTGATGGCTCCTCGGTGCTCTTCCGGCCCCGGCGGCTCCCACCAGCTCTCCGAGCCCTGGAACATGCTCTCCGTCACCTCCAGCGCAAACGTCTGGGTGCGCTCGCGATTGCGCGCCTGCACCCGCTGCCAGCGCTGCGCCGCCCGAGCCGTGACCACGTGCAGGTGCACCGCGGCACCGCAGGCGAGCGCGCGCTGGCGGAACTCCTGGCGCTGAGCGAGCGCCGGGAAGCCGAAGTCGAGCACCACGTCCTGCTCCCGGGCGAGCAGGTCCTCGCACAGCGACCAGATGCGCTCGCGGCAGCGCTGGCAGCGCTCCGCCCACCACTCGAACAGCATTGGTTGCGGGGCCTCGCTGCCGAACAGCTGCATCACCCACTCATCCAGCGAGAAGCGCAGCGCGCCTCGTTCGCTGGCGATGCGCCGCGCCAGCGTGGTTTTTCCCGCGCCGAGCGGACCACAGATCAAGTGTACGGTCGGCACTTCACGCCTGCGTGCCCGGCGCCGAGCGCCGCCAGAACTCGATGCTGAGCTCCACGTCGCCGAGCGGCGCCACCCGGTGCACGATACCGGGACGGATGACCGCGCGCTCGCCCGCCCGCAGCCGAGTCTGGTGCTCGCCGCCATCCAGCAGCTCCACGAAGTCCAGCTCGCCGCTCGCCACCTCCAGGATCGCCCACACGCCGGGCTTGGTGTCATGCTGGCGCAGCAGCGCCTCGGGGATGCTGTCCGCGCGGAAAGACACGCGCCGGTAGGCGATGTAGCCTGCCGGCAGCTCGCTGCGCTCGCAGGGCGGGCAGTCCAGCGTCTGACCGAGCCGCGCCTGCCGTCCCTCCGCCGTCGTCACCCACGGGCGCAAGGTGAACGGCGGCTGATGCCGGACGTGCTGCTGGTGACCGCAGTCCAGCTCCGCCACCCAGTCGCCCTGTGCGTCCTGGTGGAAGCCCCGCATCGCGCGCTGCATGCGCTCACGCTAGCAGCTGCACCCCACGGCCGCGCGAACGAGGCCGGGCGAGTGGCTCTTTTTCCGCGTGCCAGGCTGCCGGCCGCACGCTCGCGGCGGCAGCGCGGCGGGGTGACGGCCAGGGGGGGAGTTGATATCGTCCGCCGCCGGAGAGCGGTCGAAGAGATGGGCGAGGGGATTGCCGAATCGAGGGGCCGCTCGCGCTCCGTCGCGCTGCTGCTCTCCGGCGCAGGCCTGCGCAGCCTCTGGCTGCTCGCGGCCGCCAGCGCCTGCGCGCTGGATTTCAGTGTCGAGCGCGACTTCGAGTGCCCGCCCCAGGTGAGCAACTGCAGCGTCTGCAACGCGGACGGCAGCTGCCGGGTCGCGCTCGTGCCCGCGCAGCCCGAGCCTGGCTCTTCGCCACCAGCGGCAGAGCCGCTGCCCACCGCGGACGCCGCGGTCGCGTCCGAGCAGCCTCCCTCGCCACCCCTCGAGCCCCCGCCGCCTCTCGGCTCCACCGACGCTGGCGCCAGCCCTCCGGACCGCGACAGCGGAGCACCGCCCGCGATCTGTGCCGAATACGCCTCGCGTACCAGCGACAGCCTGTGCCTGGACGGCGACCAGCAGTGCTTCAGCCTGGGCAGCGTGCTCAGCCCCGCGCTCGCGGTCTGGCTCGATCCCACCAGCTTGCCGCGCGACGGCTCGCGGATCTGGTGTGATCGCTCGGGGCAGGGGCATCACGCGCTGCTGCTGCCCCAGCCCAGCGCCCTCGTGATCGAGCCGGACGGTCGCGCCGTGGGCGGAGCGCTCGGGCGCTCGCTGCTGCTCGATGGCACGTCGCTGGGCATGCTCGGCGGGACGGCACCGGTGCTGGGGGCCGGTAACTTCGCCGTGTTGCTCGCGGCGGCGGGCTTGCCGGCGGAGCAGCCCGCAGACGCTGGGCTCGCCAGCGCCGAGCAGCCCTTCGAGCTGTTCGAGAGCGGCGAGCAGTCGCGCATCAACCTGACCCTGGTGCCCGGCAGCGGCAAGCTGGAGGGCAAGATCACCTCGCTCGAGACCGCGCTGGTGACGGCGCCCGTGGTCACCCAGAGCAGCGTGTATGACGGCGCGTTTCACCTGTATTCGCTGCACCGCCGCAGCGAGGTGCGCGTGCTCGACGATGTCCTGCAGCTGCGCCTCAACGGCGTGCTGGAGTTCCGCGGCAGCAGCATCGCCATCCCTCGCGCCCTGGACCTGAGCTCCGGGCCCCCGCCGCGCCTGGGCAGTCGCACCAGCGCAGCGGGCCGGATCACGAGCGGGCGGGGCCGCCTCGCCGCTGCGATCCTGTTCCGTGGCGCAGTTCCGGAGGACGAGCTGGCGCGGCTGGAGAACTTCCTGTGCGCGAACCTGGCGGTGTGCGGGGCGCCGCTCGCTGCGCAGCCGTCGCTCCCGCAGCCGTCGCTTACACAGCCGTCCCTTTCACCGGAGCGTTAGTCACTCCTCGGGGTTTGCCGAGATCACGAACGGTGAGCTCACCGCGATCACCGCCGGCGCGTTCACTGCGGCGCCGGCTGCGCTGGCAGAGCTCGCTGCGCTGGCAGAGCTCGCTGCGCTGCCCACCGCGCCGGTGATGCTGCCTGCCGGAGCGATCACCCCCGTGGGTAGCACGCTGCTGGGCACCAGCGCCGCGCCGCCCGCAGCCAGCGCAGCCGCGGCGCAGATGCCGTCCCACGACGTGGAACAGCAGAACTCGTCTTGCGCGCACACGCGCGCGATGAAGGGAGGATAGCTGGCGAGGCACGCGGCCGGCGGTGGCGCCAACGTTACCGTGCCAATCAAGAGCGGCAGCGGCGGACAGCGCTCCTCACAGTGCTCTGCCACGGCACCGCACGCGCTCT
>JAICQL010000168.1 GCA_025937895.1 Polyangiaceae bacterium | reverse complement strand
GATTCATCCGCGGCCGATTCATCCGCGGCCGATTCATCCGCGGCCGATTCATCCGCGGCCGATTCATGCGCCGCTGGCTAGCGGCCGATTCATCCTCCGCCGGATAGCGGCCCGTCGGGGGAGGCCCACTCCTCGCACTGCGCTACCTTCTCGGCCTTGTCCTGAAAGCGATAATACGCCGGGCACACCTCGCTCGCGATGCGCGAGCGGCACTCACCGAGCGCGGGTGGCCTGGTGGCGCGGGCGCGATAGGCCTGCACGGTGTCCCACGCCAGCTGCTGCAACACGGGGCGCAGCGCAGCAGGGATCTCCGGTGGCGCGGCGCCGCCCACGGGCGAATCGCCGAACAGCGCGGCGTAGTGCACCGACGCGAGCAGATAGATCCCGAGCGGCTGCAGGTGCACGTGGTCGGCGAAGATCGCGTCGAGGCGCTGTTTCGGCGTGCCCGCAACCTCCGGCAGCTCCCCCGCCAGCACGCGCTGCACCAGCTTGCTCAGCGCCAGCCCGCCCGGCACGACGCTGACCCGGTCCGCCCGCTTCGCCGCGGCGAGCGAGTGATTGACCTGGGCGGCGATGCACTCCCAGGCAAAGAGCTCCTGCTCCACGTAGCGTAGCCACGCCGCCGCGTTCGTTTTGTCGATGTCGGGCCAGCACTGATAGAGCAAGGTGCTGGCGGCTGCGTTCTGCTCCACCAGGCGATCGTGGAAGTGGCGCAGGTGCCCGATGGTGTTCTCCCAGCGCATGGTGCCGATGAGATCGTTGCGCTCGGTGATGACCAGGCGATCGTATTTCTCACCCGGCAGCAACGCCGCGGGCGCCTTCAGCTCGCGCAGCACGTCGATCTTGCCGCCGCTCTTGCTCTTGCCCAGCTGGTAGCCGGTGTAGCCCGCGGCGTCCGGCTCATCTCCCTTGGTGCGCACGCGGATGGGCGAGCCGAGCACGATCTGCTCTTCCCAGCCGAGCGAGGCGCCCTTGCTCTCGGCGATGAGCTCGATCCAGTCGGGCAGCGGGTTGTCGAGCAGGCTGTGACCGGAGAAGAAGGCTCGCACCCGCTGCTGCGGGGCTGCGGGAGGTGGCGCTGCTGCAGCCCCCGCGGGCTCTGCTTCTGCAATGAGGGCAGGGGCGGCCGCCTGCGCAACGGGCGGCTCGGGGGTGGCTGCCGGTGCGGGCGGGCGCCATCGGTGCGGGTACAGCTCAGCGCGCCCAGCGCGAGCAAGCTGCGCGCCAGCCACGCCCGGCAACGCCCAGCCGGCGCGGAAGCGCCCCCCTTGACTACCTTCGAACCAGCGCTCGACCCCGGAAGTTCCACTTCCGGCACGTAGCAGATCGGAAGCCGCACGGGCACTTGCCGCGCTGCGTCGTGGCGTTCCTGGACTCGGACCTGACTGGCGTCTCCGAGTGGCTTGCAGCTCACTCGGCGTTGATCAGCGGCCTTGGGTCGCGGTTTCTGGGTGTAAGGGTGCATGGCCCATTCAAGAATTTCCGCCGACGTAAAACCGCAGCGACCAGCTCGCGGAAGCGTTTCCAAGTCCAGCGGGCCCTGCCAGGATGGCGACCCTGAGCGACGCCGGTGCGCGCGCGTTGCTCTCGATTGCTTCAACTTCACATTCTTGATCACCGGAGGAAGCACGATGCGCCTACGACTCATTTCGGCAACCACCCTTGCGTTCCCATTGCTGCTCGCTGCTTGCTCCGACGACAAGGACACGCCGAGCTCCGCAGGCCAGCCCGGCAGCTCCACGGGGGAGCTGCAGCCCGCGGAGGGCGACGGCAGCGGCGAGCCCGGCGTGGGGCCGTCGGGTAGTGAGGGCCAGAATCCGGAGCTGCCGCTGGAGGGGGGCGAGCCAGCCGCGCTCACCGGTGTGGAGGTGCCCGGCGCTGACTGTGCGGTGGGGGCGCTGCCCGAGTTTGCCGAGCTGACCTCGAACCCGGCGCTGCCCGATCCCTTCACCATGCAGGATGGCACCCAGGTCACCACGCAGGCGCAGTGGGCCTGCCGGCACCGCGAGCTTCGCGCCATGTTCGAGAAGTACGAGACCGGGCCCAAGACGGACAGGCCCGCGGAGGTGAGCGGCTCCTTCGCGGACGGCACGCTCACCGTCAACCTCTCCGACGGCGCCGGCAAGACCGGTAGCTTCACCGTCGCCATCGCCTATCCCCCGGGCGGCGGCGAGGGGCCCTTCCCGGCGATGATCGGCCTCAACGGTGGCTCGCTGAACAACACGCGGCTGCAGGAGCTGGGCGTGGCCATCATCGATTTCCCGGTCAATGACGTGCGCCCGGAGGGCAACCGCGCCGCCGGCGTGTTCACGGAGTTCACCGGACAGATGGACTCCGGCTCGCTGATCGCGTGGGCCTGGGGGGTCAGCCGGGTGATCGACGCGCTGGAGTCCACGCCGGACGCCAACATCAAGGCGGACCGCCTGGGCATCACTGGCTGCTCGCGCCTGGGCAAGGGCGCGTTGATGGTGGGCGCGATGGACTCGCGCATCGCGCTGACCATCCCGCAGGAGTCCGGGTCCGGCGGCACCGCGGCCTGGCGCGCCGCCGAGGTGGAGAATCAGCTGGCGCCGCAGGGCTGTGAGACACCCACGGATCCCACGCGCTGCGTGCAGAAGCTGAGCTCGACGTACACCGAGACCAACTGGTTCGGCACCTCGATTGCGCAGTTCGCCAGCGCGGTGGACACCCTGCCGGTGGATCACCACCAGCTGATCGCCATGGGCGCGCCGCGCGGCATGCTGGCCCTGGGCAACATCGGCTGGCGCTGGCTGGGCCGCTACGGCAGCGTGCAGGGCATGGCCGCAGCGCGCGAGGTGTACGAGGCGCTGGGCAGCGAGCAGAACATCGGTTTCGTGGAGAGCGGGCACTTCCACTGCAACAACATGGATTTTGCCGGCCGCGAGCAGCAGGCGATCGACGCCTACGTCGCCAAGTTCCTGCTCGACCAGGACGTGAGCACCGAGTTCTGGGACGAGGGCGTGCCCTTCGAGGCTGAGCGCTGGGTGAACTGGCAGACGCCCGTGCTGCAGTAACGTGGAGGGTGGTCCGGCGCGGGCGGCGGCGAGCGGCCGCCGCCAGCGCCGAGCTCTCGGCTTGGCCCCGCGAGGCGGCGCGAGGTATCGACAGGGCGTGGTTGCACGCGGAACGGTGCTGGGGTGTGTCGGGTTCTCGCTGCTCGCGAGCAGCTGGGCGCGCGAGCTGCGCGCTCAGGAAGGGGATGCGCCGCCGCCCGAGATCTTCTCGAGCGAGCCCGCGCAGGTAAAGGTGCCCGAGCCGGAGCCCGCGCCGCCGGTGCCCGCACCAGCCCGCCCGGCGCTCGCCGCCAACTCCACGCCGACCGCCAGCGTGGAGCTGCTGGGCCCGCAGGCGTATGCATCGCGCCAGCCGCGCGGCATCCCCGGCGGCTCGCTCTCCTCCGTCGTGCACGGCCTGCAGTGGCCGTATCTGCCGACAGCATCGGGCCTGCCGAGGACGCGGCTGGCGCTCTCGGGCCGGGCCTGGGTGGATACCAGCTACCGCTCGCTAAAGGGCGGCAGCGCAGCCGATCCCGATCGGCAGGAGTGGGAGCAAAAGACGCGCTTCGTGCTGCGCGCCACGCCCACGTACAGCACGCTCGGCGGCTGGTTCGTGCAGGGGCAGGGGGAGCTGGTGTTGCTCGGGGCCACCCCCGCCAGCGCCGAAGAGAGCCTGGGCGTGGATGACCTGTACCTGCGCGTGGGGCGCTGGGGCGTCTTTGACGTGACCGCTGGGCGCTTTCAGGGTTGGGAGGTCTATCACCTGGGCATGGGGCTGGAGCAGAACACGACCGAGCGCAGCGGCGCCTCCACGGCGCTCAATCCGGCGCTCGACATCGGCCGGGACCTGCAGTTCCTGTGGGATCGGCGCGATGGCCCCGGCAACATCGCGCTGCACGTGTACCCGCTCGACTACCTGCGCTTCGAGCTGCTCGGGAGCGTGGGCGGCAGCGGCTCGCGCAATCAGCTCGGCGTGCGCCCGGCAGCCATCCTCGACTTCGGCATCCTCAAGGCAAAGATCGCCGCAGACTACGTGCGGGACTCAGCGCGGCCCGAACAGCAGCAGGACCGTACGTCGCAACGCGGAATCGTCGGCGGGCTGCAGGTGGTGGTGCAGCCCTGGCTGGAGGCAGGGGTGGCGGGCGGCTACGCGCTGGTGGACGACTACGATGCCGAGGGGGCTCTGAATCCCGAGGCGAGCAACACCACGTATGGCTTCGGCGGCTTTGTCAGCGCACGGGTGCTCGAGGGCGTGGTGCTGGGCGCCGGCGGCGCCTACAGCCACCAGCGCAATCTGCAGGCGGACGCCACGGGCACGCTCAACGACATCGAGACCCACACGCAGCTGTTCGGCGCCGCCCAGTACGCGCTCTGGGACCAGCTCTACATCAAGGCGGTGGTGGCCTACGCGGACGCCCTGTTCGATCCGCAGAGCCAGGAGATGGGCGTCCGCTTCCACAACGAGTCGCTCGGCGGGCGCCTCCGCCTGGCCTACTGGTTCTGATCCCGTCCCTGGCTCACTCGAGCCCGGTCCTCAGCACGAACTGATCACACGGCGCGCTGACCACCACCGGCACCGGCGGGATGGAGTAGCGCTGCTCGGTGGTGCTCGCCTGGGCCTGCGCGTTGAGGTGGATGGCGGCCACGTTGGAGGTCACGTTGCGCAGGTCCGTGCAGGCCGTGCCGCACACGCGCACCAGGTTACCTTCGCGGTTCCAGCCCGAGACCTCCGCCGGAGAGCTGGCGTTGCAGCCCGGGTTGAACGGCACGTCGACGGCCGAGCTGGAGGGATTCAGCGGGTCGATGTACGAGAGCAGCGCGCTGTCCGGCAGCGTCCCCGCCGGCCCGAGATCGACGCGATTGGCGCGGTACAGGCAGGTGCCCACGTCGGTCAGGATCTCGAGCACGGAGGTGGCGCCCTCTGCTGCGTCCGCCACACCATTGAACAGGCGCGTCCGCCCCGCCGCGGCCAGCCCCGTCATCGTGGCGACGGTGGCGGCATCGGCTGCCGCGTTCTGGTTTGGATCGCCCAGCGCCACCGCGTAGGTGGCGATCGGGTTGGGACCGCTGGCTGCCTGTTGCACCAGCTCCAGCGCCGTCGGGCCGCCCATGCACGCGCCCACGGCGAGATCACGGTTGCTGATCAGCACCAGGGCGCGCTGCGCCAGCCCGTCGGTGACGGGGGTGGCCGCGATGGCAGCATAGGCGCCCTGCAGAGCCGCCTCCAGGTTCACCGTGGGCGGGTTGATCTGGGCCACCTGATCGAGCGGCGTGGCCAGGATGCTGGCGATGGGCGCCCGTACCTCGTCCACGGTGCCGAACGGCACCAGTGGGCTGGCGTACGCGTCGGTGCCACACTGCTCGGGGGCCGCCGGAACCTGCCCGAAGGCGATGTGCGCGCGGCGCGCCACCGGGCTGCTCAGCGGCAGCTCGATGGCGAAGCGCAAGCCGCCATCCCCGTAGAACGGGTACATGGGGAAGGAGTTGTCCATCAGCACGTACACGACGCTCTCCACCGGCTCCAGTGAGGCCAGGGTGCACAGCCCGGCGCCCTGGTTGGAGGGCATGCCGCCCGTCGTGTTGCGCGGGTTGGGCGCCACGTATTCTTCGCACAGCGGCTGGTACAGCCGCTTCGAAGCGCAGAAGCCGCTGGCCTCCACCGCCAGCAGCTTGTCCTGCTGGTACTGCGTCTCGCACAGGTTGCGCGCCAGACGGAACGTCAGCGGATCATTCGGATCCGGGAAGGAGAAGCCGTCCCGCTGCTCCTCCGGCATGGCCGCGGAGTCCACATCGAGCACCTCCGTGCCCAGGGTGTTGTAGTACACGCGCACGTTCAGATCGCCCGGGCTGGGCCGCGGCGTGCCCTCGGGCCACTGCACCTGGAAGGTGCAGGTTGCCGGATCGGTGAGCAGCGGCGGCAAGCTGCCGCCGGGGGGCATGCAGAGATCACCGTTGAAGCAGGTATTCGTGCTGCCGAAGGCCAGCTGCGGCTGGTAGTCGGGCAGGGTGCTCGAGTCGATGTCCATCGCCACGCAGCGCCCGCCGATGCAGGTCTGGTCGGGGGGGCACTGCACGTCGGAGCACGACTCCTTCAACGGCATGGGCAGGAACAGGATGCGCCCGTCCTGGAAGGTGAGGCGGCGGCGGCGGATGACCAGCACCTCGACGTTGTCCACGATGCCGAGGCTGTTGGTGGCGCGGGGCTCGAACGGGCGACCGACGCAGTCGACGTCGTACTCCGAGAGATCCGTGCGCAAGCCCAGCACCTGCACCGTCACGGTGTCGCTCGGGCTGAGGCCGGCGGTGCCCAGCACACCCAGCGTGGCCGGCAAGGTGGTGCGCCCATCCGTGACCGGGTAGGCATCGCAGAACTTTACCTGGCCCTCCACCTGCACCAGGACGCCGACCGCCTTCAGGTACTCGGGTACCTTGATCTGCGTCATCACCCCGCCCACGATCTCCGTCGGCTCCTCTGCCGTGCAGGCGCTGGCCAGGAGCGCAGCGAGCGAGAGGAGGGCAGTCGACTTCTCGAGCATTCGTCGCCTCATAATCACAGTCCGGAGCCGCCCCGCGGGCTGCTCAGAACGCGGTCACCGTGGCCAGGGTTCCGTCCACGGGGGTGGTCTCCGTCGGTTGCGACAGGAGCACCGTAGCCAGGGTAGCGCCACCTACCACGGCTACCACGCTGACCGTCCAGAACATCCAGGATTTCTCGGAGCTGAGAGAGACCTGCACGGTGCGCTGCTGCTCGGGGCTGAGGGTGATCTCCAGCCGCTCGGTGGAATAGCCCGGCTTGCTCACCTCCAGCTGATGGCCACCGGCCGCCAGCAGCCCCTCCCACGCGCCTTGCCCCACCAGGCTGCCGTCGATGTGGATCTCGGCGTCCGGGTGCTCCGTCAGCACGCGCAGCTTGCCCTCGTTCTTGGACTCGGCGAGTGACAGGGTGACGCTGAGCGAATCGCCGTACACGACCACCGCGCTCTGTTGCACGGTGGCATAACCAGCTGCGCGCGCCTCGAACGTGTGCGGGCCGGCGGGCACCGGGCCCGTGTACGGCGAGGGCCCCAGCTCCCGGCCGTCCATGTACACGGTGGAGGCGGGCGGGCCCTCCACCAGGATGGTGACGGTGCCCGTCTTGTTCACGTGCTGCAGGTCAAACTCGACCACGGCCACCTTGTCCCGCAGCACGTCCACCGTCTTCTCCGCGGTCTCGAAGCCGTCTTTCACCAGGCGCAGCTGGCGCCGGCCCACGTCGATGCGGATCGGCTCCACGAATGGTGTGACCCCCACCTCGATGCCGTCGATGAGTAGCTTGGCGCCGGGCTCGTCCGCCTTCACCTCGATCGTCGAGACGAACTGGCGCAGCGCGCGGATGGCAGCCTCCACCTTCTGCACGTCCTCGCGCGGCAGCTTCTTGCGGAAGGTGAGCTGCTTCTCCCAGATCTTGATGGCTTCCGAGTATTTGGTCAGATCCTTCCAGCACACGCCCACGTTGAACAGGGTGCGCGGGTTGTTGCTGATCTCGTAGGCGCGGTTGAAGTACACGAGCGCGCTCTTGAAGTCGCCCGCCTCGTGCAGCTCGCGCGCGGCATCCCACTGCTCGCGTGCGTCGCGCGACAGCTCGTCGCGGATCGGCTTGGCGAAGGCGGCCTGCTCCAGGGCGAACGCGCTCACGAGCACGACCAGGAGCGAGAGGAGAACGCGGACGAGCGAACGGGGAGGAGTCATTCTTCGATACCGATCTGCTTCAGAGAAGGCCGGCGCTGCTGCCGGGCAGCAGAGCTGGGCGCAGAAGCGCCAGTGGAGCGGGCGGGGGGACGCGTGCTCTCGGACCCTGCTCGCGGCACTGGCGCGGGAGAGGACGGGGCCGGAGAGGACGGGGCCGGAGAGGACGGGGCCGGAGAGGACGGGGCCGGAGACGTCGGAGCCGGAGAGGACGGAGCGGGCTGAACCGAGGGCTGCGGCGCCGGCTGGACCGCGGCGGATGCCGCGCCCTGGCTCGCCCCGGGGCCCACGGGTTGGATCCCGGGCGGCAGCGCTGGCGGCGCAGCTTGGGGTGCTGGCACCACCGCCGAGCCGCCGGGCACGAGGCGAATCGTGGGCGCTGGAGCCGCCGGCGGCGCAGCCCCGGCGCGCGGCTCTACCGCGGCGGGCTGGACGGGCCCGAGCGGCGTGGCGAGCGAGTCAGCCGGTGCGCGAGAGCTCTGCAACACCTTGAACAGCACCACGGCGAGGATCAGGGCGGCCAGCACCGGCAGCCCGATCTTGAGCTCCGTCTGCCGGCGCTTGAGAAACGCGGGCAGGGTGGTGGGGGCCGCGGTATCGAGCGGAGCCGCGGCGGTGAGCCAGCTCCCCCCGGAGGGGATGGGTGCAAACTCCGTGGCGGGGCCACCCGAGCCAGGGCGGCCCTGCACGGGGCTGCCATGAAGAGGGCTGCCATGAAGAGGGCCGCCATGAACAGGGCCGCCATGAATAGGGCTGCCCACCTTTTCGGTACGTGGGCTGGCTGCGCTGGCGATGCCGGGGCTCGAGCCGTACCCCGCGCCTGAGCCTTGCAGCTCGGGGCTCGAGCTGCGCCCGGTGCCCGGCTGGCTGCTGCCGGAGCTGCTGCTGCGCTGAGCACCGGGCTGGCTGCTGCTGCGCTGAACCCCTGGCTGGCTACTTCCGGAGCTGCTGCTGCGGTGAACGCCCGGCTGGCTGCTGCCGGGACGCGGTACCTTCTCCGTGGGCGAGCCGACGCTGGAGACGCCGCCGGACAGCCGCGTGGCTTCATTGGGCGGGGGCTGTAGGCCACCCGAGGGCCGCAGCGTGTGTCGCTGCAGCATCTGCCGCACCACGCGCTCGCTGCGCTCGTCGGCATACGGCGCCAGCGCCGCTGCCATGTCCGCGGCGGAGACGTAGCGGTCGTCGGGGTGCTTGGCCAGACCGCGCAGCACCGCGGCGTCGAGCCCCGGCGGCAAGTCGCCGCGCATCGTCTCCAGCGGCTGTGGATCCTGCGTGGCCAGCGCCATGAACAGCTCGCTGAGCTGCCCTGACGCCGGATAGAAGGGCGTCTTGCCGCTCAGCAGCTCATACAGGATCACGCTCACGCTATACAGATCGCCGCGCGCATCCACCGAAGCGGGATCGCGCGCCTGCTCGGGCGAGACATAGAGCGGTGTGCCCAGCGCCGAGCCGACCTTGGTCAGGTTCAGCGACTCACTTTTGACCTTGCTTATGCCGAAGTCGACGATCTTGAGGAAGTCGGGCTCGCCATCGCGCTCCACCACCAGGCAATTGGCGGGCTTCAGATCCCGATGGATGATACCTGCCGCGTGCGCCACCTGCAGGCCGCGCAGCACCTGCAGCACGAAGTGCACACAGCGTGGTACGTCGTACAGGCCGGGGTTGCCCTCGCGCTTGAGTAGCTGCGCCAGGTCTCGCCCCTCCAGGTACTCCATCACCAGGTAGGGCTGGCCGCTCGGCAACTTGCTCACATCGAGCACCGTCACCACGTGCTCGTTGTTGATGCGCGAGGCCGCCACGCCCTCGTTCAGAAAGCGCTCCACGATCGCAGGATCGTGCACCAGCTGCGCGCTCATGAACTTGAGCGCCACCGGCGCGCGCCTGAGCAGGTGCGTGGCCTCGACGACGGCACCCATGCCACCCGCGCCGAGCAGACGCTCGATGCGGTACTTCTGATCGATGATCTCGCCCGGCTGCGGGTAGCCGCTCGTCTGATCTAGATCGACCACGGCGCGCCTCCGAGCTCAGGGCCCAAATGCCAGGCCCAGAAACGGACCCAGGAACCATTGAGTGCCGTTCGCCAGCTCGTAGCGCGGAGTGGCGTGGGGAACCGGCGGCGCTCCGTTGCTCGAGGTCAACACCGAGCGCTCCTCCGCGCGGCTGCGCGTGTCGTCGCCCGCGTGCTCGAACCAGCTGATGAGCCCCAGCGAGAGCGACGTGCTACCACCCAGCTCGAAGGCGGCGGCGGCCTCCAGCGACAGCAACGCCGAGACGTAGCTCGCGCCGACGTCTGCGTAGTAGCCCGTGCGGCCGTCGGTGGCCTCTGCCTCGCGCCGCATCGCGAACATGCGGTACGCCAGGCCCGGGCCCATGGCGAAGCTGAAGCGGAAGCGCTGCATCTTGGTGGCAAAGCGCGCGCGCAGCGCGGCGCCGCCGCCGAAGCCGGCGATCGTGAACTTCTCCTCGCGCGCGGGTGCGGCCACCACTGGATTGATCTCCGAGCCCCTGACGCCGTCGTACGTGGCGGAGGGGCTCGAGAAATCACCCGAACCGAGCAGCGCCAGCTCCAGCCCGATGGGCTCCAGCATGTAACCGACATACGCGGACAGGCCGCCCGCGGTGACGCTGCCCGCACCGCAGCTGGTGGCGCCGATGCTGTCGCAGGAATCCTGAAAGGTGTTGCCCCTGCCGCGCGGCACGAAGGCTGCGAGCACCTGTACCCCGCCATAGATGCCATCGAGCGCGCCCGGTGCGCCGGGCGCCCCCGGCTTCTCCACCTCGCTGACGGTGGGCTTGAGCGTTACCGACTCGGAACGCACCTCACCCGGAGCCAGCACCAGCTCCTTCTCATAAGCGTCGTGGCCCTCTCGCTCGACGCGCACGGTGTGGCGCCCGGCGTCGAGCTCACCGCTGTAGCGGCCGTGCCCGACTCGCCTGTCGTCGACAAAAATGTCTCCCTTTTCCCCCTCGATCTCGATCCGCAGCTGCGCCTTGGCGGGGTCCGGGTCGGTAGGGCCTCCGGCACCAGGGCTGCCGGCCGCCTCGCTGGCAGTGCCTGGCGGAGCAGCGTCATCAACGGCCTCGGCGGTGCTGGCCCAACCCAGCACGCAGCACGGGAGTGCCGAAACGGCCAGGAAATGGCGCCGGATGGACAGCGGCCACGGCGCGCGCACGTGCCGCGGAGAGTTGGGATGCAAGAGCCCCATTGGATGGGTTCCGACCATAGATCATCGCCCGCTGTCCCGAAAGCCTGTTGGAGCGCAGCGGCGGACTCGCTGGATCGCAGCTACAGACCGGCTGGATCGGGGGGCGACCTCGGATGAAACAGCCACGCCGCTGGGCGACCATCGCGGCGCGCGGTCAGCGGATGCGCGTGGCGCAGCCGACCTCGAGCTCGGCGCTCACGCCGGCCGTGCTGGTGAGGCGCGCGCAGGTGCTCGGGCACACGCGGATCTGCGCCGGCGTGCCTGCGCCGTCGCGCACGTAGTACCAGCCCTGCTCGGCGCCGCACGCGCTCGCGTCACCCACGTTGGACAGATCTTCGACGGTGCCCGTGGGCTCGCTGATGCGCAGGTTAACTTGATCGAAATCCAGGGCCGCATCGGCGTCGAGCGCAAACTCGCAGCTGGCCGCGGTGTCGCGGATCTGGTTCAGCGCCCGCAGGAACTCGCCCCCCACGTCGCCGCCGGTGTCGATCACGAAGGCGCGCTCGCTGCCGCCCGCCGCCGCGAGCGAATCGAGCAGGGCGCGGCCCCCGCCCAGCTCGCTGGCGCCGAACACGCCGATCACGAACGTGCGCACCGGGACGGGCCCGCTGTTGGCGTCCGCGGCGAGCTGCGCGATGGCGGGCTCCTCCACGGGCGCGCACTGCTCCGGCAGGCCCTCGACCGTCGGTAGCCCGTCGGTGGCAAACACCGTCACCACCTGCCGTTCGGGGTGTTCCATCGCCCAGGCCCGCGCGTGATCCAGTGCTCCGCGCAACGCGGGCCCCGTCGGCGTGAGCCCCGAGAGCTGCACGGCCTCGAGCGACTGAATCACGGCGCTGTCGCGAGTGGCGCCGCTGCTGATGGGCACGGCGGGCGAGGCGTACGCCTCGGCCTCGCAGCGCGTCTGATTCACACAGCCGGTGGGTAGCAGCTCGCACGTGCCCGTACCCGCCGGGCAACCCAGGCTGGCCAGGCACACGGTGGGCTGCGCGAGCCCCAGGGTGAGGCTGCAGAAGCCAAACGGATCACAGCTGGTGCCCGGCAGCCCGCCGCAGTCCGCGTCGGTCCCACACACCGGCAGGGAGGGCAAGCCGCCGACTCTGGCTTCGCCGGCAAAGGTACAGATCCCCGTGACCCCGCGACACTGCGCGTTGGGGCCACACTCCTGGTCGCTGGCGCAGATGCACTCGTCACCCACGCACTCGGGGTTCGTCGGCTCGAAGTATGCGAGCGGCAGCGCGGGATCGAGGCTCACGCGACCGGTCACACACGTGCTGGCGCTGCACGGGCTGCCCTCGCCGCATTCGGCATTGCTCACGCAGCTGTTGGGCACGCCCGGACGAAGCTGCGGAAAATACTGCAGCCCCATGCCGATCTCTGCGCTCTCCGGTGCTTGCACGAACGACTGGAAGGAGCGCTTGACCGCCTCCCACTTCGTCTGCGGCAACGTGGGCGCGAGCACGGCTCGCGGCAACGCCTCAGCCATGGAGCCCGAGATGTCGAGCATCACGAAGATGTCCAGGCCGATCGCCTCCGGCTCACGTGTTTCACCGAGACACGTGCGCTCGCTGCCTCCAGGGGCAGGGCCCTCGCTGCCGACCAGCAGGTCCTCACCAGGGCTCTCTGGCTGATTGCCGCCCGTCTCGACCTCGACCTGCTCCGGAGAGCTAGAACAGCCAGCCCAGGCGATCAGGCTGACCAGCGGAAGAAGCGCATGCCACCGGCTCACCCGCAATCACTACGTCGTCCCGCTCCCTGGTGCCAGCCCTGCGGGCGCGCGGCTCGTCACCAGCCCGGAAACGAACACTGCCAGCGGCCCGCAGTTGCACGTTCTTGCTGGTGGTGGATCAACCCAGCGGGCCCAGCAGAGCAGGATATTGCGCCCTCGGGCGAGACGTGCGGCGCTACTGGGCCGCGAGCTGAGCGATCTGCTTTGCGATGCGCATGCCATCCAGCGCGGCGCTCACGATGCCGCCGGCATAGCCGGCGCCTTCTCCGGCCGGGTAGAGCCCCTGCCAGTCGAGCGACTGCAAGCTCAGCGGATCGCGCGGGATGCGCACGGGCGCGCTGGTGCGCGACTCGACTCCGACGAGCACCGCCTCCTCACTGACGTAGCCGCGCAGCTGGCGGCCAAACTGCGTGAGCGCCGTTCGCAAGGTGGCCGCCAGGCGCACTCCGGTGACGTCGAGCACGGCGCTCACGTCCGCCGGCGTGAGGCCGGGCACGTAGCTGCTGTCAGGCACGCTGCTCGAGGCGCGGCCAGCGAGGAAATCCGTGACGCGGGTGGCCGGTGCCTTCAAGGCACCCCCACCGGCGGCGAAGGCGGCGCGCTCGATCGCGCTCTGCAGAGCAAGGCCGCCCAGCGCGCCCGCAAACCCGGCAGCGGAGAGCGCGTCTGGCTCCAGCGCCACCACCAGACCACTGTTCGCGTAGCGCGAGTTGCGACTGGACGGGCTCATCCCGTTCACCACCACGTGTTCCGGCTCGGTGGTGGCAGGCACGATGAAGCCGCCCGGACACATGCAGAAGGAGAACACCGAGCAGCCTTCGCGCGTGTCCACCAGCTGATAAGCGGCGCTGGGCAGGGCGGGGTGCTCCGCCAGCTCGCCATACTGGATGCGGTTGATCAGCGGCTGCGGGTGCTCGATGCGCACGCCGAGCGCGAAGCTCTTCGCCTCCAGCCGGTGCCCGGCGCTGTCGAGCAGGTGGTACACGTCGCGCGCGGAGTGCCCCGTCGCCAGCACCACCGCGTCGGCGCCGAGCTCAGTGCCGTCTGCCAGTTGCACGCCGCTCACCCGCGCCGGTGAGCCCGCGCGCAGGATGCCGGTGACCCGCGCGCCAAAGCGAAACTGCACCCCCACGCTCTCCAGCTTCTCGCGCAGCGCCGTGATCACGGCGGGCAGCCTGTTGGTGCCGATGTGCGGCCGCGCTTCGACCAGGACCTCTGCCGGTGCACCGTGCAACGCCAGGATCTCCAGCACGTCACGCACCGGCCCGCGCTTGTGCGCGCGCGTGTACAGCTTGCCATCGCTGTACGTGCCGGCGCCGCCCTCGCCGAAGCAGTAGTTGCTGTCCGCATCCACCGTGCCGCGACGGGTGAGCCCCTTCAGATCGTGCCGGCGCGGCTGCACCGGCTTGCCGCGATCGAGCACGATGCAGGCAATGCCCGCTCGCGCCAGCTCGTACGCGCAGAACAGCCCACAGGGCCCATCGCCGATGATGACGACCCGCGCTGGCCCCTTCACCTCACGCGGCTGCGGCGCTGCCAGCTCACTGCCGGGTGCGATGCCCAGCCCCAGCCCGCGCTCCGCGTCTGCCGGCAGCAGCTCGAGCGAGAGGTGCCGCCGGATGCGACCGCGCCGCGCGTCGAGCGAGCGCTTGCGCAGCACCAGGCCCGGCAGCTCCTCGCGCGACACACCCAGCTTGCGCGCGACGCGTTGCCGCAGCGCTGCCGCGTCGGTGGCGTCATCCAGGCCGAGGGTGAGCTCGACGAATGCGGGGAGAGGGCGTGGGCGGGCGATGCGCAGTCATTAGTCCGCCTGCCGAGCCTGTCCAGCGGACTCTGAGGACCGCGGCGGCCCGCTGGTCGAAAGCCCGAAAACCGTTTTCACCGTGCTCCTCTGGCGGAGTCAGTCGACCGAGCCGTCACCGGCGCAGCCGTGCGCGGCGAGCGGAGGGCCGCGATCCGTCAAGCAGCGATGTCGTGACGCTGCAGCACCTGCGGCGGATTGTTGTGAGGCGCGTGCCAGTAGCTCACGGGAACCCGCCAGTCACGTGTCTCATCGAGGGACAGAAAGCGCTTCATCATGCGCATCGCGGAAGGCGCCGCGGAGAGAAAGAACGGAATGTGCTCGCCCGTCGTGTGCAGCTCCGGGATGTCCAGGCTGCTCCTGGCCCACAGAAAGAGATCGCTCTTCGTGAACGTCGGGGTTGCGATCAGTGGCGCCTGATTGAGTCGGATCGCAGAGAGCAGCGTCTCGTTGTTCATGGGCTGCACGAAGTAGCCCTGCTCGCGGCACTCGCGCTCCAGCGGCGTGCCGGGTAGAGGCGTCGCCACGAACAGCAGATTGAGCGTGTCGTAGTCGAGGGCCAGGCGCCTGGCGAACTCCAGTGTGCGCTTGATTTGCAGCTCACCTTCACCCGGAAAGCCGATGATGAAGAACGCGAGCGTCGGGATGTCGGCGTCCCGCAGGTGCTGGACGGCGCTCACCACATCCTCCAGCCGCAGGTTCTTCTGCACGATCTCGTCGAGCACCTGCTGGTCGCCGGATTCGACAGCGATCGTCACGCTCCGGGCGCCTGCCCGTGCCATCTTCCGGGCGAGCTCGGCGGTGATGGTGTCCGCGCGCAGGCCGTTGGGCGTATCCCAGCTGATGCCGAGCGGGGTGATGGCATCGAACAGCTCGTGCGCTCGGGGCCCGTGCAGGGTCAAGTTGTCGTCTTCGAAGTGCACGTGCCGCACGCCATGGCGCTCCATCACGTGCTGCAGGTGCCGCACGACGTAGGCCGGGCTGTGACGCCGGTTGGGCTTGCCCACCTGGCTGTGCACGCTACAGAAGACGCAGGCGTAGGGACAACCGCGGCTGGTGTGGATCGGGATACAGCGCGCACCTCTGGCGCGCATCCGATTGCGAGCGTAAAAGGGGTTGGCGTACGTCTGTTCTAGATCCAGCAACTCGTACGCGGGCAGCGGCAGCTCATCCAGGTCGGCGATGAAGGGCCGGCGGACGGTCGAATGGGGCCCCTGGGGGCCGCGAAACAGGATGCCAGCCACATCCGCCAAATCGCGGAAGCTTCGGGTCGTGGGGTCATAGTGCGCGATCAGATCGCACAAGGTGACCTCTCCCTCACCACGCACCAGCACGTCGAGGGCGGGGTTGCGCTCGAGCAGCGCGCGGTTGCCGGGCTCCAGAGAGGGCTCTACCCCGCCCAGGATCACCTGAATGCCGGGGTCGAGCTGCTTGATCAGTCGGGCCGTCCGCAGGGCATCCTCGATGAAGCTCGTGAACGGGTTCGTCACGCCCACGATGTGCGGAGCGAACTCCCGCAACTCTTTCTCCAGCTGCTCCGGGCTCATGCCGAAGGTCACGTTGGGCTCGTTCACCTGCCAGTGACGGACCGCCAGGCAATCGATGATCTTGACCTGGACCCCCATGCGCTGCAGCACCGCGCCGAGCATGGCCAGCCCGACCGGCATGTACGACTGGTACTCCTTGTTGAGGTGCAGGGGATAGGTCTGCGGCGGGTTGACCAGCGCCACGCGCAGCTCCCTGTAATCGGAGCGCGGAACCATGACCTCCGACAGTGTCCTGGGCGGCCGCGGCCCCACGAGCGTGGTCAGCTTTCTATTCTTCATGAGTGGCTCCGTCCTTGCGTGCGGCGGCGTGGAGGACGCCGGGCGCAGGCATATCGGACGAACGGGTCGCCAATTGCGTACTTTTGACGGCACGCGCCTCGCGAAAACGAGCAACTGCACCGGGCCCGAAGGCGATCGGAAGGCGTGGACGAAGTCTCGCTCTGGTACGTCAGCAACCTCCAGCGCTGCAACTTCACCTGCAGCTACTGCGCGTCGGGTCAACCTGCTCGGCAGCAAGACCGCGAGCTACCGACCTGGACGCTGGGACAGGCCACCCACGAGCGTATCGTCGACTGGCTGGCGGCGCTGCCCTACCGCGTGCGCCTGCGCATGAACTCCATCGGAGAGCCGTTCGCCTCCAGGGACTACCTGCGCTGCCTGGCGCGCCTGACTCGCGCCGATAACCTTTCCTTCGTCGAGGTGCTGACCAACGGCTCCTTTCGCAGGGAGCAGTTCGATCGCTTCGCTGCAGAGTGTAACGTCGACAAGCTATCGCTGTGGGTCACCTTCCACCATCAGTTCATCAGCGCACGCGAGCTTGCTGACGCTGCCGAGCACGCGCGCTCGCGCGGGGTTGCGACCGTCATCAACACGCTCGTGTTTCCTGACAACCTGGCGGCTGTGGAGGAGTTGGTCACCCTCTGCCGCGAGCGTGAGCTGGCCCTCGTCACCGGCGTCGGTATCAATTTCAACAACGCCTACCCCGAGCAGGGCTTCACCCCAGCGTTGCACCGCCCTGATCCTCGCGCGCTCGAGCTAGCGATGCTGAACAATCCACTGGACGGCTGGCACGAGCTGTCGGCGGCCCCCGCGGGCCGCCCGTGCGCGGCGGGTGCCGGCTACTTCTACGTGCATGCCAACGGCGACGTGTTCGCCTGCCGAACCTACGCCACCAGCGGCAGCGAGCGCCTGGGCTCGGCGCTGGATCCGGCGTTCCAGCTCCAGCCGCGGGTCGAGCGCTACGCTCGCTGCCGTTCGGCTCACCGTTGCAAGTGCCCGGAGGACTATCAGAACCTGGAGGCCATCCAGAGCCGTTTCACGTGGCCGGCGCGCAGCTTCGGCCTGCCAGCCCCGGTGGCACAGGGCGAGGCTGTGCTGGACGCCAAGCTGGATAGCGCTCCGGCGCTGGCAGAACAGAGGCCACCGCGGCGCGTGCGCCTCGCCGTGCTGGATGCGCACTGCTCGAGCTGAGCGGGTGAGTCGATCGGCAACAAATGAGCGGACGTTGCGAGCAATCCCGAGATCGCCTCGGGCTCGGCCGGAGCAGCGCTTACCCGCAACCAGGGGCGCAACTCGGCCGATCCAGCGTCGATGGCGGAAACAATCGACCTCGTGCTGCCGGTCCATCCCGGCTTGCGGGATGACGGCCGGAGGATGCGGATCTGCCTGAGCTCGCTGGAGCAACACCTCGACTGCTCGCGGGTGGGGCAGCTGCTGATCATCATCCCGGATGGGGTGCCGAAGGAGGTAGTGCAGGCCACCACCTGGAGCGGTCGCGCGCTGCCCGTTGCCACGCGCATTCTCCACGAGAAGGAGTTGCTGGGGCTCGAGCCCCTGCGTGCCCGCGTGCCAG
>JAICQL010000053.1 GCA_025937895.1 Polyangiaceae bacterium | reverse complement strand
ACGTCGTGCCGGATTGTGGCGCACCAGACACACCTCCGCGCGGCGTCGCGAGCGACGTGCACCCGCCGCTGCCCGCTTCTTTGCTCCTAGGCACAAAGCCAAGTAACAAGTAACCGACGTTTCGTCGCGATTCCACAGACGGCGCAGCAGGTAAGGGAGCGCTACCTGGAGCCGATTCGTGCAGTGGGCAGTGCCTGACGCGTGTAACCAGCAGGGGTACCGGGTAGCTGAAACCTGCAATTTCTGGCCCGACCCGAGCAGAATCACACGAAAACGGCTGGTTGGTGTCGTTGACGTCAAGGTCTGCTAGAATTCAGGAAGCTCCAATGACACTACAGCAGCGTATTGTCCGCGATCCCGCCATCTGCGCCGGGCAGCCCGTCATCCGAGGCACGCGCGTATTGGTCCGGGTCGTCTTGGGTTACCTGGCGCACGGGGAGACCATCGCAACCATCCTTCGGGAGTTTCCTAGTGTGAGCGAGGATGATGTGCGCGCCGTGATCGCATTCGCCGCAGCATCGGCGGCGGAAGATCTACCCGCTCCCATGCCCCTGCCTCCCGACGCGCGGGTCTCGTGAAGCTGAAGCTCGACGAGAACCTGCCGGCATCGGCCGCCCCGCGGCTCGCCGCGCTCGGCCACGATGTGCATACGGTGCTGGACGAGAGCCTGGGAGGCAAGCACGACGCCATCGTCTGGACTGCGGCACAGGCGGAGGGGCGCATGCTCGTAACGTGCGATCTCGACTTTTCGGACGCGCGCACGTTTGCGCCAGGTACTCACTCGGGTATCTTGCTCGTACGGTTGCCGGATGAAGAGCAATGGCGTGCCGCAGACCATCTGGTGGCGTGGCTCTCGGATCCTGATGCGCCCTCTTGGCAGGGCTGCCTGGTGGTCGCGACGCTTCATAAGGTGCGGGTCTTGCGTGCAACCCGAGGAATTTGAGCACGCCGTGGCGGACGCTGTCGCCGCCTATCAGAACTCCGACGCTCGGCGTCCCCGTTTCAGGGCCATCGCGAGTAGTGCGGCATCGTCACACCTGTCGGTGAGCACACGGAGCGGCGCTCCAAATGTCCACTGACCGCCGGGGCCTCGTTTGGCGCGGGTTTCCAGGCGCGATCGTTTCTGGCCGCCCCTCGCCGGCAGGCCCGGACGATTCATGGGCCATTGCCCGGGCCTTGACGCCCCCATAGGGGTGAGCGCGGGCTGCCAACGGGCGCGCCGGGAATCGAACCCGGGTCCGCAAGGCAGTGGGAGTGCTCAACCGCGGGTGAGCAAGTTCGTCAGGCCTTGTCTTTACTGGGGTTGTTTTCGGCGAACAGCTCGGTGGCGGTGGCCGCGACCTGGGACGTGTCGTAGTAAGCATAGCCCGCCACGCCGAGTGATCCGACCACGGGCAGCCACCGGGCAGCAGAGCTGGCGATGGCTCGCTGGCTCACCTTCACTCCCAGGCGGGCAGCGATCGTCTGCAGCATGCGCAGGGTGGTGCGCTGAAACACCAGTCGCTCGCCCACCCGTGCGGTCAGGTCGCGCACGACCTGCGCGGCTGCGTGCCGGAACAGGCAATACACCAGATGCTCCCGGCTGAGCTGCGCGCTCTGGCCGTACACGCCGGCGATGTCCGCCACCATGCGCGCCTGGATGCGCCACACGGCGACCAGATCGGGGATCACCACCGCCAGCCCCCAGGGGCCGGGCGGCAGCGCCAGGGTGCCCGAGACGGCTGCCGCCTTCAGCGCCGCCGCGGTCTGGATGACCTTGATCCGCTCGCGCGGCTCGGCCTGGGGCAACTCTGCCGTGGGCGGCACGCTGGTCACCACGTCCAGGATTACCTTCGCCAGCACCTGCGCGGCGCGGTTACCCTCTTCTGGCGGTTTTGCAGGGAGGTCGATGCTACCAATGTACTCCAAACCGGTCGTGCTGGCGAGCTGGCGCCCCGCCAGGGGGCAACTCGCCACCTGTCGTACCTCTCGCACCCCGAAATCGTCCCCCAGAACCGTCCGGCAGAATCGCCCTGCAGAACGCTGTCATTCCGGCTCGAGGTCCAGGCTAGAAAGTTCCGGGCGGCGCGGCTAAAAGGCAACACTCATGTTTGATGCGCTGAAACGCGGCTTTCGAGAGGCCCAGAACCGCCTTGCTGGGCTCACCGAGCTGACGCCCGAAAATATCAAGCCTGCCCTCAAGGAGGTGCGGACCTCGTTGCTCGAGGCGGATGTCGAGCTGGGCGTGATCAAGCGCTTCCTCAGTCGGGTGGAGGAGCGCGCGCTCGGTCAGACGGTGCGCACCACCGTCAAGCACCAGGGGCAGAAGCACCAGGTCTCGGCCAGCGATCAGTTCATCAAGACCTGTCACGACGAGATGGTCGAGCTGATGTCGCACGAGGGCGACCCGCTGAAGCTCGACGCGCAGCCGGCTCAGATCATGATGGTCGGTCTGCAGGGCTCGGGCAAGACCACCACCAGCGCCAAGCTGGCGCGCCGCCTGCGCTCCGAGGGCAAGAAGCCGCTGCTCGTCGCCGCCGACATGCAGCGCCCCGCCGCGGTGGAGCAGCTGAAGGTCCTGGGCGAGCAGATCGAGGTGCCGGTCTTCAACCTGCCCGATCAATCGCCGCTGGCGATCACGAAGGCGGCCGCGGCCGAGGCCAGGCGCCAGGGCTGTGACGTGATCATCTACGACACCGCCGGTCGCCTCGCCGTGGATGAAGCGCTGATGCAGGAGCTCAGCGACATCAAGGGCGCGGTCGCGCCGGAGAACATCCTGCTCGTGGTCGACGCCATGATCGGCCAGGACGCGGTGCGCACCGCGCAGTCCTTCAACGAGCGGCTGGGCATCAGCGGCGTGGTGCTCACCAAGCTGGACGGTGACGCACGCGGTGGCGCGGCGCTCAGCGTGAAAGAGGTCACCGGCGCCCCGGTGGTCTTCAGCGGTACGGGTGAGACGACGGATCGCCTGGAGGAGTTCCGCCCCGAGGGCATGGCGGGTCGCGTGCTCGGCTTCGGCGACGTCGTCGGCCTGATGAAGGACTTCGAGGAGGTCGTCGACCAGAAGAAGGCGGAGGAAGACGCCGCCCGCCTGCTCAGCGGCGAGTTCACTCTGGAGGACTTCCTGCAGCAGGTGCGGATGATCCAGCAGATGGGCCCGCTCAAGGATCTGGTGGAGAAGATCCCGGGCATGGGCGCGATGATGCCGCCCGGCGCCGAGCTCGACGGCAAGGAGTTCGGCAAGATCGAGGCGATGATCCAGTCGATGACGCGCGCCGAGAAGCGCGATGCTCAGCTCTTGGTGCGCGAGCCCTCGCGCGCAGCGCGCGTGGCGCGCGGCTCGGGCACGCCGATCGAGGCGGTGAACGAGCTGGTCAACAAGTTCGTGTTCATCAAGCAGATGATGGGCAACTTCGGTGGTAACGCGGGCCTGCTCGGCAAGCTGCCGGGCATGAAGGGTCTGGCCATGGCGCGCAACCTGCGCCGGGCCGCCAAGGGCGGCAAGCTGCCGGCAGGTATGCCGGGCATGCCCCCGGGCTTTCCCGGGATGCCGGGCGGCTTTCCGGGCATGCCGGGTGGCTTTCCGGGCATGCCGGGCGGCTTTCCCGGGATGCCGGGCATGCCCGAGGCGCTGGGCGACGCCAACGCGCCCAAGATGCGGGTGCTATCGCGCAGCGAGAAGAACGCCCGCAAGGGCCAGCGCAAGCGTGAGCGCGCCGCGCGCAAGAAGAACCGGAAGAACTAGCGAGCACGAGGGAAAAAATTCATGCGAAGACGAGCTGGGTTTCAATCGTGGGCATCGTTGCGCGCAGGCGCGGGCTCGAGCCTGCCACTGCAGCGCGCCCTCGCAGGCGGGGTGCTCTCGGCCGTCATGCTCTCGGGCGGTGTCTTTCTGGGCTGTGTAAATGACACGCCCTCCACGGCGCCTCCGGAGGACGTTCAGAAGTACATCGTGGACAAGGTGCCGGAGGGGGAGAAGCTGACCCCTCTGAACGTCAACTTCGACGACAAGATCACCCTGGTGGGCGCGCAGATCGAGCCGGGCCTGGACGTGGAGCCCGGCACCCGAGTGAAGGTCACGATGTACTGGCGCGCGGACAAGGCGCTCGACGACGTGGACTGGAAGCTGTTCACCCATGTGCTCGACGGCTCGGGCGAGCGCTTGATGAACATCGACAACGTGGGGCCGCTGCGCCACATCCGCCGCAACCGTCAGAGCTGGGCGCCGGGCAGCTGGCTGCCGGGCAAGGTGTACGTGGACACGCAGAGCTTCACCATGCCGCGTAAGCTCAAGAGCTCGAAGGTGCAGCTGGTGACCGGCATCTGGAAGGGCCGGCAGCGGCTGCCGCTGAAGAGCGGGCCTTCGATCACCGACAATCGCGCGCTCGTGGCCACCTTCAACACCGGGGTCGCCGCCAAGCCGGAAGACGGCGTGCCCGAGGTGCAGGTGGGGCGGATCAAGGAGGGTCTGCGGCTGCGTCTCGACGGCAAGCTGAGTGAATACGCCTGGGACGATGCCATCCCCATGTCCTTCGTCAACGTGGCCAATGGCAAGCCGTTGAACGAGACGGGCCTGCACGGCACCGCGAAGATGCTCTGGGATGAGAGCGCGCTGTACCTGGGCGTGTTCGTCAAGGATCAGGACGTGGTCGGCGGCTTTGACAAGGACGCCAAGGATCCGCAGCTGTGGACGAAGGACACCGTCGAGCTGATGATCGATCCCGACGGCAACGGCGACAACAAGGACTACTACGAGATCCAGGTCAACCCGCAGGGCCTGGTCTTCGACTCCTACTTCGAGGACTACAACAAGCCGCGCACGGAGCCCAACGGCCCCTTCGGCCATCAGGAGTGGAGCGCCAAGCTGGAGAGCGCGGTGACGGTGCGCGGCACGCTCGACAACTCCAAGGACAAGGACGAAGGCTACGTGGTCGAGATCAAGATCCCGTGGACGTCCTTTGACAAGGCCAAGAAGGTACCGCCCGAACCGGGCAGCTCCTGGCGCATGAACGTGTACGCCATGCAGAACAACGAGGGGGTGGCGTGGTCGCCCATCCTCGGGCAGGGCAACTTTCACAAGGCCTCGCGCTTCGGCAAGGTCACGTTCGTGAATCAGCCCGCCGCTTCGGGTGCGGTGGCCGCCGCGCAGGGCACACCCGCAGCCGGAGGTGAGACCAAGCCGGCATCAGCCCCGGCAGAGCCCGCCAGCAAAGACGGGCTGACGGTGGAGAAGAAGGCGCTGCAGCAGGCTGCTGCGCCTGCGCCCGCCCAGCAGTGAGGTAGAGGAGCGGGGAAGGGGGTCGAGGGGCTCAGGGGTCCAAGGGGCTCAGCCGCTCGACCCCTGCAGCCGTTTCGCCAGCTCCAGCAAGTCGCCGCGCGTGTTGAGCTCCGGCTGCTCGATCACCTGCTCCAGCAGCGCCGCGAGCAGCTTGCCCACGTGTGGTCCGGGCGTGAGGTGCAGCTCCGCCATCAGCTGCTTGCCGTCGAGCGCCAGGTCACCGAGCGCCAGCGGTGGCCTGCGCTCCAGCTCTGCCGCCGCGCGCTGCTCCAGGCGCTCCAGCGCCGCCTGGCGCAGGCCGAGCTCCTCCGCTCGCGCGCCGGGTGCCTGCTGCCGCGCCTCGAGCGCTGCACGCCCCAGCGCACACGCCTCGCGATAGCCGTCGCTGCCCACCGCCCGCAGCCAGCGCCGTAGCTCGGGCCCGCTCGGCTCACCCGAAAGCGGCAGCTCGCGTGCGCGCAGCAGCTGGCTCACCGCCTTGCGCTCGAGGTTGGAGTAACGCAGGCGGTTCAGCAGCGCATCGGCCTTTTGCGCCGCGACCACCGGCTCTGCCGCCACGTCCGCCAGCAGCGCGGCCAGGCGCAGGGTCACGCCCGCGGGCGCCAGATCGAGCCGACGCAGCGCGAGCGCAAACAGGGTCTCGCCGTCTGCGCTCTGTCCCACCAGCGCGTCCAGCTCGGGCGCGGTGAGCTCCAGCAAGCCGTGCTGCTGCATGATGGCAAATGCTCGGCTGGGGGCGCGCGCGCCGAGCGCCTTGTTCCACTCCTCGCGCACCCGCTCGGCGCTCACCTGCCGGTACGTCTCCAGCGACGGACGGATGGCAGCGGCGGTGGCCGGGTCCAGCTCGAACTCCAGGGTAGCCACGAAGCGCGCCGCGCGCAGCACGCGCAGCCCGTCCTCGGCGAAGCGCCGCGCCGGCTCGCCCACCGCGCGCAGGCGGCGGCGGCGCAGATCCTCGAGCCCGCCGAAAGGATCGATCAACGCCTCGGTCTCGGGATCGAAGGCGATGGCGTTGACCGTGAAGTCACGCCGCGCCAGATCCTCGTCGAGCGAGCTGACGAAGCTCACCTCGTCGGGGCGACGGCCGTCGCGATAGCCCTGCTCCGTGCGCAAGGTGGTCACCTCCACCTGCATGCCGGGCAAGAGCACGGTGACCGTGCCGTGCTCCAGCCCGGTGGGGATGACGCGCCGGAACAGCTTCATCACCTGCTCGGGCATGGCGTCCGTGGCCAGATCCCAGTCCTTGGCGCGCCAGCTGCCGGGCGCAGCCGGACCGTCCAGCTGCGCGCGCAGCGAGTCGCGCACGCAACCCCCCACCAGCCAGCCGCGATGCCCGGTGCGGCTCAGTCGCCGGCACAGCTCGAGCAGCGGCGCGGGCAGGCCCGCAGAGCTCAGGCTCAGGGCTTCTGCGCCCACGGCTCGACGAACAGCTGGCCGCCGATGGCCTCGTCCTTCTTGCGGCGGCTGGAGCGGGAGTCACTGGCGCGAGAGGCGGACTTGCCCGAAGACTTCGTGGCGCGCGACTTGCCGCGCGCCGCCTTGCCCCGCTTGAGCTTGTTGTCGAGCTCGACCACCACGCGGTTGGTGGAGCCGTCCAGCTCCAGCAGCTTCGGTGCGTAGTCCGGGTGGCGCAGCTCCACGGTCACGGGCGAGCCCGGCACGACATCCACCGACACCGGGCTGGCACCGAGATCCTCTCCGTCCAGGAAGACGTGGGCAGTGGCGGGTGAGACACCCAGCACCACGTGCATGGCGGGTGCGGGCTCCGGAGCTCGTGGCATGCCGATCGGGGCAACGACGGGCGTGAGCGCCGCGCCGCTGGCTGGCGCGTCGGCAGCGTTGTCGTGGCCCGCGCCTGGCTGGGCGCTGCTGGCCGCGCCGCTGCTCGGCTCGCCGTTCATTGCCACGCTGCCGGGGGCTGCGCTGGCCGCGGCGGGCTCGGGCTCGCTGCTGGCCAGCGAACGGTTGCCTCGACCGGTGAGCTCGAACGCCAGCACGCCAGAGACGATCGCGAGCGGGGTGACGATCGCGGCGATCATCGGCCAGCGCCGGGGGCGCATGCTGGCCAGGGTCAGCTCCGTGGAGAGCGCGGTGCCTTCCACCGAGGCTGCCGGATCGAGCGCTGCCATCGAGCCCGTCTCCGCCAGGCGCGCCGCGGCCAGGCGGCGCTCCAGCGCCCAGAGATCATCGCGCAGGTGGATCATCGCCTGGTAGCGCTGCTCCGGCTTCTTCGCCATGCACTTGAGAATGATGGCCTCGAACTCCTCCGGGATGTGCGCCTCGGGCGCGGCTTTGCGCGGCGGAATGGGCTCTTGATACAGGTGCTGGCTGAGGATGCCGACGAAGTTCTCGGCGTCGAACGGCACACGACCGGTGGCCAGCTCGTACAGCATCACGCCCAGCGAGTAGATGTCGCCGCGCTGATCGAGCGGAGTGCCCGCGGCTTGCTCCGGCGACATGTAGTGTGGGGTGCCGAAGACAGAGCCCGCCTGGGTCAGCCGACCCTGACCGGTGCTCGACACCTTGGCGATGCCGAAATCGAGGATCTTGACGAAGTCAGCCTCTTTGCCTCGCTGGATGAGGAAGACGTTGTCCGGCTTGAGATCGCGATGAACGATGCCGCGCAGGTGTGCGGAGCCCAGGCCCTCCGCCAGCTGGCGCGCGATGGGCAAGATGCGCTCGAGCGGCATCGGGCGGCCACCACCCGCCAGCTGCGCCAGCGGGGTGCCCTCCAGAAACTCCATCACGAAGTACGCGGCACCATCCGGCAGCTGACCGAAGTCGCTGATGCTGATGATGTGCTCGTCTTGAATGGCCGAGGCGGCCTTCGCTTCCATCAGGAAGCGCTCGGTCACCTCCGGATCCCGCGCCAGATCTGCGCGCAGGATCTTCAGTGCCACGCGCTTGTCGATGATCTTGTGGCGGCACTGGTAGACGACCCCCATGCCACCTTCGCCCACGATCCCCTCGACCTTGTAGCGATTGTCGATCGTACAACCGAGGTAGCGATCCGACTTGGGGCCGGCCGGGCTCAGCGAGCGCTCGCGCGGCCCTGGCTCGGACGAGGGCGCTGCTGCCGACTCCGCTGCCGCCAACTCCGCTGCTGCTGCAGCCGCTGCCGTCAGCCCGACGGGCGACTCTGCGAGCTCCGCTTCCATGATCGCGGGCGGATGGGCGGCAAGGCCGGACACCCCTGGCGCGGCGCTCAGCGCGGCGAGGCTGGCCCCACTGACAGCGTCCGGAGGAACGCTGCTCGGGCGCGGGCCCTCCGTCACCGGCTGAGACCGTTCATCGCTCATCTCGGACTCCAACGATACGCCACCCACGCCGGAAGCTCCGGCTACCAGAACCGCTGCCCGCACTTTGGCACAAAAGCGTCTCTGCCATAGTAGTGTGATGGTGGCGTGGAAATGTCTAGTATGACTGAGTAAATGCGCAGTGCCGGGGCTGGCGACGGCCGGCTGGGCCACGCCGAGCCGAGTTCCAGGGCTTCCAGGCTGTGGGCTCGCCCCGATGAGCGCGCCGAGGCCTGCGGCCGGACAGTGAGGGGTGAATGCGCCTTGCAGCATTCCGCTGCTGCCCGATGCCACGACCGGGCTCCGCGCGTACCGCAGCCGGGCCTGGGGGCCAGGGACTTTGCGCGGGTACCTGCAGCCGAGAGCGCACCGCCTTTCCCGTGCCCGGCACGGTTCTGCTAGAGGCGTGAACCCATGGGTTTCTCGCTGACCTTGGCCTTGCGCTACATGCGATCGCGCAAGCGGGCCTTCATCTCCGTCAGCACCGCCTTTGCGATCGTGGGAGTGGCGCTGGGCACTGCCGCGCTGGCCACGGTCATGAGCGTGACGGGCGGCTTCCGCGCCGAGTTCCGCGACAAGGTGCTGGGGGTCAACGCCCACGTGCTGGTGCTCAAATATTCCAGCGAGTTTCGCGACTACCGCGAGGTCATGGCCAAGGTCCAGAAGCTGCCCGAGGTGATCGGGGTCGGGCCTTTCGTGATCAACCCGATGATGGTCACCCACGCCGGGCGCACGGCGACCGGGGTGCTGCTCAAGGGCGTGGACCCCGAGCTCATGGGCACCGTGCTGGATCTGCCGCGGCACATGATCGAAGGCTCGTTGGAGGGTCTGGCCGTCCCCGGCCGCGAGCGGCCGCGCAGCTTTGCGCCTGCCGGCGCCCCGCGAGTGATCCCGGGAGAGCCGGAGGCGCCGCTGCCGGAAGGTGACGACGGCGCAGACCCGCTGCTGGAAGCAGATGGAGACGAGCCACCGAGCCCAGCGCTCGAGCTCGGCGCGCCGCGGTCGGATGGGCAGACCAGCTTCCTCGACTTGCTGCGCTCGCTGCCGGACGCCGGCAGCAGCGCGGCGCCGAGCGCAGCAGAGGGAGCGGTGGATGAGCCGCTGCGCCTCGCGCCCGATGATCTGCCTGCGGGCTCGATCGTACCGGAAGGGGGCTACGCCAGTGAGCTACCGGCAGACGACGCGTTGCCCGAGGGCATCGATCCCGATCCGTGCAAGGCCGAGGGCGTGGTGCTGCCCGGCATCGTGCTCGGTGTAGCGCTGAAGGAGACCTTGAAGGCGGAGCTGGGCGACTGCGTGCAGGTCACCTCTCCCACCATCGGCTACTCCTTCGTACGCGGCTCGATGCGCCCGCCCGTGGCCAAGGAGTTCCGCGTCACGGGCGTCTTTCAGGCCGGCTTTGATCAGTACGACTCCAAGCTGGTCTACACCGACCTGTTCGAGGCTCAGGCCTTCTACGAGGGCGGCGACACGGTCACCGGCGTGGAGATGAAGATCAAGGACATCGATGACGCGCGCGAGGTAGCGGCACAGGTAGAGGCGGAGCTCGGCAACAAGCTGTACCACGTCCTCGACTGGCAGGAGCTCAACCACGGCCTGTTCACGGCGCTGCGCATCCAGCAGATCTTGATGAGCCTGGTGCTGGCGCTGATCATCCTGGTGGCGGCCTTCACGGTGATCGCCACCTTGATCATGGTGGTGCTCGACAAGAAGCGAGAGATCGCCGTGATCAAGGCCATGGGCGCCAGTGACGGGGACCTGCTGCGCTCCTTCCTCTATCAAGGGCTGATCATCGGCCTGGTGGGCACCAGCGCCGGGCTCGGCTTTGGCTACGCGGTGTGCGAGTGGATCGTCGCGTACGGCTTTCCGCTGGATCCGAAGGTGTATTTCATCTCCCGCTTGCCGGTGCAGATCCGCCCGACAGAGTTCGCGCTCACGGGATGCTTCGCCGTTGCAGCGTGTCTGCTCGCCACGGTCTGGCCTGCGCTGCACGCAGCGCGGCTGCGCCCCGCAGAGGCATTTCGCGAGGTTTGAAATGCTGTCGAAATGGCAGAAACGCTGCCATTTCATGTGCGCTCCTGGCCTGGCGGCGCTCTGCAGCTGCGCTCGCCCATCACCCGACAGGGTGATTAGGGTCGGGTGCCCTGCCGTCGTTCGTCTGGCCAAGGACAGTGCACGGCAACCAGGAGCGGAGCGGTTCGGAGTAGGACGTTCGAGTCTGCTGGGGCTCTCTTTGTGGGGGAAGAGAGCAGCGGGGAAGCAGCTCGTGCGCAACGGGGGCTAGCCGGGGGACTAGATGTCCTGCTCCAATCCGCTCGGCTGCTGCGTGTCACTGTCCGTCCTTTTGCTTTTCGGCGGGCACCCTGAGGGGGGGGCCCGCCGACATCTTTTCTGATGTCTGATCCAGGCTGAGCCCACTGCTGGACCGAGCCTGGCTCCTCGATGCCGGTGAGCTGGACGCTCGCCGGCATCGGCCTTTGAGGGATTGGAGAGCGGGCTGCATCAGCGCACTCGAACGAGCGCGCTAAGGCGGTTAATTCTGCCCCGACACAAACGTCGCACCCAGCTCTTGGCCCGCGGTTTGCCGCTCGCGGAAATCGAGCCTTCAGCGCTTTGAAGCGGCTGACAGTGGCGCGTTCAGCCGCAGTCGTGGTGCTGACCGTGCGGTGGAGCCGGTCGTCTGGAGGCACGAGAATCAAAATCTGACGACGAGATCCGCACCTCCTAGGGTTGTCATCAGGAAATCAATGGTATAGTGCTCACCTAGTGCTGCGGGGTGATGCAAAGGGAGGCTTCGAGCAATCGGAGCCTGCGGACAGGACCTCGATGATAGACAACGAGGGTGGCCAGAGGAGGGGCTGGGGCAGTCAGTGACTACAAATAGCCCTGAATTTCTGGTCGTTGAGGACCACCCGATGGTGATGCGCACCTTGCGCACGTACCTGCAAAGGGTCGGCACGGTCCTCGAAGCTGGTACCGTGCAGGAGGGCCTGCGCGTTTTTGAGGAGCACACGAATCTCGCCGGCATGCTGGTGGACGTGAATCTGCCGGATGGTCTGGGCACAGACCTGATCCGAGAGATCCGCCGCCGTGATCCGGTTTTGCCCATCCTGATGTTGACGGGCAGTGACGAGCGCGGCTGGGCCAATGAGGCGCACGCGCTCGGCGTGGAGTTCGTGTTCAAGCCCATCGTCACCGAGAGCCTCGAGCGCTTCTCGGCGCGGGCCGTCGCCCGGGCGTCATCGGGAGATGACAGCCTGGCCGCAGTGGTATCGGAGCTCGTCTCCAGCCACGGCCTCTCGCCGCGCGAGGTGCAGGTGCTCACGTTATCCCTCGGGGGCACGCCGCGCGTGGCCCTGACGGACGAGATGGGCGTCTCCGATAACACGGTAAAGACCACGGTACGCCACCTCTTGCGCAAGACCACGGCGGACACGCTCGATGATCTGGTGCAATACGTGATGCGAGCGGCGCTGCAGCGGCGCAGCGCGCCGGAGAACCTGGCGCGCGGCTCCTCGCGCCCGCCGGCGCGACGCGCGCACTGAAGCAGCGGCCGCGTTTGAGGCGCGGCTGTTCTCCGCGGCCGCGCGTTTGAGGCGCGGCTGTTCTCCGCGGCCGCGCGTTGCGTGGCCGGTCTCGTTGCGACCGCCCAGGCTGCGATGGCGTTGCGCGAGCGCGGTTTAGCCGCGCTTCGCCTGCTTCTCCGCCAGCCGCTGGCTGAGCAGGCGGCGGCGCTCCGTTGCCTCAGGTCCGAACCAGGCAGCGATGGTCTGCTCGATCTCCGCCGCGCTGATCGCCCTGCCCTGCAGGGGATCCAGCGCCAGCTTGTGCACCCGGAACGCCTCCGCCGGCTTGTGACCGAGCCAGCGCCCGCGCTCGACGGCGCGCGCCAGCACGTCGCCCGCTGGTAGCACCTCGCTCACCAGGCCCCCCGCGCGCGCTCGCGCCGCCGGCACCTCTTCCGCGCCGAGCAGCATGGAGCGCGCCAGCTCTGGCGTGGCGCAGGCGCCGAGCGCGGCGATCATCGGCGCAGGCAGCGACACGGCCAGGTCCACCTCGTTCACGGAGATGAGCGCCTGCTCCGCCATCACCCGCTGATCGGCAGCCAGCGCCAGGATCGCTCCACCGGCGTAGGCGTGGCCGGCCAGCGCGGCCACCACCGGCTTCGGCAAGCTGCGCAGCCGCTCGAACGTGCGCACGAAGCGGGTGAAGAAGCCGAGCATGCGCGCGCGATCGTACGTGAACACCTCCTGCACGTCGAAGCCCGCACAGAACACCTGCGGCGAGTCGCTGGCCAGCACCAGCGCGCGCACGCCGTCATCGCTCGCGGCTTGCTCCACGGCGTCGCTCAGCGCGCCGAGCAGCGCTTCATTCAGGGCATTGGCTCTGCCGCGCGCCAGGTACAGCACGCGGACTTCGGCTCGAGCTTCGGTGCGGATCATGTGTGTGTTCCCAGCGCGGCACGCGCCGCAGGTATCGAGCGCGGCACCCGCCGCAGTGTCAGTGCGGCACCCGCCGCAGGTAGAAGTAGAGATAACCGAGCGCGATCAGCGCGAGCCACAGCGCGCTCAGCGCGGGGCTCAGGCCCAGCACGCCCTCGCCACCGAGCAGATGGCGCAGATGTGCACGCGGCCAGGGCAGCGCGGCCGGGCCCGCGCCGGCGCCCAGCAGCCAGTCTGCCAGCAAGAACAGCGCGCGCCCCCACGCACCACCAGCGAGCTGTGCCCAGCTCAGGCCCGCCACGTAGCTGGCTGCGCCGAGCAGCGCCGCGAGCAGCATGCCGAGCCAGCTGGTGCCGAGCCCGACCGGCAGCTGCAGCGCCGGATCGCTCAGCGCGCTGCTCAGCGCCAGCGCCAGGCTGCCGGTGGCGAGCACGATACCGCCGCTCAGCGCCGCGGGTAGCGCCAGGCGCCCGAGCGCAAACGCGCGCCGCTCCGCGCCGTGGCGCACCCAGAGCGCACCCAGCAGCGCTGCCAGGCTGTTATCCAGCCGGATATCCAGCGCAAAACACAGGAGCGGCAGCAGCAGCCCGAAGGTCACTCCCTGCACCAGCGCGGCCTCTGCGGCCCGCGCCACCTCGGCCGCCGCGATGCTCTGCCCCTCGACCATGGCGGCCGCAAACAGCAAGCTCAGCGCGCCGAGCAACGCAAACGCGGGCCACCAGCTGCCGAGGCGCAGCCGCGCGCTGTGCCAGCCGTGCAGAAAGCTCAGCTGAGTCATGGACCTCCCCGGCGCGCCGACTGCGCCGCCCGATAAGCTGCCTGCGCGAGCCCTGCTGACGCGCCATGCACCGCGGCCAGATCGGGGGCTGCAGCGCGCAGCGAGCGTAGCTCCACCCGCGCCGCCAGCGCGGCGCGGCTCACCGCCAGCGCCAGCCGCTCCAGCTCGCCACCCACCACCTGGATGCGCCCGCCCTGCTGCGCGTCGAAGCTGGCGCGCTCCACCTCCGGCGAGCTCAGCAGCTGCGCCAGCAAGCGGCGCGGCGCATCGCACTCGATCCACAGCTCCACCCGCAGCCCCGGCGTGACCGCGCTGGGCCAGGCGTTGCTCGGATCGCGCACCAGGATGCCGCGCTCCAGCACCAGGAGTTGCCCGCCGAGCCGCCGCGCGTCCTCCGCCGAGCGCGTGGTGAGCAGCACCGGAGCTCGCTCTGCCAGCTGCTGGAGGCGCTCGATCACGGCATTGCTGGCGCTGCCCGCCGCGCTCAGCGGCTCGTGCAGGGCCAGCAGCCTGGGTTCCGGCTGCGCCAGCGCTGCTGCCAGCGCCAGCTCTCTGCGCTCCGCGTGCGACAGGCTGCCGAGCGGGCGCTCCAGGGCGGCCAGGTGAGGGCAGTGGCGGCGGAGCGCCGCGCTGGCGTCGAAGCCGCGCAGCGCAGAGAGCTGCGCGCAAAAGTCGCCGATCAGCCCGTCGGGCCCCAGGTCTTCACTCGGCAGCAGGCTGGCGATTTGCCGACGCGCGCCGGGGCTGGCGGCGGGCAGCTCGCCATCGAGCAGCACGCGGCCCCGGCGAGGCAAGCGCACCCCGGCGCACAGCTCGATCAGCTCCGCGCTGCCGTCGGACTCCGCACCGAGCCAGACGTGAATGCCTGGACCAAAGCTGCCGGACACGCTCTTCAGCACGGGGCCGTACACGGCGCTGAGCTCCAGCTGGCTCATGGCTTCAGCCCCGGCGCTTCCAGGCGCAGGCAGCGATCGAGCAGCCGATCGTAGCCGGAGATCACCGTCGGCAGCTCGGGCCAGGCCGGCGCAAACAGCTGCGGCAGGAAGGCCAGCGCCAGGAACAGCAGCTGCCCGCGCGAGCGACCGATCACGCGACACAGCTCTGCCAGCACCGCCAGCCCTGCGGCGAGCAGCAGCACGTAACAGGCCGTGCCCAGGACCAGGCTCAGCGCGGCCCCCACGCCACCCGGCGCCCGCTCGAGCGCCACACACGCGGCGGCCACGAGCAGCGCGGGCAAGCCGATGCGGCGCAGCAGCCATACCGCCACCGCCAGCAGTCGCTGCCGCCGCACCATGCCGAGCTCCACCCCGCGCGTCTCCAGCAGCCCGCGACCACCCTCCAGCGCGCGATCGACGGCAGGCCCCGCCGCGGAGAGCGCCGCCAGACCGGCGCACCACGACAGCGCGACCAGGGCCATGCGCAGCACGGCGTCCACCGCATCCGGTGCGAGCCGGGCCACGTACAGCCCCGCGACAACGAAGCCCACCGCCACGCTGCGCGCCAGCCACAGCCCGATGCGCGCTGCCAGGCAGCGGCCCAGCGCGTGCTGCGCAATCATCAGCGTCGCCAGCCAGCGCCGCCACTCGGCGCGCGCCTGCGGGTGCGAGGGAAGCTGTTCGGGAGGCTGCGACGAGGCACCGAGCCGCGACGGTGGTGCGAGCGGCTCCGACGCGCTGACGTTCACGGCTTGCGAACTTGCCATCGCGAGGCCGTGGTGTACAACGTCCCGCGATGTCGGCCGAACCTTCCACCGAGTCAGCGGCGGCTGCCGTGGACACGGCGCCCGTCGATGGCTCTGGAGGCGCCGCGGTGCTGCCCCGCACCGAGCGCGAGCTCAACGCTCCGAGCCCGCTCACCCTGAGCTTCCTCGGGGTGGTGTTCCTGGCCACGTTTGTCCCCTGGGTGGCGGCCAAGGTCGCGTGCAACGGGCGCGAGGCCCCCGTGCGCCAGCCACCCGAGCTCTCGCTCGACATCCTCGCGCGCCAGCCGAAGGACGCCGCGCTCGAGCTACAGCAGCGAGCCGCCACCGGCCGCTATGGCGAGGCCGCCGAGCTCGCCCGCGGCGACGTTGCGCGCGAGCTGCAAGAGGCCGAGGCCCGCTGCCAGACGGAGCCCGCCCCCTGCAAGGAGCTGCGCGCCAGGGCCGACAGCACCACCACCCGGGCCGTGCTCGTCGGACGCGGCCCTCTCAACGCCGAGGCCAGGGTCGAGAGCCAGATCGGCGACAAGACCGAGCGTTATGTGCTCCAGCTGCGGGCAGAGGGCAATCGCTGGTTTGTGACGTCGCGAGTGCCGTATGCGGAGCCGTTGTTGACGCCGGTGCCCGTGATCCGATTGACCCCTCAGGGGTCGGCGGGTGCGGCTCAGAGTGGGGATTAGGGGTCGAAGGGCCTGGAGGGGGTCAAAGGGGGGCCGGAAGAGCCGTACGTCTCCGTGCGGACGTGGATTGCCTTTGGTCGAGCGGGCTCGCCTATGGGTCGACATCGGCGTCGCCAGGATGTGCCCACCGGGCCATCCTGACGACGCAGAGCGCCCGCACGGCATCGAGCCCTTCCTCAAATCAGCGACTTGAGGTCGAGCATCTCCTCGATGTTGGGCATCAAGACGAGCTCGACCCGCCGGTTATGCTCTCTCTCCTGGGGCGTATCGTTGCCGGCAACCGGATCGGTGTCGCCGTAGCCGGCGGCGTGGAGCTTCTTCGGGTCGAGGCCGCCGCCGCCGTCGCGGGCGTTGACGGGGGAGATCAGGAAGACGAGCACGGTGCGCGCGCGCATCGCCGAGAGGCCCCAGTTGTCCTTGAAGGGGCCGCCGCTGAGAGGCTGGGCGTCGGTGTGGCCTGCCACCTGGAAGAAGCGCTCGGAGAGCTGCTGGTCGTTGCGGATGACCTCTGCCACGGCCATCAGCACCTCTTTGCCGCCCTCGCGCAGGGTGTCTTTGCCGGACGAGAACAGCACGTCGCCGGGCAGGGAGATGACCATGCGGTTGTGGCGCACGGCCACCTTGAGGCCCATCTTGGTCAGCTTCTGCAGCTTGCCGCGCAGCACCCCGAAGCGGCTGCGGATACGCTCGAGCTGTGCGGCGCGCGCCTGATACTCCGATACGGCGCGCTTCAGCTCGTTGACGTCCGCCGACAGGCGCTCCTTCTCGGTGCCCTCTTCGGCGAGCTTGCGCGACAGCTCGTCGACGTTGACCCCCATCTTCTCCAGCTGCTGGCTGAGCTGCGCGACCTTGCCCTGGGCGGTCTCCAGCGTGGCCTTGGTCTCGGCGAGCTCGGCGGAGTCACGCTTGTGCTGCGCATCCAGCTGCGAATATTTGGCGAGCTGGGCTTGCCACTCGTCTTCGGAGTAGCCGCAGCCGACGCTGGCAACGCTGGCTGCCCCGAGCAGCGCCACGCCCAGGCGGCGCTGAAATGCAGACCGAGTCGAAACGCGTCGCGGGCAATCTACCGTCATGCGGCAAATGCTAACACCGCGAGCCCGCGACGGAAAGTTCCGCTCAGCTGCCGCCGAACACGCCGCGCTGCTCCAGCAGGTCGGCGAGCACGCGGGCTGCCGCTTCGCTGCCGAGGGTTGCCAGGTCTAGCCGCGCCGCAGGCGCCTCTGGCGCCTCGTAGCTGGGCTCGCTCGACTGCGCGTAGAAGGCCGCGGCTGCCGCCTTGCGGCGCGCCTCGGGGGCGGTGACGGCCACCTCCAGCCAGCGCTCGCCGAGCAGGCGTTGCCCGAGGGCGCGGCTGGCAGCTCGCGGCGCACCGAACGCCAGCAGCACGATGAGCCCGGCCTCGGCGGCGCGACGGCTCAGCTCGAGTGCCAGCTCCGAGGGCGTGCTCGGGTCCGAGCTCACACTGGCGGCGGCGGGCGCATCCTGTGCGTCCACGACCAGCGCCACGTGCCCACGATCGTAGAGCAGCCGCTCGGCCGCATAAGCCACCTCGGTCTTACCGGAGCCCGGCAGACCGGTGAGCAGCACCACCGTCCCGCGCTGGCCCAGGCGCTCCTGCCGCTCCTTCGGGCTGACCATGCTGTGCAGCCCCGTCTCGCCGTCGCGACGGGTGGCGGTGCCGGCGGTGGGCGCCAGGATGACACCGGCGGCAACGGTGCCGTTGCCCAGCGAGTCGATCAGGATGAAGGCGCCGGTGCGGCGGTTCTTCCGGTAGGGGTCGAAGTACAGCGGGCGGTTGCAGCGTACCCGCACCGTGCCGATGTCGTTCAGCTCCAGGGTGTCGCACGGCTCGGGCAGCAGGGTGTCGAGGTTGGTGCGGCTGACGAGCTGCTCGATCTCCACCCGCTGCAGCTGAGTGGTCTGCTTGAGCAGGTACGACTTCTCGCGATCGAGCGGCTTCTCGTGCATCCAGACCAGGGTCGCCTCGAAGCGGCGATCCACGTTGGGCACGGAGTCCGGGCGCACCAGCATGTCACCGCGGCTGACATCCACCTCGTCGGTGAGGGTCAGGGTCACGCTGAGCGGTGCCGCGGCGGTCTCCAGGCTGCCCTCGTAGGTGTCGATGCTGGCCACGCGCGAGCGCTTGCGCGAGGGCAGGACCAGGATCGGATCACCCTTGTTGATGCGGCCGGAGGCGATCTCCGCGGCGAAGCCGCGGTAGTTCAGGTGCGGCCGGATGACGTACTGGACGGGGAAGCGGAAGTCATCCAGGTTGCGGTCGGCTGCTATCGGCACCGTCTCCAGGTAGCCGAGGATGCTGGGGCCTGTGTACCAGGGGGCGCGCTCGCTCTTGTCGACGATGTTGTCGCCCTTCAGGGCGCTGACCGGCACGAAGGTCACGTCCTTGAAGTCGAGCTGCGCGGCAAACTGGCGGAACTCGCTGGCGATGCGCTCGAAGACCTCGCGGCTGAAGTCCACCAGATCCATCTTGTTCACCGCCACGGCCAGGTGCGGGATGCCGAGCAGCGAGGCGATGTACGCATGGCGCCGCGACTGCTGCAGCACGCCGAGCCGCGCGTCGATCAAGATCAGGCCCACGTTCGCGGTGGACGCGCCGGTGGCCATGTTGCGCGTGTACTGGATGTGGCCCGGGGTGTCCGCGATGATGAACTTGCGCTTGTCCGTGGTGAAGTAGCGATAGGCAACGTCGATGGTGATGCCCTGCTCGCGCTCTGCCTTCAGGCCGTCCGTGAACAGCGAGAAGTCGATCTCCATGCCGGCCTGGCTGGAGGCGCGCTTCACCGCGGAGAGCTGGTCGTCGTACACGCCCTTGGTGTCGTGCAGCAGGCGGCCGATCAGGGTGGACTTGCCGTCATCGACGGAGCCCACCACCACGAGCCGCAGCAGCTCCTTCTCCTGGTGCGCCGTGAGCTGCGCGAGCACCTGCTCTTCGGTCATGGTGCCTGGCTCGGCAGCAGTCGGGTTGGCAGTGCCAGTGGAGGTAGAGGCGGCCATCAGAAGTAGCCCTCCCGCTTCTTGGCTTCCATCGAGGCGTCCTCGTCGTGATCGATCAAGCGGCCCGAGCGCTCGGAGTGGCGGGTGGCCAGCATCTCACCGATGATGGCGGGCAAGGTGTCGGCGGTGGAGACATCGGCGCCGGTGAGCGGATAACAGCCCAAGGTGCGGAAGCGCACGCTCTTCAGTTGCGGCTTCTCCCCTGGCTCCAGCGGCAGGCGCCCGTCATCGACCATGATCCAGGCGCCGTCGCGCTTCACCACCGGGCGCTGCTTGGCGTAGTACAGCGGCACGATCGGGATCTGCTCCAGGTGGATGTAGAGCCACACGTCGAGCTCGGTCCAGTTGGAGATGGGAAAGACGCGGATGTTCTCGTGCTTCTGCAGCTTGCCGTTGTACAGGTTCCAGAGCTCGGGCCGCTGGTTCTTCGGGTCCCACTGGCCGTAGCGATCGCGGAAGGAGTAGATGCGCTCCTTGGCGCGCGAGCGCTCCTCGTCCCGGCGCGCCCCACCGAACGCCGCATCGAAGCCACCCTTGGACAGCGCCTGCAGCAGCGCCTGGGTCTTCATGATGTGCGTGTACTTCTGGCTGCCGTGATCGAAGGGATTGATGTTCTCGCGCAGACCCTCCTGGTTGGTATGCACGATCAGCTCCAGCCCGTTGTCGCGAGCGAAGGCGTCGCGAAACTCGATCATCTCCCGGAACTTCCAGGTGGTGTCGATGTGCAGGAAGGGGAAGGGCGGCTTGGCGGGGTAGAAGGCCTTCAGCGCCAGCCGTGCCATCACGGACGAGTCCTTGCCGATCGAATACATCATCACCGGGTTCTCGAACTCGGCAGCCACCTCGCGAATGATGTGGATGCTTTCAGACTCGAGCTGCCGGAGATGAGAAAGTCGGCCGGGAAGATTCAAATCCAGGCGCGCGTTCGCCACGGGGTCGGTCACCGCGGCCCCCATATCAGGTACCAGCGCCCCGCGCCGTCAAAAAATCTCCCGCTGGCCTCGCTTTTCGGTCGCAGCCGTTCGCCGGCACACGGCAAAACAGCCACGCTACACCTGGGCAAAAGGCCAGCGGCCGCTGGCTGCAGCTGATTTGAGCTGGTTCCGCGATCGGCGCGGGCGCAGGCGGCGATCGGCGCGGGCGCAGGCGGCGATCGGCGCGGGCGGCGGATCAGCACCAGCGGCGGATCAGCGCAGGCGGCGGAGCAGCGCCGCCTGACACCAGTGGAACAGTGGCGCGGCTCAGGACACGCCGTCTGATTCGCGGCCGCGGTCCGCCAGCACGCCGCGCGACTCCAGAGTGCCCGCGCCGCGCAGCTCGCGCACGCCCACGCCGAAGCGATCGTGCAGCAGGCGGCACAGGTGCTGCGCGCTGCCAAAGCCCACCTCGGGCGCGATGGCCTTGAGCGGCAGGGCGGTGGAGCGGATCAGATCCTTGGCGCGCTCCAGGCGCAGCGCGCGCAGGTGCTCCATGGGCGTGTGGCCCGCCACTTCCTTGTACACGCGGCAGAAGTAGTAGCGGCTCATGCCGATGTTGCTGGCCAGATCCTCCAGGGTGATCGGCTCACCCAGGTGCCGCAGCATGTACGTGCGCGTCTTTTCTTCGATGCGGCTCGCCGCCACCACGCTCAGGCGCAGGTACTCGCCCACCATCGCGCGCAGCAGGCCCTGGCGATATTCAGTCACGTTCGGAAACTGAGCGTCGCGCTCGGCGACCAGCCACGACGCGATCTCGTGCAAGCGGCCGCAGGTGTCCTGCACCATCTCGGGCAGCTCTGCGGGGGCGCTGCGCCAGTGAAAGCTGATGCGCAGGCGGTGCAGATCCACCTCGCCCGCGTTGCGCTCTTCCCGCCGCGTGCCGGGACGCAGCAGCAGGGCCTCCACCGGACCCGACGTGCCCTCGCCGTCTTCACGGATCGTGCACTGGCTGCCGCGCACGATCACGGTGAGCTCGTGATGAGCTAGCTCCTCCGGCGGCGCGCTCCAGCCCGGCGGCACCTGGCTCTCGATCACGCTGGTCAGCACCAGATCCAGCAGGCTGGAGGTCGAGCTGGTAGCGGACACGGGCTCCACCCTGCTCTCCGGCGCGAGACTCTCCGGGGCCGTGCTCTTCTCCAGCCCTGCGCTCTCCCGGTGAGAATGCTGCGCCAGATGAACGCCGCTCTCGGGCTCGAGCGAAGGTGCTGCCAATGAGGGCGAGCCGAGCGAAGATGTATCGAGCGCCGGCGCCGCGGTGGCGCCGAAGGCTCCGCCGAGTTTATGCGCAAGCTCATTCCGTGCGGTGTCTGTCATCGCATGACCTCCCGGTATCCGCAGCAGGGCTGCGCGACTACCGTCGTGGTCGCGACGATAACCTGAAACGAAGCGACGTTGGCGCTGCTTTGCTAGGGCTGCAGCCGCTCGCGCCAGGCTCGGACAGCTACAGCGCACTAGTTCTTCGCGAAGCAACTTCAGCGCAGAGCAGCAGGATGTAGCTGCATGACGTGATCGGGGTCGAACGATCACCGTTTTCTGAGGACGGCTCTCGGGTGCATTGAAGATGCCTAGAAAGCCAGGCGATTTGAGCTGCGCTGCGCAGCTCGGGCGCAGCTCGTGCCGCGCTCCCGACAGCAGTGCAGGCGTGAAAATTCTATCACCCGGCAAGTCGCCGCCTCCGCTTGCGCGCAGCGGCGTCGCCTTCCGCGCCGCCCTTGCCGGAAAGTTATCGGCACGCTCACGAGTGGTTTTTTTTGCACGGACCCACTCAGAGCAGCGCACGCCAGCAGAACAATCCAGTCCAAGCGGCGATTGCCGGACACCGCGGCTGGATCCAGCCTGCCCGGCGCGGGCCCGGAGCTGGCCGCTGCAGACCCGGATGAGGGCAGCCCAGGTCTGTCTTTCGTTACATGGCTGGGATGGATCATCCCCGAGCGCTCGCCGCCGAGCGCGGCTGCGGGCTCGTCCGCGCAACGACGGGGGAGCGCGCCGTCGCGCGGCTTGTTGCGATGGTACACCGGCTCTTCCGTGTTGCATCGTGTGTTGCATCGGGATCGCGGCGCCCCGCTCGCCGCGCGCCAGCGCGGCGCCCGCATGCCGGTGGAGCGGGGCGCCCCTGGCGAAAAACAGCCCGGAGCTCACTGCGATCTATCTGTGCGGCCCGCAAGGATGTCGCCCCCTGCCTGGTGTCGGATCGCTGGAACGGCTATGGTTGCAACCAGAACTGGCGGGCCTTTTTCGTGCCCGAGAGAGTGGCCATGATTCGATCGTCACGAGCGCGACTGGGACTTCTGGCGGCGGGCTGGGCTTCGGCCGTGCTCGCCAGCTGCTCCGCGGGCGGCACGGGCGGCGGCGATGGGGTGGTGGTGGGGCAGCGGCCCGTGTCGCCCGAGGCGGGCAACGATGCCCGCGATCTGGATCTCGGTGGCGGCAACCTGACCCCCGGCAATGGCCCGGATTTCGGCGACGTGGCCACGCCCCCCACGGGCGACGTCACGGGCGTGCCGACCTGCGAGCAGTGCACGGATTTTCCTGCCGAGCCGGTGTTTGAAGATGGGCTCGGGCCCGACGTGCAAGCCGTGTTCAGTCAGGCCGCCAGCGGCACTCCGCCGTGCATCATCGAGCCCGCGGACGGCATGTTGATCCCAGCCAACATGCTGCGCCCGCGCGTGCGCTTCACGGGGCAGGGTAGCGTGCACCAGATCACGATCAGCACCCCGCGCGAGGTCAATCCGCTGGTCGTCTACACCACCAAGAGCACGTGGACCATGTCGCCCGAGCACTGGGGCGGCCTGAGCAAGAACGTCTTCGAAGAGGACGTCACCGTCACCGTCAAGACCAGCAGCGGCAACGCGGCGCCCAGCCAGTCGCAGGTCAAGTTCCGCATCGCGCCGGTGCCGGCGGGCGGCAGCATGGTGTACTGGGCCGCCACCACGGAGCAACCCGGGCTGGAGACCACGCGGCTCATGGCCTTCGGCGTGGGGGAAGAGGCGGTGGTCACCGCGCTGCGCCCCGGCGACGTGCAGGAGACGATGCTGGGCGATAACGGCCGCATCAAGCGGCAGGAGTTCGGCGCTCCCGTGGGCCAGGCGCGCTGCGTGGGCTGTCACACCTCCACGGGCGATGGCAAGGCCGTCATCACCGGCGATCACTGGCCGTGGAACCTCGCCGTCACCGACATCACCGGAGGGCAGGGCGGGCGCCCCGCGGACGTGAGCCCCTTCGGCGCATTTCTGCTGCAGATGCCCTGGCTGGGCGTGTCCACCACGTCACGCGGGGACTGGGCCACGGGTAAGCGCACCCTGATCACCTCGGCGACGCGCCGCCCGGCGATGAATGCGGACTTCACGCCCTCGAACACGCCGCACCAGGACATGGGCTTCGGCCAGCGCCAGACCGCGGGTGACGGTCTGCTCTGGATCGATCTGGCCGCGCAGGGCACCGTGCCGCCGCTCGAGGGCGATCAATACGAGCGAGCGGTGGGCACTGCCATGCTGGCGGCCAAGGGCACGGGCTGGGGCGTGATCGCGCGCGATGGTGACCCGGGCGGCGCCGTGACCCCTGACTGGAGCCACGACGGGCAGACCATCGCCTACACCTCCACGGACGGCACCTCGGACGGGCGCATCGGCGACAACGCGAACGTCGCCGACATCTACACGGTGCCGTACAACGCGGGCGCGGGCGGCACGGCCACGCCGCTGCCCGGCGCCAGCTTGCCGGGGGTCGGTGAGTACTATCCGGACTACTCCGCGGACGATCGCTTCATCGCCTTCACCCGCGTGGAAGATCGCCAGGGCCGCAAGTACTACTATCACGACCGCGGCGAGATCTACGTCATCCCCGCCGCCGGTGGCACTGCCACGCGCCTGGCCGCCAATGATCCAGCGGCGTGCACCAACGAGCGCAGCCCCGGCGTGCTCAACAGCTGGCCCAAGTGGTCGCCGACGGTGCGGGTGGGGCCAGAGGGCACGCCCAACGCCGGCAAGCGCTACTACTTCGTGCTGTTCTCGTCGGCGCGCCAGTCCCCCTTCCGGCTCGGCCAGGGCCCTGCCTCGCAGCTGTACATGGCCACCGTGGTGGAGGACACCGACGGCACCTTGCTGACGTATCCGGCGATGTACCTCTGGAATCAGTCGTTCGAGATCGTCAATCCCGGCGCTGACTACCCGCAGGTGGTGCCGGTGCAGACCAGCAACCTGACCCCCGCCTTTGACGAGTTCATCATCCCGCCGCGCCCGCCCGTGATCGTGCGCTGAGGTAGGCAGTGGGGCTGCAGCTGCGCCCGCTCGCTGCGAGGCAGGGGCAGCCAGCCTCCGCTCACGAGCAGGCGCGCGGCCTGCGTTCACCAGGCGTACGCCTTGGGCGCCTCGCCGCCGGGGCCCGGGAAGATGGCGTCCAGACGCTGCAAGGTGGCTTCGTCCAGCTTCAGCTCCGTGGCGCGCAGCGCGCCCGAGAGCTGCTCGGCGGTGCGCGGCCCGATGATGGGCGCCGTCACCACCGGGTTGTGCAGCAGCCAGGCCAGCGCCACGTTGGCAGGCTCTTCCCCCAGCTCCGCGCACAGCCCCTCGAACGCGGCGAGCTTCTCGCGCTTCTTGTCCACGTTCTTCTCGAACTCTTCACTCGCCCGCCGGCCCTCCGCGCGCTTCTTCAGCGCGCCGCCGAGCAGGCCGCCGCCGAGCGGGCTCCAGGGGATGAGGCCCATGCCGTAGCTGCGGCACGCCGGGATCACCTCCAGCTCCACCATGCGATTATCGAGGTGATAGATGCTCTGCTCGCTGACCAGCGGCAGCAGGAAGCGCTGCTTGGCGATCTCGTTGGCCTGCGCGATGTCCCAGCCGGCGAAGTTGCTGGAGGCCACGTAGATGATCTTGCCCTGCGTGCGCAGGGTATCCATCGCCTGCCAGATCTCCTCCCAGGGGCAGTCGCGATCCACGTGGTGCATCTGGTAGATGTCGATCACGTCCGTCTGCAGCCGCCGCAGGCTGTCCTCGCAGTGACGGATGATCTTGAGCGCCGACAGGCAGCGCTTGTCCCGATTGGGCTCCGGCTTGCTGCCGGGGCGGGTCATCAGGTTGTACACCTTGGTGGCCAGCACCACCGAATCCCGCCGCCCGCCCTGCGCGAGCCAGCGCCCGATGATCTCTTCAGTGGCGCCGCGCGCCAGCGACCAGCCGTACACGTCGGCCGTGTCGATGAAGTTGATGCCCAGGTCCAGCGCCTGATCCATCAGCGCGTGGCTGTCCTTCTCGCTGGTGTGCCAGCCGAAGTTCATCGTCCCCAGACACAGCGGACTGACCCAAACGCCGTTCTTTCCCAGCCTGCGATGCTCCATCCCAATTCCTCACTCGTCGGGCAGCCCGACGCCAAACGTTGCCCCGTGCTGCGAGCAGACAACGCAGCGCTGGAGCTGTCAAGCGACGGTGCTGCCTGCTCAGGGATGGTTGCGCAGCAGCTCGAAGATGGCGCTCGCGGCGCGAAAGACGCCAGCGACGTTCAGGATGGGTGACGCGGGATTGTTCAGACCGATGGTCACGAACAGGCGCTTGCCGTCCGCGCGCTCCACCAGCCAGGTCAAGTTGAGCACGCCGGGCTCCGAGCCACCCTTGAACGAAACGAACGGAAACTCTGCGGGGTCGAGCGGCAAGCCCGGATCTTGCGACAACACGTCCGCCAGCCGCCCCATGCCCGGCGCCTCGCTGCGGGTGCGCAGGTGCGCCATCAGGCGGCACAGATCCTGCGCGCTCGCGAACCACTCCAGCTCCTGGATGCGGCGAGGCATGAACCAGTCGCGTGCGCTCTCCAGCAGCGGCATGCGCTCCGACAGCCCGGCGAGGAACGCGCGCCGCTGCGGCACCGCCATGTCCAGGTAAGCGTCGAGCTCCGGCTCGCTCAGCTCGAGCCGGAACAAGAACAGCTCGCGCGTGGTGAGGAAGGGCACGTTGAGCTGCGGCGCGGCGTGGCCCGCCGCCGGCAAGACGCCCTCGACGTTCTCGCGGCCGAGCAGGGTGATCAGGTGATCGGCAGCGGAGTTGTCGCTCTGCGCGAGCATCTTGTCGGCCACCGCCCACAGCTCGAGCTCGGTGCCCGCCGGCAGTGTCTCCAGCTCACCCGGCGGCAAGCTCTTCAGCTGTGACTGCACCGTCACCGGCGAGCTCCACGCCAGCGTCCCTGCTTCCACCTGGCGCGCGAGCTCCGCCACCACATACAGCGACGCCGTGGAGCTCAGCGCCAGCGCCTGCTCGGCCGCGTGCTCGTGCAGGGGCTGGCAGGTCTCGCCCGTGACCTCCGCCACCAGCAGCTGCGCGCCCGGGGTGATCCCTTGCAAGGCTGCCGTCACGGCTTGCCAGCTGTCGAGCGGCTCGGGCTCGGGCGGCGGCACGAGCGGGCGAAACTCCAGCCCGGTGATCTTGCCGTGGTCGGCGCCGACGTTCATGCCGATGGTCAGCTGCGTGCGCGCGCCGTCCACGAGCGCCAGCGCGCTCTCTGGGCTGGTGTCGGGGCTGACCTCGCGAAACGTGAGCGGCGCGTCGTCCCGCGCGGTGCTGGCGAGCTGCTCGAGCACCTGGTCGTGGCCCCGCACCCTCAGAAAGTTTGGATCGAAGTGCGCGTCGAGCTCACCGTGACCGAGGCGAGATACCTCACCGTTGACGGCTTCGATGACCCAGGCGAGCTGGCGACCCACCGGTGTGTTGGGCAACACGGTCGTGGAGCCCGCGTGCAGCTCACCGTTTACTTCGAGATCGGGGTTGGATGGCTGAACCGTGTCATCCTGGTCGCTACACGCGGGGATGAGGAGCAAGAGACCCGTGATGAAAGGTCGCCAGCTACATCGACGTCTGCTCGGGTCGCGCTTCAAATGGCCAGCTCCTTGGCTCTATCTGAGCGCTACGGCCGGTGCCGGCCACGAGTTTCTCTTGCAGCGATGTATCCAGCCTCTTTCGACCAGCCAGCAGCACGTGTCACGTGCGGCGAAGAGGCACTTCTGCTCAGAACGTGCCCTGCGCCGCTACACCGCAGAAGCCGGGCGAGCAGGGCAGAGAGAGCAGGGGCTCGGAGCTTGCACGCGCCGCAGGCTCGCCAGGATGTGCCCGGGTGACGTCCAACACCAGCAGCACATTGCCCCCGATCAGAAACGCGCCGCCCGCGCCCAAGAGCAGCAGCGAAGCCATTTGCTTGCTGTCGGCGGCGCCCTCCGCACGCGCTCGCGCCTCGGCCGTGCTGGCGCTGCCGGCACGGTCGCTGGAGCTCTTGCGCGACAGCTCGAAGGCGATGCCGCCGGCGAGCGCGCCCACCCCCACACCCAGCATGCCCCACGTCAGCGGCTGCACGCGCGTCCATGTGCTGTCGTGTTCCACCGCTGGCACGGGCGCGACCGGCAGCGACAGGTGCAGGTCCGCAGCGTGCTCGGCGGCGAGCGCCACCTCGGCCTCGCGCGGCTGGTGGCCGCTGCGCTCCAGCCGCACGCGATGGACTCCGGGGGCTAGCTCCCCCGCCCAGGGCGTGACGCCCTGCAGCTCGCCATCCACGAGCAAGGTGGCGCCGGGCGGCTCACTCGTGACCGAGAGCTGCTGCACGCCCTGTGCGGCCAGCGCTTGCTCCAGCGCCACGACGCGCGCCAGCGCCTGCTCGCGATGGGGCGAGTGCGGCTCGCGCACCAGGAATGTCCGGTACTCGCTCAGCGCGCGCCCGCTGTCGCCCATCTCGTCGTAGGCCAGCGCGATGTTGTAGGTGAGCTTGGCGCTGGGCACGAGCTTCTCGGCCTGACGGAAGTAGCGGATGGCGGCGGCGTTGCGCTGCGCCGCAAAGGCCTCGGCCCCCTGCAGATACAGCTGCCGGGCTTGCTCCGTCAGATCTGCGGGCGGCGGCTCCGGCTCCGCTGCAGGCGGGGCTGGCGGCGGGGGCTCCGGCTCCGGCGTTGCCGCCCTGGGCGCCGGCTCGCTGCTGGGCGCGGGGGCCCGCACGGGCGCCTCGGCGCGGACGGTCTTGTTGATCACTTCCTTGGCGTGGCTCGGCGCTGCGCTCGACAGCACGCCGGTGAGACACAGCCCGAGGCTCGCAGCGGCTCGCCTCATTGGTAAGGATCGATGAGCTTGGCGCGGCGGGCGCGGGTGGTGGATTCGCGCGCGGGCTTGCTGCCATCACGGGCGGCCTTGCGGGTCGCGGAGCGCCGGGGCTTGCTCTTGCTGCTGGCCCGCGGCGCAGAGGGTGGCGCGCTCGCCGGCGGCGCGGCGCTCGGGGTCGAGTCTGCTGCGCTCGCTGCGGGCGCCGCCTCCGGCTCGGGCTGGGCTGCCGCGGGGGGCTCCACGACGGCGGGGGCGGGAGCCGGCGGAGCTGGCTCGGGCGGAGCTGCCGCAGGCTCGGCTGCCGGAGCCAGTGCGGCTGTCGGCGCCGCAGGGGGCGGGGCCTCGCCGCCGAACACCAGCATGCCGAGCAGCAGCAACGCCCCCGCGAGCGCCGCGTGCACGGCCCAGCGCCAGCGCGGCTCCAGGCACAGATAGCGCCGCCACAGCGGCACGCAGCGTGCGGCCAGCGCCTCGGCCCAGGCTCGCAGGTGCTGAGCGCTGCGCTGCCACAGCTTTTGCAGCGCGCTGGCGCGCGAGCGACGGCTGCGCTCCGGCGGCAGGCTGCTGGCAAAGAAGCTGCGCCGCGAGCTGCGGAACCAGCCCGCCTCCAGGGAGGCGCCGGTGATGTCGTCGCTCACCCCGCCGTCGAGCAGCCAGCGCGCCAGCGCTCGACCCAGCTCCTCCATCGACGGCCAGCGCTCGTCACGGCGCTTCTCCAGACCGCGCTGGATGATCGACCAGGGCACCGGCTCGAGCACCCCGCGCAGGCTGGGGTGCTCCGGTTCCAGGGTGGCCACTGCGTACATCACGCTCGCGCGATCTTCGCCCCGGAACGGGGGCTGGCCCGTCATGGCCTCGTACAGCACCACGCACAGCGCCCAGATGTCGGCGCGCTCGTCCACGTCTTCACCGCGAGCTTGCTCGGGCGCCATGTACAGCGGGCTGCCCATCACCGAGCCCGCCGAGGTCAGCCGCAGATCGCGAGCGTTCTTCAGCTTGGCGATGCCAAAGTCGAGCAGCTTGGGCTGCACCCGCCCGTCGGGCAGGCGCGCCAGGAACAGATTCTCCGGCTTCAGATCGCGGTGGACGATGCCGTGCGCGTGCGCCGCGCCCAGTGCGCGGATCACCGGCAAGAGCGTGCGTACCGCCTTGGCAGGGCTCAACCGCTCACGGCGGTTGATCACGCTCATCAGATCTTCGCCCTCCAGCATCTCCATGACGATGTAGGGGTCGCCGCTCTGGGTGCGGCCGAAGTCGAACACGCGCACGATGGCCGGGTCGGCCAGGCGCGCCGCCGCCTGCGCCTCGTGCAACAGCCGATCCGTGCTCTCGGCGTTGCCGGAGTCGGAGCGGATCAGCTTGACGGCCCGGCGCACGCCCAGCGTGTCATTGCGGGCCGTCCACACCTCGCCCATGCCGCCCGTGCCGATCAGGGCCTCCAGGCGATACTTGCCGTCGATCAGATCGCCTTCGCCGTACGCGCGGCGCGAGGGCGGAGCGGGCAGCTCCGCGAGCGGCTCCGAGGTGACGCGCGTGGCCTGTATCTCGGCGTTGGTAACTCTGGCCATCGTCGTGTCAGCGCGCCTCAGCAGGACCATTGGTCTCCCCTCGCGGAGAGACCGCTCGCGCTCCCGCCGAGCTACGCTGGCCGGTGGCTAGACCTGTACCCGAGCGCACTCGCGGTCGTGCTCTAGGGCAGAACGGTTCGCGCCGGCGGGACTTGACCCCACCCGTCCGTGTGCTGCAGGTGCGACGCGCGCGCCAGCTGTGCGCGCAGCTACTGAATCAGCCCTTGCGCAGCTGCGTCGTCAGCTCGAACAGGCGCGCCGCGGTGGGCTCGCCGGGGGTGAGGCGCGTGAGCCACGCGGTGCCGGCGCGCAGATCGTCGAACACCTTCGTCGGGTGCGTCGCGCGGCTGGCCAGGTTCACGGCAGTGACGATGCTGCGCACCACGGTGGCCTGGAATCCCGCCAGCTCGTACACGATGGCGGCGCCGGTGAAGCGCTCCGAGTAGCGCTTCGCGAAGGCGTCTATGCTCTCGCGGATGTCCGGCGCCATCGACAGCTGCGCGCTGGGCTCCAGCACAGACAGGTAGCCGAAGGCGTTGTGCCGTTCCGACAGGTCGGCGGCCGCGCGCCGGATCAGACTCACCGTGGTGGTGGTGACGCGCTCGGACGTGATGTGGATCAGGCAGCGCCCCAGAGTGGCCACGACGTAGCCCGGCTCCTGCGAGTAGCGCTCCAGGTCCATGGTGCGGTCGATGCCGGACGGGCGAAGCGAGACGGCGCGCTCCGTCGAGACCGGCTCGCTGCTGCGGCTAGAGGGTGGGCCATTGACGAGCAGGGCCCGCGATGTGTTCCAGGGCGAATTCGACACCGTTCACCCCCCAGGATCGGCAGCTCGCGGCGCGTCTTTAACTCAGTAAAGACACTTTCGCCCGGCGCGCGCAGAGCGCGGGCTCAGCCCGGAACGTCCGGGAGCAGCACACCCGGATTGAAGATGCCGAGCGGATCGAGGCTGTGCTTCAGCGCGCGCAACGTGGCCAGCCCGGCGCTGCCCAGCTCTCGCGCCAGCCACTCGCGCCGCACGCGCCCGATGCCGTGGTGATGCGCGATCGTCCCCTGGTGCTCCAGGCAGCTCTCCATCACGGCGGACCAGCACTCGTGGTAAGAGGCCCGCAGCCGCGCCTTGTCCTTGGGCTGCACCGCGAAGCTGAAGTAGAGGTTGAGCCCGCTGCGGTACGCGTGCGAGCTGTGCGCCGAGCCGTTCCAGATGCCGGGGATGGTGCCCAGCCGCTTCACTGCCGCGTCGTACAGCGCGCCGATGTGTGAGTAGGGCGCGGCCACCTCGATCGTGTCCACGATCACGCCGCTCTCCAGGAAGCTGCGGAACGTGGGCACCTTGTTGCGCTCCTTCAGCCAGTGCTCGGTCGCGGCAGCGGGCGCTTCTTCACAGCCAGCGCCGAGCAGCTGCCGGGCGACGGCGGCTGCCTCGGCCTCCACCTTCTCGCGCGGGCCCTCGTGCACGACCAGGAGCAGCGCGTCGCTGTTACGGCGGTAGGGCGAGAACAGCCGCGCGACCTCGCGCGCGTCGTATTGCCGCAACACCACCGGGCTCCAGCCCGCCTGCAGGATGCCGCGCTGGGCGTCGAAGCCCGAGGCCATGTCCTTGACGTAGAATGCCGCGCAGCGGCGCAGCTCCGGCAGCCGGCGCAGCCCGAGCTTCACGCCGGTGATCACGCCCAAGGTGCCCTCGCTGCCGAGCAGCAGCTGGCGCATGTCGGGCCCGATCGCCGCGCGCGGGATCGGACCGCTCGACAGCAAGCTGCCATCGGGCAGCACCGCCTCCACCCCGAGCAGCAGCTCCTCGATGCTGCCATAGCCGGTGGAGAACTGGCCGGCCGCGCGCGTGGCCACCCAGCCACCCACCGAGGAGATGGCGATCGACTGCGGAAAGTGCCCGAGGGTGAGCCCCTGCTCGTTGGCGCGTGCCTCTGCGTCGCTGCCGCGCACGCCGGCATCGAAGCTGCCGATCAGGTCACGGCTGTCGATGCCCCGCACGTTCGCGAAGGAGCTCATGTCCAGCACCACGCTCTGTGCGCTGGCCAGAACGCCGCCGCATACGCCACTGCGCAACCCGGAGGGCACCAGCGGCGTACCCGTCTCGGCGCAAGCGCGCACCACCGCGGCCACGTGCTCGACCGCACGCGGCCGTACGACGCACGCCGGCAGCGGCATGGGTGCTCCTTCCAGGTCGTCCAGCTCACTCACGACCCAGGCATCTCGACGGCATGCGCGCAAGGTCGCTTCGTCGCGCAGCACTAGCTCTGGACCCAGCTGGGCAGCGAGTTTGTCGGCGATGGAGCTCATCGGAGACCCTCCTCGCGAATGTATCGGCCGGGCGGGCCATTCGCACAAGCCCCCTAAAAAAACCTGCTATACGAAAGCCGTATCTTGCCCCCCGGCCAGGTCTGCGTCGCTCTCCTGCCGAGTCAGCTCCCACGCCCCTCGAACGAGTTTCACGTGCCCGATAGCTCGCCCAACAAAAAGGCCGAAGCCACCCTGGAGACGATGCGCAAGATCTTCACGGTGCCGGAGGGCCCTCACTCCACCTTGCAGCGGCTCGATCGTGAGATCTCGGACAACCTGATCGGCTTCTTGCGCACCCGCATCGTGGCAGGGGACATCGCGCCCGCCAACCTGGAGCGCGATTTTCAGGAGACGCGTATCCCGGAAGATCCGCTGTTCGTCTCCGAGCAGGTCGAGTTCCTGCTGGAGAAGGTGGTGGCTCAGTCGGTGCACACGTCTTCGCCCAGCTTCATCGGCCACATGACATCGGCGCTGCCGTATTTCATGTTCCCGCTGGCAAAGATCATGATGACGCTCAACCAGAACGTCGTGAAGATCGAGACCTCCAAGGCCTTCACGCCGCTCGAGCGCCAGGTCGTGGGCATGTTGCACCGTCTGGTCTACGGGCAGAGCGACGAGTTCTACGCGCAGTGGACGCAGAGCTTCGCTCACTCGCTGGGCTCGTTCTGCTCCGGTGGCACCATCGCCAACGTCACGGCCCTGTGGGTGGCGCGCAACCGCCTGTTCGGGCCGCGCCCGGGCTTTGCCGGCGTGGCAGAGGAAGGGCTGGCGGCCGCGCTGGAGCACGCTGGTCTGCGCGGCGTGGCGGTGCTGGTCTCGCGGCGCGGGCACTACTCGCTGGTCAAGGCCGCTGACTTGCTCGGCCTCGGCCGCCGTCAGTTGATCAGCTTGCCAGTCACGGCCGCGCACACCATCGATCTCGACGCCTTGCGGCGCACCCTGGACGAGCTGCGCGCCAAGCGCATCGGCGTGCTAGCGCTCGTGGGCATTGCCGGGGCCACGGAGACGGGCAGTGTGGATCCGCTGGCGGCGCTGGCAGACGTCGCTGCCGAGCGGGGCCTGCACTTTCACGTGGACGGCGCCTGGGGCGGCCCCACGCTCTTCTCCAGCAAGCACCGGCACCTGCTCGAGGGCATCGAGCGCGCCGACTCCGTCACGCTCGACGCACACAAGCAGCTGTACGTACCGGTGGGTGCCGGCATGGTCGTGTTCAAGGACGTACAGGCGCTCTCCGCGGTGGAGCACCACGCCAACTACGTCGTGCGCCGCGGCTCGCGCGACATCGGCAAGCACTCGCTGGAAGGCACGCGGCAGGGCATGGCCATGCTGGTGCACTCGGCGCTGCGCATCATCGGCCGGCGTGGCTTCGAGTTGCTGATCGATCAGGGCATCGACAAGGCCCAGAAGTTTGCCGAGATGATCCGCGGCGCAGGCGACTTTGAGCTCACCAGCGTGCCGACCCTGAACCTGCTCACGTATCGCTATGTGCCGGCGCTGGCGCGCCAGCAGCTGTTGCGGGGCGGAAACGAGCAAAAGGCGGCCAACCTGGGGCTGGATGCGCTCAATGAGTCCATCCAGAAAGAGCAGCGCGCCGGCGGCAAGACCTTCGTCTCGCGCACCCGGCTGGAGACCGCCGCCTACGGCGGCCAGGTGCTGAGCGTGTTTCGCGTGGTGCTCGCCAACCCGCTCACCACCCCGGAGATCCTGCGGGAGATCCTGGCGGAGCAGCGCTCGCTCGGCGAGCGCCTGCTGGTGGAAGAAGGGCACTCGTTCAGCTGAGCGCGGCGTCGTATATCGTCGCTGCAACACTGGAAACCCGCGGGGGTGACCCGAGTCGGCTGGCAGGCTCAGGGAATTTGCCGTGTGCCGGCTACGGCCCCGAGGGGCACGTGTCCGTAGTTTCTGCTACAGGGCGCGCGACGCTCCCCCCCTTCGAATGGCTTCCTCCGTTCCGGCGCTGCCGATTTTCTCGGACGCCCCCTCCAGCAGCAGCCCCCTCCGGCGTTTGCTGCGTTTGACCTGGCACTATCGTGCTGCCTGTCTGCGCGTGTTGCTGCTGCAGACCAGCCTGCTCGCGCTCGGCCTCGCGGGCTTGAGCCTGGTGGGCCTGTGCGTGGACGTGCTGCGCCGCACGGTGGATCCCAGCGCGCCCGCGCCGCACTGGCCCCTGGGGCTGCAGCCCCCCGAGAGCTGGTCCATCTCGGCACGGCTGCTGGCGCTGGGTGGCGCGGTGTTGCTGCTGGGGACGGTGCACGCGCTGCTCGCCTTTGCGCACGGGGTGGAGAACGGCCGGGTGCAGCACCTGCGGCTGGTGCCCGAGCTGCGCGCCCGCGTGTTTCACAAGCTGTTGCGCCTGAGCTTCTCCTTTTACGATAGCAGCGGCAGCGCCTCGATCATCAACCGGGTGACCAGCGACGTGCAGGCGGCGCGCTCCTTCGTGGACGGCGTGGTGCTGCAGGGCGGGGTGCTGCTGCTCACCCTGGGTGTGTACGCGGTGTTCATGCTGCGCGCACACGTGGCGCTGACGTTTGCCTGCCTGGCCGCCACGCCGCTCATCTGGCTGCTCACGGTGCGCTTCTCCGGCTGGGCGCGCCTGGCGTACCAGAAGACGCGCGAGCTGGTGGATGAGGTCGTGCGCACGATGAGCGAGGGCGTGCACGGCATCGCCGTGACCAAGGTCTTCGGTCGGGAGGGGGAGGAGCTGGCGCGCTTCGATCGCCGCAACCTCGCCGTGGTGGATCAGCAGCAGGAGATTTTCCGCCGGGCCAGCCACTTCTCTGCTGCCGTGCACTTCACGTCGCAGCTCAACGTGGCCGTGCTGCTCGGCTACGGCGGCTGGCTGGTGAGCGGTGGGCGCCTGAGCCTGGGCGACCTGATCGTGTTTGCCAGCGTGCTCACGCAGTTCTCGACCCAGGTGTCGGCGATGGCGCGCGTGGTCAACACCTTGCAGGAGAGCCTGGCGGGCGCGCGCCGCGTGTTCGAGGTGCTGGACGCCGCGGTCGAGATCCAGAGCCCGCCCGGCGCGCTGGTGCCGGGCCGCGCGCCGCAGCCTGCCATGTGCGGGGCCGTCAGCTTGGAGGGTGTGTGCTTCCGCTATCCGGGCGCGCCCGCGCAGGCGCTCAGCGACGTGAGCCTGGCGGTGCCGGCTGGAGGCTGCCTCGGCATCCTGGGCGGTACGGGCGCGGGCAAGAGCACGCTGCTGTCGCTGGTCTCGCGCTTCTATGACGTGAGCGCGGGTAAGCTGACCATCGATGGCCATGATGTGCGCGCCTTCGACGTGGACGCGCTGCGCCGCAGCGTGGGCGTGGTGTTCCAGGAGACCTTGCTGTTCCGGCAATCGATCGCCGACAACATCGCCTTCGGCCATCCCGAGGCCGATCTGCTCGCCATCGAGCGGGCGGCGCGCATCGCCGGAGCCCACGATTTCATCTGCGAGCTGCCGCAGGGCTACCAGACCCTGCTGCAGGCGGAGGGACTGAACCTGTCGGGCGGGCAGCGGCAGCGCCTGGCGCTGGCGCGCGCCGTGCTGGTCGAGCCGCGCATCCTGCTACTGGACGACCCCACCAGCGCGCTCGATCCCGAGACGGAGCGCGAGGTCCTGGGCGCGTTGCGGCGGGTGATGGCGGGCCGCACCACGTTGATCGTGTCCAATCGCCTGTCCACCTTGCGCTTCGCCGATCGGGTGGTGGTGCTGGAGCGCGGCAGGGTAGTGGAGCAGGGCACGCACCGCGAGCTGATGGCCCGGGGCGGGCTGTACGCGCGCACTGCGCTGCTGCAGGGTGTGGAAGAACAGCGCCTGGAGCTGGAGGAGAGCGCGTGACCCAGGCGCTCGGTCCGCAGCCGCTCGCTTCGCGGGCGCTGTCTGCCCAGACGATGGCCGCGCAGGCGCTGTCTCCGCAGGCGCTCGCGCTCCCGGCGCAGCGCGCGCAGGAGCGGCCCAGTCAGGCCGCGGAGCGCCCGCTCGACTTCTCCATCATCCGCCGGCTCTCCGCCTGCACGCGGCCGTATGGGCGCCTGCGCACCTGGCTGCTGGTGCTGGTGGTGCTGCGCTCCGTGCAGTTGCCCACGATTGCCTGGCTCACGGCCAGGGTCATCAGCGGGCCTATCCGCGCGCATGATCCCGCGGGCATCGCGCTCGGAGTGCTCGGCTTCCTGCTCTGGACGGGCTTCACCGCCGTCTGCTTCGTGTATCGCTCGCGGCTTGCGCTGGAGCTGGGTGAATACGTCGTGCGCGATCTGCGGCACGGCATCTACCGCCACCTGCTGAGCCTGCCGATGAGTTACTTCAAGCGCACGGAGGTGGGGCGCCTGATCGGTCGGGTCGTGCACGACGTGGACTCGGTGCGTGCAGGCGTGCAGGACGTGTTCTTCGTCACCGTGGTGCAGGTCGGCAGCATGGTCGTGTCAGCGGCGCTGATGGCGCACTACGACTGGCCACTGTTCCTCGTGGTGCTGGCCATGGCGCCAGGGCTGTGGCTGGTCACTCGCCACTTTCGCAAGCTCACCTCCTCTGCGTATCGGCAGCGCTCCGAGAGCTTTGCCCGGGTCACGGCCTCGCTGGCCGAGTCGGTGAACGGCATCCGCGAGATCCAGAGCTTCACCCGGCAGGAGCGCAACGCTCAGGCCTTCGCCGTGCGCATTGACGAGCACGCTGAGCTGAACATGCGCGGCGCTCGCCTGGCGGCCGTGTTTCAGCCGGTGCTCGGCTTCAACGGCCAGGTCTTTCTGGCCGTGTTGCTGGTGCTGGGCGGCTATCAGGTGCTGGGCGGCGGGGTGGAGCTGGACGCATTGATCCAGTTTCTGTTTCTGTCCACGTCCTTCTTCAATGCCATCCCGATCGTGGGCGAGCAATACAACCAGGCGCTGACCGCCATGGCCGGCGCCGAGCGGGTGTTTCGCCTGCTCGATACGCGCCCGGACTGGCAAGACGCGCCGGACGCGCGCGATTTCGCGCGCATCGAGGGGCGAGTCGAGTTCCACGATGTGACCTTCGAATACGAGCCCGGGGTAGCCGTGCTCAGCGACGTGAGCTTCGTGGCGCGGCCGGGCGAGTCGATCGCGCTGGTGGGACACACGGGTAGCGGGAAGAGCACCATCGCCAACCTGATCGCCAAGCTGTATCTGCCGAGCCGCGGCCGGGTCAGCATCGACGGCGAAGATCTGCGGGCCATGAGCGGCAGCTCGCTGCACCGGCAGATCGCCTGCGTCACCCAGCACAATTTCCTGTTCACCGGCACCGTGCGCGAGAACATCCTGGTCGGGCGCCCCCAGGCCAGCAGCGCCGAGATCGAGCAGGCGCTCGACGCGCTGGGCGTGCGCGACCTGATCGAGGCCCTGCCCGCCGGGCTCGACAGCCCGGTGGGCGAGCGCGGTGCGGGCCTCTCCTCGGGGCAGCGGCAGCTCGTGTGTTTTGCCCGCGCCATGATCGCCGAGCCGCGGGTGGTGATCCTGGACGAGGCCACCAGCAGCGTGGACTCGGTCACCGAGGCGCGCGTGCAGCAAGCGCTGTTGCGCTTGCTGGCGGGGCGCACCAGCTTCGTGGTGGCGCACCGGCTCAGCACCATCTTGCACGCGGACCAGATCCTGGTGCTCGATCACGGCCGCATCATCGAGCGCGGCAGCCACGCCGAGTTGCTGCGCCAGGATGGAGTATATGCTCGCTCGTACCGCGAGTTCGTCAGCGCTCAGTCGGTCGCCTGGCGCGACTGAGGCGCTCGTTCACAGAGGAAAGTCATGTCTTCCGAGTCCATCGTTCTCGTTACCGGAGCCACCGGCAAGCTGGGCGCGCGCACCTGCGAGGTGCTGAAGCAGCGGGGCTACGCGCTGCGCGCCACCGATCAGAAGCTACCCGCAGATTTCCCCTTCGAGCTCGAGCTGGGCGACCTGAAGGATGAGTTCTTCGTGCACCGGCTGGTGCGCGGCGTGAGCGCGGTGGTGCACCTGGGCAACCATCCCAACGCCTTCGTGGGCCCCTCGCCGCAGCGCATCCTGGCCGAGAACACGCAGATGAACGCCAACGTGTTTCACGCTGCACTGCAGCAGGGCGTGCGCCAGCTGGTGTTCGCCAGCTCGGTGCAGGCGTTCTTGTACACGGACTTCAGCCGCTTGGGCCCGCCGTATCGCATGCCCTATCTGCCGCTGGACGGGCAGGCTCCCTGTGCGCCGGGGCCCAACACCTACGGGCAGAGCAAGGAGTTCGCCGAGCGCATGCTGCAGCTCGCCTGCGACGCGCAGCCGCAGCTGGCCGCGACCTCGCTGCGCTTTCCCATGCTGGTGAACGAGCAGATGCAGCAGCGCTTCGAGACCATTCGCACGCTGAAGGGCGGCTGGTTCAACTTCCACGAGTGCCTGTCGCACCTGACCTTCGACGATGGCGCCGAGCTCATCGCCAGCTGTCTGCAGCGCAGCGCCCCCGGGTATCGCCAGTATTTTCCGGCGCTGTCGCTCCAGCTCGGGAAGCGCTCGGCCGCCGACGTGATCCGCGAATTTTACCCGGATACACCTCTGCGCCAGGAGCGCGAGGCGATCGCCGAGCTCATCGATCTCTCCGAGATCACGCGCGAGCTGGGCTGGAAGCCACGGCGGCGGATTTTGGTACCGCTGGATGACTAGCCGAGCGCGCCGGCGAGGCCCCGAGGTTGGCGGGGCTTCGCCGGGCCGTCTTGCGATGGGACAGCGCGGCATGCAGCACCCGTTCCGTGCTGGCGCATTTCGCTGACGCGCGAAGGCGCTGTCTTCCACCGCCGGTCAGCGGCAACCCAGCGGCAACCCTCCTGCAAGCCTGCGAGGCCCCGCGCCCATCCCGGGCGGGTTCGCTTCGGAACGGCTCGAGCGCGTCTCCTCGCCGCTGGCGTTGCAGACCCCGCGTGGTGCGTGTTAGTCATGCGACCATGTCGTGTAGTGCGAACGAAGCAGGGTGGCGAAAGGGCTTTCGTGCGTTGTGCCTGGGTAGCGTCGTCGCTGCGTCGCTGCTGGGCGGGATGACGGGCGTCGCCCACGCTCAGGAGAGCGCCGAGGTCGAGGCCATTCTGAAGCGCGGCATCCAGCTGCGACGTGAGGGTCAGGATGAGGCCGCCCTCGCAGTCTTCCAGGAGGCGGAGGCACAGGCTCCTAACTCCGTGCGCGTGCTGCTGCACGTGGCCACCGCCGCGCAGGCAGCCAGCAAGTGGTTGCTCGCCGACGAGTACCTGAAGAAGGCGGACTCGCACAGCAGCGACCCGTACTACATCCGCTACCGCGCCGAGATTGAAGAGGTGCGCAGCACCACCGCGCAGCGGGTCGGCCATTTCCGCGCCGTGGGTGAGCCCAGCGGCGCTGAGGTCATCCTGAGCGGCCAGGTCATCGGCACCCTGCCGATGGAGAACTCGAAGACGGTGGAGGCCGGCACGTACGTGCTCGAGGTGAACAAGCCCGGATTCTACCGCCTGCGCCGCCCCATCTCGGTGCCCGGCGGCGTGCTCACCCGCGAGACGGT
>JAICQL010000141.1 GCA_025937895.1 Polyangiaceae bacterium | reverse complement strand
GGTGGCCGTGGCTCCGGGTGCCCGCGCACGGCGAGCTGCCGCCTTGCCAATGGCCGCTTTGCCAATGGCCGCTTTGCCAATGGCCGCTTTGCCAATGCCCGCTTTGCCAATGCCCGCTTTGCCAATGCCCGCTTTGCCGATGACCACTTTGCGAGTGGCCACCTTGCCGTTGGCAGCGCTGCCCACTGACGCTCTGCCGTTTGCTGCCCGGCGCGGGGTAGCACTCCGCGCAGCAACGCCCCGCGTGGCGACTTTACGACTCGCGCCGCCGCTGGCCGCCGCCTTGCCCGGCGTTGACTTGTCACTACCCGCTGCCTTGCGGGCTGGCGCTCTCGAGCTTCGCTCTGCCTTCGCGCTTCGCTCTGCCTTCGCGCTTCGTTCTACCTTTGCACCCAACTCAGCCACCAGCTGGGCATCGTAACGGTCGGCGAACAGGCGACCCTTGCGCTCCAGCTTGCGGTTGACAGCGCGGGCGATGCGCACGGAAATGCCCTGAATACCGCGGGAAAGAGCGCGCCGGTGCGGCGCCGTGACCACCAGCGCCAGCCCGTCTCTCTCCAGCGTGTAATTGAGCAATCTCATGCCGAAGCGCTCGTGCCCGGCATCGATGGCCTGCTCGACGCACGCCTTCAGCGCGGGTGCGCGCAGTGAAGGCAAGCCAGGCTGTAGCTTGAGCGTCACCTGCACCTGCTCCGCACCCGTGACGGTGGGGCGCCGCAAATGAGACACACCCGATACCTCCCCGTTCGGCGGCCTACCAGCCCCCGGACGAGCTCCTCCCCAGTTTGGGTGGCGACGTTTTTTTGCCACGCGCGCCTAGCATCGGATCACTGCGCGCCCAACGCAAGCGTGTTCGCATCGAGACGATCCAGGACCGAGCAAAGGCACCCATGGCTATACGCCTCGGCGGTGATCCCCAGCAGGGGTACGTTGACGCGTTGAGTGTCGTAATCGTTGAGATAGTGATGGTCGCTTGGTCCGCGGCGCGCAGCTGGGCGCTCGGCGCGTGGTGAAGGTTATTGCTGTCGTTCGGTAGAGCACGCGCCCGCTGCTCTCGCCTGTCAGCGCGCTCGCCAAGCCGCTGGGCGCGCCAATGGGCGCAGGTAGGCCCAGAGCCTGCAACCGCTCAGCCGCGCGGCGAGCAGGCCCCGCGTGTTCCTCCCCATGCAACACTGGGCCAGCACGCTGAAACACGCCCCGCGGCATGAAGCGCTGGCAGCTCCAGTGCTGCGGCGCTCCGCCGTTGGCTCCTGGGTCCGCTCCGCAGCTCGCGCTCCGGATTGGAGCACGCCAGCTTCCCGGTTGAGCTTCGTTAAAGGGCGCGCGCTGCCGCCCGCTCACTCAGGCGCCGGGCGCCGGCGCAGGACTGCTGCGCCAGGTCGTGACTGGTTCAAATCGGAGGGATCGCATGAGGTTGGGGTTGGCAAACGCCTGGACGTCGTTGACCGGACTGGGAGTGCTCTTGGTGGCGGCTGGCTGTCAGCTGCCGGTGCCGGAGGAGGGCGAGGGCCTGGACACCGACGTCCCGGATCCCAGCCAGCAGCATCGGCCCGGTGACTCCTCCAACAACCAGCAGCCCCCCGGCAGCCAGCCCTATCAGCCCGGTGGGATGAGCGCGCCGCGCAAGCTGGCGCTGGATCTGAGCGGAGTGGCTGGCTTTGCCATCCTGGATGAGGAGAGCCAAAGTGGCTCGGCTGCGCTGGGCGCGCTGGGCGGCGGCAGCCTGGCCCCCGGGGGCGATGCTGGCAGCGCGCTGCTGCGACTGGAGAGCAGCCGGAGCGGGCAAGTATTGACCCGCTCGCTCGACGCTGTCAGCCGGCAGCAACTCGCGAGCAGCGGCCTGGGCGCACCCGGCCTGGCTCAGGAGACGCCGGGCGGCGACACCGCGCCGCCGCCGGACGGCGCCGGGGCCGCGCCACTGCCGAGCCCGCCTCCGCCCGAGACGGAAGCCAGCGCGGGCGAGCAAGCAGGTTTGCTCAAGATCACTGCGGACGGCGAGATCGCTCCGGCGCTGGTCGAGCTGGAGAGCGAGCCTCCGCCGGCAGACACGCAGGCGCCCGCTCCCAGCCCGCAAGGCGCAGAGCCCACGGGGGACGCCCCGCGAGCGCCCGAGGGCGGCGCGAGCAGCGGCGACGGCGCAGCCTATCCTGCACCTCCTCCCGGCGGCTCCGGCCCCCACCGCGAGCCGTTGCCGCGGGTGACGGCGCTGGGGCTCTCGCCCGACGGCAACGTGTATGTCCTGTTCGAACGCGGCTTCGTCTATCGCCAGCCGACGGCGGAAGAGGCAGCGGCGGGCAGCGACCTGTATGGCCCGCAGAGCCCGCTGCGCTGCCAGCTGTTCCGCGCCGATGGTAGCTGGCGTGATGGCGCGCCGGAGCCCAATGCGCTCGCGGAGCTGGAGTGCGTCACCAACCAGCACGAAGTGCCCACCTGGGACACGCGCCGCGTGATGCAGTTTGATGCAACCGGCAAGCTGTACTTCCGCGCCATCACCCCGGCCAACCCGATGGGTGTCTTCCTGCAGTACGATCCGGAGACCAAGTCGCTGAGCGAGAAGGTCAACGCCAACATCTGCTGGCGTGACGTGCAGGTCACGCCGCGCGGCAGCCTCTTCTACACGGGCAGCAGCGGCGGCAGTGAAGGCGCGTGCAGCGGCACCAGCTTCTTCCGCTATGTCTCGGTCGACAACCGGCTGACGGAGATCGCCCGCGACTGGTGGAACTTCAAATACGTCGCCGAGCAGGATCCGGGCAACCCGGACAACGAGCGCATCATCTTCTACGGCCCCGACCCCAACTCCAGCGGCACGTACAGCTGGGACTCCGCCTGCCTGTATCGCTACAATCCGGCGATCACCAGCGCCGCCGAGCGCACCGAGAAGCTGGTCGAGTGCTACCGCGACGGCTCGTCGTACGTGAACCAGACCGAAGGCCCCACGATTCCTCAGCAGGGCACGCCGGAAGACCTGCCCGCGTTCCAGGAGCGCTGCGAGTCGGAGGGGCAGCTGTTCATCGGCGGCGACGGTGTGACGGCGCTCTCGCAGCTGGCCGATGGCTCGCTCTTCGTCGTCGGTCGCTTCCAGCGCAAGCTGGCTGGGCAGCTCGGCTGCAGCGTCAGCGTGGAGCGCGATCACTGCGCGCTGCTCGGCACGGGCATGCAGGGCGACGCGCTCGACCCGGCGAACACCACCGAGCAGGCCTGCACGGACGCAGGTCACGCCTGGGTGCGTACCAGCGACGGCTGCTCCGACCCGGCCTATGACGCTCCCGACACCTGCGAGAGCAATGAGGGCAGCTGGAGCTGGGGCACCGGTCCGCGCTACTATGACATGACCGGCTCTGCCTGCGCCGCCAGCGGCGAGGGCATCACGCGCATGTTCGTGGACTGCCGCTCCACCACTCCACTCGGCCCCCTCTCGGAGGAGGTCAACGGACTCGCCTACCTGGTGCCCGCCAGCGGCGCAGAGCCTTCACGGCTGGTGCTGCTGAGCGAGCCGTCGGAGCGAGTCGAGCGCTACTGGCCCATCGCCAGCGCAGCGGGCACGCAGCTGTTCTACTCCACGTACAGCGGCGGCCAGTACAACCTGCGCATGGCCACGCAGGTGCCGGGCGAGGCTGGCGCGGTGACGATCGAGCGGCGCCTGCTGCTGGAGGATCACGAGGTGTACAACCTGCAGCGCGACCCCGCGAACCCGAGCCGGGTGCTGTTCGACGCGCTGCAGTTCTCGACCAACAGCTACCTGTTCGGCAGCATCGATCCGACGCTGCCGACCCCCGCGGAGATCCAGGGCAGCCTGGAGCTGGTGGAGGGGGTCTCGGGCCGCGTCGAGACGCTGATCGTGCTGCCCAACTTCTGAGCAGCGGCGCTGCGCGAGCAGCGTGAACGGTGAAGGATGAAAGGTGAGGCCGGCTCGTCGACGCGGTGGCGCGTGCGAGCAAGCTCGAGAGCTGGCCTCACTGCGCCACTCTGCCGCGAGCTCGCCGCGCGCCGTTCAGACCCGCGCGCGCGTCATCGGATCCGGGAACACTCCGCCGTAGATGGGCACGGGCACGAAAGCCGCGTCGGGGCTGCCCGCGTCCGCCTCGAGGCCCGCGTCGGCCTCGTCCGCCTGAGCCACGGCACCCGCGCTGCCCGCGCTCGGGCTGCCGCCAGCTCCACCCTGCGCGAACGAGCCCGCACTCGCGCCTGCAGCGCCGTCGCTCCTGGCGCCGCCGCTGCGGACGCCCGCGTCGCGCTCGGCGCTGCCCTCAGCCCCACAGGCCACGGTCACCGGCGCCACCACCAGCGCCGTGCGCAGCGCAAAGGCGGCCGCGCGCGAGGGGCTGCGCAGCAGCGCTCTGGATACCGGGACTGCCGCGATCACCGGCAGCGCCGCGCGGCAAAACGGGCAGCTCGTTTCCTGGCTGCGCACATGGCGGTCACAGTGAGGACAGGGGATGAGGACGTTCATGGTAGCTCCCGCGGCGAGAGAGAGTGCGCCAGCGGGGCCACGCCACTCGGTGGCCACGGCTCGCGCACGAGCTGAAACGTGGCGTAGTCAAAGGGCTCACCGGGCGCAGGCGCCACCGGCACCAGGCGCTCGCGCCAGCCCTCGCTCTGCCCGACCAGCACGCGATGATGGCAATAGGGGTTGTTACCGGGGCGCCCCACCAGAGTGGTGGCCGTCCAGGTGCAGCCAGCGCGGCACTCATCGGCGTAGTAGCAGCTGGCGCAGAAGCCCCACAGGCGCCCACCTTGGTGCTCGCGCGTGTAGCGCAGCGCCTCCGCGCGCTGCCAGATGTCGATCAGCCGGTGATCGCGCACGTTGCCGCCCACCCAGCCGCGGGTGGGCAGCGAGGGGCAGCCCTTGATGTCGCCGTTCGCCTCGATGCCGATCACCGAGCGCCCGGCGCTGCACGCCGTGTCGCCAGGGCAGCGCAGCCGCCCGCGCAACCGCCGCTCGTAGGGCCCGAAGTAGCCGACGTTGTTGCCAGGCAGAAACTTCACGCCCGCCGCCGTGAAGCGCGCCTCCAGCCGTGCCAGCACGGGGAACAGCTGCTCGAGCTCGTAGGGTTGCAGCAAGAGCTCGGGCTCATCCGCGGCGCGGCCCGCAGGCACCGTCAGCTGCATCTGCCAGCCGTGGCAGCCGAGCGCCAGCACGCGCTCCGCGACCTGCGGCAGCTCTGCCAGATTCAAGCGGTTGATCTGCGTGTTCACGGCGCTGGGCAGCCCGAGGGCGCGGGCTGCCTGCAAGGCCGCGAGCGCACGCGCATGTGCGCCGCGCTTGCCGCGCAGGCGATCGTGGGTTTCCGGCTCGCCATCGAGCGAGATCGACAGGCTCTGCACTCCGGCCTCGCGCGCGGCGCGCACCAGCTCCAGGGTGACGCCCTGCCCTCCACTCACCAGCGCGCAGCTCATGCCGGCGGCGCGCACTGCCCGCACCAGCTCGAGCCAACCCGGATAAAGGTACACCTCGCCCCCGATCAAGGTGACCTCGCGCACGCCCAGCCCGCGCAGCTGCTCCACCAGCTCCAGCGCCTCCGGCAGCGAGAGCTCGTCCGGGCGCGCCCTGCCGGCGCGCGAGCCGCAGTGCCGGCAGGCCAGATCACAGCGCAAGGTCAGCTCCCACACGGCATGCACGGGCCGCGCTGCGAGGTCTGTCTCGCGCACCTCCGGTGCCAGCACGGCTCCGCGCGCGCGCGAGGGCAACGTCTCCAGCAGGGGCAAGCGACGCCGCGGACGCGGCGCCGCCAGCAAGCGCTGCCGCTCCGAGGGCGAGAGAAGATCCGTCACGGTGGTGGGGCGGCAGGGGCTGCCGGTGAAGGGGCCATGGCCGGCCGCGTCCGGATCCGTGAGCGCGCGATGCCAATTTCTGGGAACCAGCCCGGCGCGCGCAGCGAGCTGTTCCTTTTTGACCCCACCGACCGTGCGCCCGCGGTACACCGGGACGCTCGGCTCCCCGACCACATCCTCACCGCCGCGCGCCAGAAGCGGCGCACAGACGAGAGAACAGCATGATTGTCGAACAGATCTGGACCGCCAACTCGCTCCGCAACTTCAATTACCTGATCGCTTGCCCCGAGACGGGCGAGGCGCTCGCCATCGATCCGCTGGATCACCAGCGCTGCCTGGAGCGAGCGAAGCAGCGCGGCTTCCAGATCACCCAGATCTTGAACACGCACGAGCACGGTGATCACACCGGCGGCAACGCCCCGCTGCAGGCCGCCACCGGCGCCAAGCTGCTGGCGCACGCCAAGGCCAAGATCCCGAACATTGACCGCGGCCTGAGCGCGAAGGACGTGATCCGCGTGGGCAAGACGGTGGAGCTCGAGGCGCTGGACACGCCCGGACACACGATGAGCCACGTGTGCCTGCTCTCACACACGGACACGCCGGCGCTCTTCTCCGGCGATACGATGTTCAACGCCGGTGCCGGCCACTGCAAGGGCGGCGGCCACCCGCAGAGCCTGTACCAGACGTTCGTGAAGCAGCTGCACACGCTGCCCGATCAAACGCTCATCTATCCGGGGCACGACTACATCGCCAACAACCTGCGCTTCACCCTCGATCGCGAGCCGGACAACGAGCGCGCCCGCGGCCTGCTCGCGCAGGTGCAGGATCAGGATCCGGAGCGAGCGCTGGTGTCTACCCTGGCGCTGGAGCGAGAGATCAACACCTTCTTCCGCCTGCAGAGCCCCTCGGTGATCGCGAAGCTGCGGGAGACGTTTTCGGACTTGCCGGAGCAGCCCGACGCGGAGACGGTGTTCCTCAAGCTGCGCGAGCTGCGCAACAGCTGGTGATCGCAGCGCGCCCGCGGCGCGATCTGATGGATCCGCGTTGCTCGTTCAGCGCGCGGCGTGAAAATTTGCCGTTGCTCGCCGCGCGCAGCGCACTCTCGTGCCAATGGCATTGCGAGCCTGCTGGCGGACATGCAAAGATCTGCAGCCAGTGGATGTTGCACCGCGGCACACCAGCCGGGGCCTGAACCCGACCACGAATGGACTGCACATGAGCCACGATCTTCCGCCTCTCCCCCCGTCTGGGCAGCGCCGCAGCACGCGCGCGCTGCGCTCCTGGTTGGCCCCCCTCACTGCTTGCACCGTGCTCGCGCTGGCGTGCGGCGGTGACGAAGCAACGGGGGATCCTGATTTCGGTTCGGGCGCGCTCGGGCCCTTCGGCGCGGGCGGCAGCGCTGCCACCCCGGTGGCGCCCGGCGTGAACACCCAGGGCAACGGCATCAACGGCGGCATCAACGGCGGCATCAACAACCCTGGCGGCAACAACAACGTGCCCGGGCCAACAGGCACCCCCACCGGCAACAACGCCAATGAGCCCAACCAGGGCAACGGCACGCCCACGGCCGGGAACAACAACAACGCGAACGGCAGCAACACGCCGGGCACGCCGGGCGGCAATGTCAGCGGCGCTGCCGGTTCGGGCGGCAACATTGGCGCCGGCGGCGCGCCCGCCACTCCGCCGCCAGCTGGCGCCGCAGGCTCCGCGCAGATGCCGCCGCAGCAGCCACCGCCCCCGCCGACGGGAGCCGCGGGCTCTGCGCAGATGCCGCCGCAGCAGCCACCACCACCCCCTCCGCCGCCGCCGCCGCCGCCTGCGGGTCCCGACATCGACTGTCCCGCGGGCGCCAGCTTCTGCTCCGGCTTCGAGGGTGCCGCTTTGCCGGAGGGTATGGCGCACGCCGTGGGCTCGAATCCGGCAGCAGGCGCGTTCGTGCTCGACGACAGCGAAGCGTTCGAGGGCAACCAGTCGCTGTCCGTGCCCGCCACCGGCAACGGCGGCTTCTTCTACCGTGCCTTTGCGGTGCCCGTGCCCGCGCAGGACTTCTGGGTCCGCCTGTACGTGCACCTGAGCACTCCCTTCGGCGACAACAGCCATGACTCGCTGTTCGGCGCCTCCAGCGGCGGCCTGGCTGCAGACGTGAACGGCGAGGCGCTGGTGGAGCTGTCCGAACAGTTCAACGAGATCCTGCTCAACACGGACGATGCGTTGTTCAATCCACCCACCAACATGACGTTGCCCGCCAATCAGTGGCTGTGCATGGAAGCGCACTACGTGGGCGGCAGCGGCAACGTGGAGATCTTCTCCAACGGCACGTCGTTGATCAACGCCACCGGCTATCGCCCGCAGACGCACCAGTCGTTCCGCTTCGGCTACATGCGCTACAACGACGACCGCACGATCCGCTACGACAACGTGGTGATCGCTCCGCAGCGCGTCGGCTGCCCATGACCGGCACCCGTCCGGCGCAGCGCGCTCACGTTGCGCTGCGCTGGAGCGGCCGCTCGCGGCCAGCACAATTTTGCGCCAGGGCAGGAGGAACGCGCCCTTCCCTGCGAGAGCAGCGGCGCACGGCGCGAGATTGCGTATGTACACGGCGTGACCTCGCGGCGACCGCTCGCTTCACGGCAGCCCCCTGCCGCGCCGCCGCGGCGCTGGCCGCTCGCATTGCTCGGCCTGCTGCTGGCCGCCGCCGCCGCGTACTGGCCCCGCTCAGCCCCGGCGCCGCACCCCAGCCCGCGGCCAGGCCCCGCCACGGCGGACCAGCGTGCAACGGCGACGGCCGCCTCACGGCGTGACACCCGCCCCGTGCAAGCCGCGCCGGCAGCGCGCGAACGCGGCGCGCCTCCTCCCGAGCCCGCATTAGCCGCGGAAGAATCGGCGCCAGCTCCAGCCGGCGAGCTCGATGAGAGCGCCGAGCTGGCAGGCCCTGGCGCGATGGAGCACGCAGCTCGCGAAGCCGCGCATCCTCCGGGCAGCCCGGTGGACCCGAGCGAGCTCGAGGAGCCGGAGCCGGAGCCGAGCAAACCCAGCGCGCGTCCAGAGCCGCGGGCGCGTCGGATCGAGCTGGCCCTGCTGCGCCGCTGGAGCCAGCCGGGCCTGTGCGCGCGCGCCGAGCAGGCCAGCGAGGCGCAGCGCACCTTGATGAGCCACTTTCGCGCGGCCGAGCTGGCCTCCGGGGCGCGCATCTTCCTCGATCCGCGCCTGCCCGCCGGCGCGGAGCAGCTGGTGCTCGAGCACCTGGAGCAGGCCCAGCGCGTCCTGCGCGCGGAGCTGCAGCTGTCACCGGGGCTGCCCGACGTGTTCCTGTATCATGACGTCCAGCTGCTCCTGGCCTCCGCCTGCACCAACGCCGATGTGGTGGCCTATTACGACGGCGCGCTACACATCGTGGTCACGCGCGACGACGTGCGCGAGAGCGTGTTGCACGAGCTGACCCATCATGCGCTGATGACGGCCGGGGTGCTCGGGCCTGCCTGGCTGCACGAGGGCATGGCCATGCACATCGCGGGCGAGCGCTGGTGGCGCCGTGCGGAGCTGCTGCAGCGCCTGATCGAGCGCCCCTTCGGCCTGGACACGATGGAGACGATGGTGCCGTACACGCTGGAGAGCGAGCACGCCGTGCTGTTCTACGCGCAGTCCGCCGCCATGGTCGAGTGCGCCACGCGCGAGCCCGAGAGCACGCTCAGCGAGCTCTTGGGCGAGCTGAACGTGCAGCAATCGGGCGGCTCGCTCGACTATGCCCTGCCCGCGCCTGCGGAGCTCTCCGCGCTGCGCGAGTGCATGCGGGAGCTCGTGCAGGAGCCGCTGCCGCCCGCGTCACCCTGACCCCCTGAGCTGGCCGCACGCACTCACGAGCCCCGCGTGCGTGCGCTCAGCGCTGAGTCACGTACGGGAAGTATTTTTCCACGGCCACCTCGCTGCCGTACGCCGAGAAGTGCCCCTCGTCCCAGATCATGAACTTGCCCTGCTCGCGGTACTGGCACGAGGGCAGCTTGCAGAACTGCTGCAGCGGATCGATAAACTTGATCCCGCTGGGCGCCGCGCTCGCGATCTTCTCGTTCAGATCCGTGCTGAAGGTCACCGTGCCCCAGCCGTCGGGCTGTGCGCTCGAGCCGCCCATCTGAGCAAACAGAGTCTGCACCTGGTTGCCGAACAGCGGCGATTGACCGATCACGTGCACGTCCACCCCCGAGCTGAGCACGCGCTCCAGCGAGGCGCGGATCTGCTCGGGCTGGACGTGGCGCCGCAGCGCATAGTCCCAGCGGCCGCTGACGATCACGCCCTTGATGTCGTACTCGCGGATCACGTCCAGCACCTGCTGATTGAAGGCGTTGCAGGGTGGATTGGACAGCGTGTTGAAGCCGATCACCGGCGGGCACGCCGAGAGCGTGTATTGCAGGATGTCCGCCTTCACCAGGTGCGCGCGGTGCTTGATGCCCGGCACATAGTGCGCCGCGAAGGAGTCACCCCAGAGCAGCACGCGCGGCCCCTGACCGCGGGTGACCCAGCACTGATCCCGCCCCCAGTCGCTGACCTGCTGGGTATCGTCGAGGAAGCAGGTGCCCTGCCCGCCCACGTCGTATTCGTCTTCACCCGGGGTGGCCACAATCTCGAAGCCCGGCACGCGCGAGGGCAGCCCGCCCGTGGCCATGGCCGTGCCTGCGAAGGTGGCGGCCGCCAGTGCGCCAGCGCCAGAGCCCAGGAAGACCGCGCGCCGGCCCGAGCCAGCCCGTGCCTGGCGGAAGGGCGCCTCCACGAAGCGCCAGGAGAGCACCGCGAGCCCGAAGCTGGCGGTGAGCAAGATCACCGCCTCGACCCAGGTCAGCTCGCGCGCCACCCGATAGCGATACAGCGCGAACAGCGGCCAGTGCCACAGGTAGAGCGAATACGAGATCTTGCCGATGAAGACGAAGGGCGTGCTGGCGAGCAGGCGGCCCACCAGGCTGGTGCCGCCCGTGCCGGCGTAGATGATGAGCGCGGCGCCAACACAGGGCGCCAGCGCCGCGAAGCCCGGGAAGCGCGTGTCCTCCGAATAGAGGAAGCAGGCGCCGAGGATGCTGACCAGCCCCGCCAGGCTCAGCGCCTCGCGCAGCGGCCGGCGCTCCGTGCCTGTGGTGCGGCTCACCGCCAGGAGCGCGCCCAGCAAGATCTCCCAGAAGCGGGTCGGCAACAGATAGAAGGCGGCGCTGGGGGTGCGAGACACGCCCCATTCACTGAGCAGCAGTGAGCCCAGGGCGAGAGGGATCAGGAAGGTGAGGTAGCGCCTGCGCAGGAACGCACTGATGCCCACCAGGAGGTAGGGGGCGACCAGATAGAACTGCTCCTCCACCGAGAGCGACCAGGTGTGCAGCAGTGGCTTGAAGTCCGCCGCACCGTCGAAATATCCGGAGACCTTCCAGAAGTAGACGTTGGAGACGAAGCACACGGACGACAGCAGGCTGCGGCCAAACGCCGCCATGTCGGGTGGCATCAGCACCAGCGAGGCGAGCCCGGACGTGACCAGGAACATCGCGAACAGCGCCGGCAAGATGCGCCGGCAACGCCGCTCGTAGAAGCGCAAGATCGAGAAATCCCCGCGGTCGAGCTCCTTCACGATGAGCGAGCAGATCAAGAAGCCGGAGATGACGAAGAAGACGTCGACTCCGACGAACCCACCGCTCATTCCCCCCAGGTGCGCGTGGAACAGCAGGACGGGAACCACGGCGATGGCCCGAAGACCATCAATATCGGGACGATACCGTATACTCACCTGAACTCAGCCTGAACTAATACAACGTGAAGCGACCCAGCGAAGTATGGCCCTGCATACTCTCAACGCCAGAAAGCCAGAGGCCTGCAGCGGAAGTCACCGCGGCAGCTCACCCCGCTGGCACCCGGCTGTCACAGTCTGAAACAGCGGCGCCCGGCGGCGGGCAAGCCGCGTGGGGCGGCCATGACGCGGGGCGGTAGTAGCATGCCCCACCACGGAGCTTGACTCACTGCAGTGGGCCACCAACCATGGCGCGCCATGAAGCGCTGGCGTTCTTCCCTGGTGGTCTTGGCAGCCCTCGGTGCTGCGTGCGGCTCTTCCTCCGAGGACGGCCGCGTCACCTCGACAGCGCCGTTCGGCAACTCGCCAGGCGCCCCGCCCGCCGCGGCAGACCCGGGCGCCCCAGGTCCGGGCCAGGCTGGAGCCCTGCCCGGCGGCACGCTGCCGGAGGGCAACAGCAGCGGCGAGACGGGCTCGGGTGACCTGACGCTCGACGAGGCGCCGGCGCCGGGCAACACGCCGGGCGGGGCCGCGGCCATCGGCGCGCAGCCTCTGCCGCGCAGCACGCCCGAGGCGCAGGGGGTGAGCTCCGCCAGCGTGCTCAGGCTGCTCAATGCCGTGGACGCGGGCGCGGGCGAGCTGCACAGCCTGGTGCTGCTGCGCCACGGACAGGTGGTGGCCGAGGCCTTCTGGGCGCCGTACACGGCGGACGATATCCAGGTGCTCTATTCCGGCACCAAGAGCTTCAACGCCACCGCCATCGGCCTGCTCGCGGACGAGGGCAAGCTGAGCCTCGATGACCTGGTGCTGTCGAAGTTTCCGGAGCTCGCTCCCGCGCAGCCCGACCCCAACATGGCGGCGATGAGCATCCGCCATCTGCTGACCATGTCCACCGGTCACACGCAGGACACCATCGACACCTTGCGCGCCGCGCCCAACGGCGAGTGGACGCGGGCCTTTCTGGCCACGGCCGTGCCCAACCCGCCCGGCAGCAACTTCCTGTACAACTCGGGCGCGGCCTACGTGCTCAGCTCGATCGTGGAGCGGGTCAGCGGCATGAGCGTGGAGGAGTACCTCGCACCGCGGCTGTTCGCGCCGCTCGGCGTCGAGCAGCACCTCTGGGGCGTGAGCCCCGAGGGCGTGAACCTGGGTGACGGCGGGCTGTCCGTGCGCACGGAGGATTTCGCCAAGCTCGGCTTGCTCTATCTGCAGGGCGGGCGGTGGAACGGGCAGCAGCTGCTGTCAGAGCAGTGGGTGAGCGCGGCTGGCTCCGCTGCCGTGTCCACCGGCAACAACGACGGCAACTGGAGCTTTGGCTACGGCTATCAGTTCTGGCGCAGCCGCATGGGCTATCGCGCGGATGGCTCGCTGGGGCAATACGCCTTCGTGCTGCCGGAGCTGGACATGGTGCTGGCCATCACCAGCGGCACCGACAACTCGAGCGGCACGAACGAGCTGATGAACCTGGTGTTCGCCAACCTGCCCGAGGTGCAGGACGCGCCCCTGCCGGAGGACGCGAGCGCCCTGCAAGCGCTGCGCGACCAGCTGGCGGCGCTGGCGCTGCCCGTCCCCGAGGGCTCAGACAGCTCGCCGCTGGCGGCGCAGCTCAGCGGGCGGCGCTACACCACCGCGCCGAACTCGCAGGGCATCAGCGCGCTCAGCTTCGACTTTACCGCCACCCCGCCCACCGTCACCATCGAAGACGCGGACGGCCCGCATGCGATCGCCGTGGGCACCGGCAGCTGGCAGCGCGGGCGCACCCGCTTCAAAAAGCGCATCAACGAGCTGTTTGACACTCCGGAGCAGGGCCTGGCCGCGCGCGGCGCCTGGAGCAGTGAGGACACCTTCGTGGCGCGCCTGGTGTTCACGGAGACGCCGTACACCGCCATCGCGCGCTTCCGCTTCGCCGGCGAGCAGGTGACGCTCGACGTCTCGTACAACATCCGCTGGGGCGCGCTGAGCGAGGCTCCCGTCACGGGCACGCGCTGACCTCCGCCGTCTCGCTCGGTGAGGGCCGCGGTGGCGGTCGTTCGCCCTGGAAGGCTGCCGCGGCGCCGCGCCTGGTCCAGGGCGTGGCAGCGGCGTTGCTGCTGGCTCTGACGCTCGGGCTGTGGCTGTGGCGTGTGCGCTGCATCGCGCTCGGTCCCGACCCCGACGGCGATGCCTATGGCCACTACGTGATCGCGCGGCAACTGCTGGAGACGCCGCTCGATCTGCACATCCACTGGGTCTGGTTGCCGCTGTATCACCTGCTGCTGGCGGCGGGCATCGGCCTCGGCGGCTCGCTCGACTCCGTGCGCCTGTGCAATGCGCTGCTCAGCGCGCTGACGCCGCTCTTGCTGGGCTGGGGCCTGCGCCGCGCTGCGCTGGCGCGCAGCGCCGCCGGCCGCTGCGAGCGCGGGGTACCGCTGCTGGCGGCGGCGCTGGCCAGCGCGACCCCGCTAGCGCTGGTCATGGGCACCACCGCACAGCCGGAGCCGCTGTTTGCGCTGCTGTTGCTCACTGCAACCCTGCTGCTCGGCGAGCGCCGCTGGCGCAGCGCCGTGCTCGCGCTCTCGGCGCTGGTGCTCTTGCGCTACGAGGCCTGGGCGGTGGCGGCCAGCGTCTCGGCGCTGCTGCCGTTGCAGCGCTGCTGGCCGCGGGCGGCAGCGCTCAGCGGCGAGCCCGGCGCTGCGGCGCCGCTGTCGCGCGGGCGGCTTGCCTGTGTGCTCGCGCCGGCGCTCACCGTGCTCGGCTGGGCCGCGCTGCGCCGCCTGGACGGCGCGGGTTGGTTCGACTTCTTGCAGCTCAACCAGCGCTTCGCGGAGGATGCGCTGAGCCGCCTGGCGCGCCCGAGCGCGCTGGCTGAGCTGCGCGAGCTGGCGGCCAGCGTGCCCGCGCTCGGCTGGCTGCTGCTCTTGCTGGGCTTGCTCGGCGTGCCGAGCCTGGCGCGCCGCGGCAGCATCTGGCTGGTGCTGGTGCCGCTGACGGTGGCCGCGTTTCTGCTGCTGGGTTGGCTGCTGCGCTCGCACCTGGGGCTGAGTCGCCACTGGGTGGGCCTGGTGCCGTTTGCCGCGGCCGCCGTCGCTCACGGCTGCGCGCAGTGCGCCGACTGGCTGGAGCGAGCATGGCCGAGGAGCGGCGCGCCGGTCTTCGCAGGCCTGGCGCTGCTGCTCGTCGTGCAGGCAGTGCGCTTGCTGCCGGCGCCGCTCGCAGGCTGGCGCGAGCACACCGCGCACGCCCTGCCGGAGCAGCGCGCTGCCGCAAGCTTCTTGCGTGGCCTCCCCGCCAGCGCGCAGCTCTGGTGTGACGATGCCGCCACCGAGGTGCTGAGCCAGCTGCCACGCCAGCGCTTCGTGCGCCGCTACCTAGGGCATGGCGCGCTCGCGCAGCTGCGCGGCTGGCAGCGCTCCGAGGAGGTGATCGTGCTCAGCCAGGCCGGGCGGATCCGCGAGCTGCTGCCCCACGCCGAGCTGCTGTACGGCACGCCCGACGGCAACGGTCTGATCGCTCTGCGCGTGCGCCCCCGCCAGCTGCCGGCGCTCTAGCTCACCCGCACCGTCTCTTCACGGAAGCCGAGCCGGCAGCTGCCGGCGCGCACGCGCAGCTCACCGCTGCCGCGCACCAGGAAGACGGCGCGCGCCCTGTGGCCGTTGCCGGAGGAGCGCTGATACGCAGCCAGGTTCTGCCCGCTGTGCAGCCCCCTGCCCCAGCCCTCCAGGTGCCCCAGCACGAGGTGGCGCTGCGCCGGGTCCACGAGCTCACAGCCCACGGGCTCGCAGTCCACGTACACGGGCTCGTTGAAATCCAGCTTCTTCGCGGACGAGAGAATGCAAGACGGCAGGTAGCCGTGGTTGCTCACGGGCACGCTCACCCGATACAGGCCGTTGCCGAGCGCCAGCACCTCGGGCTGCTCCAGGCGCAGCGCCGGCGCCAGCGCGGCCACCCTCAGGAAAGCGCGGGCCTGCTGCTGGCAGAGCTCCGCCAGCTCGTGCGGCGGCGGGTTCCACAGGCCGATGCGTGGATCGATGCCGCCCACCTCCACCTCACCCAGCTGCGGGTGGTGGTGGCGGCGCCAGGGCCGGAACACGCGCGAGGCGTTGTGATCGCGATCCCAGAGCGCCAGCTTCCTGAGCTCGGCGCGGCCGAAGCGATCGTAGTACTCCACGAAGCGCTTGGGCCGCGGCATGCCCAGCCGCGCAAAGATATCCCACAGCTCCACCACGTAGGAGATGGCGCCGCGGTGGTGATACACCCAGTCGCTCAGATCGCCGTGCAGCGGCTTGTCCGGCTCATACAGGAACTCCTCGTAGCCGGACACGCTCGGATAGCGGGTGTGCTCCAGGGTCCACTCCTCGATCTGGCGATACAGCGCCAGATCCGAGGGCTCCATCTTGTTGTCCGGCGCGTGCCCCAGCGGTCGGATCAGTACACCGCCGTACGTGTGCAGGTTCAGCCAGGCAAAGATCTCGGGATGCTGAGAGGCAAACTCCACGATCGCTCTGGCCTCGGGCTCACTCGCGGGGAAAGGGCCGGCGCCCGCCTGCTCGTGGCTCGGCGACCAGGAGAAGGGGAAGTTGCGGTTGAGATCGATGGGGTTGTCATCGAGAAAGAACGGCGCCGGGATGGTGTGACCGTCGAAGTGCTCGATGAACCCCTCGGGGTACAGCTTGTAGAAGGGGCCCTTGTCATCGATGCTGCGCTGCTGCAGCACGCCGGGCGCCTCCGGGCACTCGACGAACTCGCCCCCGGCGTCGCGCACGCGCATCACCAGCGCCAGGCCGTCGCCGTCCACGTCCGCGCTGATCCAGCGCGGGCGCCCGCGGTCGCGCCGCTCGTCGCGCGGCACCGAGCGCAGGTAGCGCCCGCTGCTGATCACGCGCTCGGCGCCGTCGGGTGAGATGCGCGGCACCACGTAGAACAGCACCTCGCGCAGGCGCTCTGCCACCGCCGGGGACAGATTGTGTACGGTGCCCTCCAGGTGCAGGCGCAACATGTCCTCTGCCAGCGCGAGCGCGACGTTGGAGCCAGCGAGCTCGCCAGCGTGCATGTTGCCGTCGACCCACACCGCAGGCCGTAACCGATCGGGCTCTGGCCCGATCACCAGCAGCCACTGCGCGCGATGCTCGGGCGTGGTGCCCAGCCGCTGCAGCCGCACCAGCGTGGGATACTCTGCCGCCCACGCCTCCAGCTGGGCCGTCAGCGCCTCATAGTTCAGGTAGCTGGTGCGAAAGCCATGGGGCAAGGAGCGAAGCGAGCGCGAGACCATGTGGGTGAATACTAACGGTGCGATCCCACCGGAACAATCACCCGAAGTCGCGCGGGCCGCAGCTTGACGCTCGAGGCTCGCGCCCTAGAGTTTGAGCCAAGTGGCTTCGCTCCTCCGCCCCATTCCCAGCCCTGCGTGGGCCTGGCGCCGCTGGCTCTCTCGGGCCGGCCGTGGGTCGAAGCCGCGCGCGAAATCCTGAACCGATCGCGAGCAAGACCCACCCGGCCCGCGCGGGTGGAAGGCTCGAGAGGGCTCCCCCCGCTGGCTCCTCCAGGCGTGGTTGGAAAGGCCCCATGAGCAACTCCCAGCTAGTCGACTCGACTCTCCCTTTACCAGGCTCACTGCCAGCCTCCGCTACAGGCCATGCGCCGGCCGGGCCCCGCTCGCCGCTGCCCGTGCTGCAGCTGCTGGCGTTCGCGGCGGTCTACCTGATCTGGGGCTCCACTTACCTGGGCATCCGGGTCGCGGTGGAGAGCATTCCGCCGTTTCTGCTGGCGGGGCTGCGCTCGTTCGTGGCCGGTGCGCTGCTCTATGGCTTCTTCCGCGCGCGCGGCGCTCGCGCCGGCACGGCGCGCGAGTGGCTGCGTGCCACCCTGGCAGGCACGGCGATGCTCACCGCGGGTAACGGCCTGGTCACCTGGGCAGAGCAATCAGTGCCGTCCAACCTCGCGGCGCTCGCCATCGCCGGGGTGCCCGCCTTCGTGGCGGTGTTCGACTGGCTGCGCCCGGGTGGGCAGCGGCCGGTGCGCGGCGTGATGCTGGGAGTGCTGCTGGGGCTCGCGGGCATGTTGCTGTTGCTGCGGCCGGATCCAGCCGCGGCCGGCGCGGCGCGCTGGCTGCCGCTCGCGGCGCTGGTGGTGGCGGCGGCGAGCTGGGCCGTGGGCAGCCTGTACGTGCGCTACCAGCAGCTGTACCCAAACCCGCTGGTCTCGGGGGCGCAGCAGATGCTGGGCGGCGGCGCCATGTTGCTCATCGTATCGCTGCTCGCCGGTGAGCTCAGCGGCTTCGAGCCGAGCGCGGTATCAGGCCGCAGCTTGCTGGCCTGGGGCTACCTCACCCTGTTCGGCTCGCTGCTGGCGTTCAGCGCCTTCAACTGGCTGATGGGGGTGAGCACGCCCTCGCGCGTGTCCACCACGGCCTACGTCAATCCAGTGGTCGCGGTGGTGCTCGGCTGGCTGGTGCTGGGTGAGCCGCTGCATCCCGCTGCGCTGGCGGGCGGCGCCTTGATCGTCTGTGCGGTGCTTGCCATGACCCTGGCGCGACAAAAGCTGAGCGGGGCGCGAGCCATCAACCCTGCGCCCCGCCTCGAGTCAGATCCACAGAGCTGACCCAACGGATAGCATCGGGGCTGAGACCGGCTCAGCCCCGCGCGGCACGCTCAATCCGGATAGACGCCCATGAAGTCGCTGGCGACCTGCTCGGCGGTGCGCGTGCCGTCGCGCAGCGGCACCATCAGCGGACCGCCGTCCGTCCCCATCCAGCGCGGGACGGGCACGGCGCTGCCCGTGCTCAGGCCAGCGGCGAGCTGCGAATACGTGGTGAGCAGCGAAGGGTCGCTGAACACGCTCTCCGGCTCGTCGAAGACGATGCCGGGGGTGGAGCCCTTCTTCTCGCTGAAGCCGGCCTGCACGGCAGCGCTGAGCGCGATCTTGGCAAACTTCAGCGCAAGATCCTTGCGCGGCGAGCTCTTGTTCACGGCAAAGGTGTCGATGCCATAATAGAACGCGCCCTCCGAGCCCGGCGCCGGCATGACGTCGAAGTCATTGCCCGCCTCCCAGCCCAGCTGCACCAGGTACCCTTTGGCCCAGTCGCCATGGATGTACATCGTAGCCTCGCCATCGATCAGCGCCTGCGCGGCCTGCGCCCAGCCATGCTCTTCGGGCGCCACCCACAGGCAGTCGTTATCGCGGTAGTGCTCGATGACCTGCGCCGCGGCCAGGAAGTACGGCTGAGGCCCCTCGGACGTGCCGGCCACGACGGGCGCCGGCAACATGGACTCGAACAGGATGCGATACAGCCAGTCGGCAGGTGCAATGGCCAGCGGCTTCGGCCCCGTCTTGCCGCCGACCACGTAGTCATCACAGACCGCCTTCAGCTCGGCCAGGTTGGTGGGCGGCGTGGCCATGCGCGATTTGACGTAGTGCAGCGTGTTCTCGCGATGCAGGTTCATCGGCAGGCCCACCAGCTGTGAGTCGATGATCAGCGCATCGCGCACCGCCGGGAAGATCTTGGCCAGCCCCTCGCTGAGCTCGCTCTCTTGCGACAGGTCGAGCGCCGTCAGGCCGCCCTCGCCATCAGCGAAGGAGTTGCCGAGCGCGTACATGTTCTCCTGCCCGATGTCCCAGTCGCTCGTCTGGTACTGCACGGTGCGCTCGGACTGACCCTGGGCGAGCGGCACCACCTCCACCTTGGCGCCCGTCTGCTGCGTAAACGCGTTCAGCGTGACCCGCAGAGCCTCCTGCTCGCTGGCGCTGAACCAGGACGACGCCACCTTGAGCGTGCGCGTCTCGGTGGGGTTACCGCCGCCGCCACTGCCCGCGTTGCCCGGCTCGTTTCCCGGATCGCCCTGCCCACCACACCCCGCCCCCAAGGCCAAGACCAAGACGGACAGGGCAACCTTCGCGCTCGAATGTGCCTTCATACCTTCCACTACTGCCTTCTCTGCGATGCTTCTCGCTCTACAATTGCCTCGTCCCGCACGCCCCACAGCGAGGTCGTACCGATCTGTCTGGAGCCGTCCGTGTTGAGCAACACGGGTCCGGTCAAGCCGCTGAACTGCAGCTCGCCCCGTGCTCGATTGGTCACCCGAGCCTGCGTGAAGTCATCCCAGTTCAGCAGCACCCCGCCGAAGGACGCCACCTGCCGGATCGCCGCCGGGATGCCCTCGGGCAGCGTGTCACCGCCGGCCAGCGCCCGATCCATCGCCAGCAACGCCACGGCGGTGGAGTCGTACACGTAGAAGGTGGGATCGAAGGGCTTGTCGCCCGATTCTTCCTCGAAGCGCTGCTCGAACTCCGCGCGAGCATCCCGGAAGACCTCCGGCGCGATGCCCACTGCGCCGTCGAAGACGCCGGGGCTGGCGTTGATGAGCAACAGATCCGTCTTCAGGCGCGGGGTGAGGAACCAGCGCGGCGGTGGCCGCGAGCCGCGGCGCACCTGCAGCTCCGTGGCAAGGCGCGCGGCCACGCGCGGCTGCAGCGCGAGCATCACCCCTTCGACCCCGGCGTCCAGCTGGGCCGCGAGCGTGGCGCTCAGCGCCTCGAAGTGGACGGCCTGCTCGTTCACCGTCTCCAGCAGCTCCACCGTGCCATAGCGGGGCGAGAACTGGGCGGCGAACGCCGCGCCGAGCTCTGCGTGATACACGTCGTCCGCAACCACCGCCGCCACCCGTCTCACGCCCTCGGCGTTCACCACCTTGGCCAGGTTCTGCCCCAGCACGGTCGTGGTCGGCGACATGCGAAACCAGGGCGCACTGTCGGTGCCCAGCGCCCGACCCTCCGCCGACGCCAGCGGCGAGAGCAGCGGCACGCCGGACTCTTGCAGCGCGTGAAACACCGGCTCGGCCCCCTCGTCGCCGCCCGGCCCGATCACGGCCACGGCGCCGCGCGCAACCAGCTCTCGCGCCTCATCCACGGCCCGCTCCGAGTCGCTGAAGGTGTTGCCGAAGACGATCTCCACGGGCAGGCCATTCACACCGCCGGCACGGTTCATCTCCTCGACCGCGAGCAGGCTGCCCTTCTCCAGGTTTGCGGAGAGCGCAGACGCCTCACCCGTGTAGGGCAACAGCACGCCCAGCGTGACATGGGGCCCAGAAGAGGCAGCGCTGGTGCAGCCCAGCGCCAGCGCGACCAGAGCGCAGGCGGGGCAGAGCACACGTATCCCGCACCTAGCCCCAGCCATCCGCTTCATGGTACCGGTTGCCCCGACGCAAACTTTACCCCCATCGCCGGGAGGATCTGCCCTGCCGGCTCACGCGCCCGTGCGGCTGTCTCACGACGGAGCAGCAGAGGCCACGTGCGGTGGAGGTGCGAGGCTCGGGCGCTCCTGCAGCAGGAGGGAGACCACGTCTGCGAAGTGCTCCCGCGCCTGCCGTGCACGCCGGCGCGCCATTTCGGGATCGTGGTGGCGGGCCTCGTGCTGCAGCGCCTCCACACCATTGGCCATGCGGTGTGCGCCGAGCGCCAGGCAGCTGCCCTTCATCTTGTGCGCGCGCCTCTCCACCAGCTCATAGTCGGCGGCCTGGATGGCCTCATCCAGCGAGTCCAGCTGACCCGGCATCTGCGTCAGGAAGAGCTGCACCAGCTTGTGCGAGCGCGCCATGCCGGCCTCCAGCTCCGGAGCGTCCAGCGCCTGCGCGTTGTCGTTGGCGCCGCCCAGCTCGGCCGACGCCACGGCCAGCTCGGACGGCTCGCGCACGTGCCGGCGCAGCATGCGCTCCAGCGCATGCGGCCGCAGCGGCTTGGAGAGATAGTCGTCCATGCCCGCGTTCAGCACCTTCTCGCGCTCGCCCGGCATGGCGTGCGCCGTCAGCGCGATGATCGGCAAGCGGCTCCCGCCCGCCTCCCAGCGCCGGATCTCGGCGGCTGCCGTGTAACCATCCATCACCGGCATCTGGCAGTCCAGCAGCACCGCCGCGAACTTGCCTGTCTTGACCATGTCCACCGCCTGCGCACCATCCGCTGCGGTGGCGCTGGAGTAGCCCGCGTCCTCCACCTGCTCCGTGGCGACGAAGCGGTTGATGTCGTTGT
>JAICQL010000150.1 GCA_025937895.1 Polyangiaceae bacterium | reverse complement strand
GAAGGCCGGTGACGTGGTACAGCCCCAGGGCGAGGCTGCGCCGTCCGAGGCGCCCGCTGCCGCTGCCGCTGCGCAGGCGGCACCTGCGCAGGCCGCGGCTGCCCCCGCCGCCGCTCCTGCCAACTCCAAGGGCAAAGGCGCCGCTCAGCCGTGAACCTCTCCGCCATCGCCATCCGCCGCCCCGTCTTCACGGTCATGCTCGGCGTGGCCGTGCTCGTGCTGGGCTTGATGGGCTTCCGCCGCCTAGGCAGCGAGCTGTTCCCCGACGTCTCCTTCCCCGCTGTCGCGGTGACGGTGCCCTATCCCGGCGCCAGCCCGGCCGAGGTCGAGAGCCTGGTGATCAAGCCGCTGGAGGACTCGGTCGTGAGCCTGAACGGCCTCGACCGGGTGCGCTCCTTCTCGCGCGAGGGCTCGGGGCTGCTGTTCGTGATGTTCCACCTCGGGGTGGACGTGTCCGAGGCCGCCGCCGAGGTCCGCGAGCGAGTTAGCCAGGTGCGCTACCAGCTGCCGGAAGAGACGCTGGAGCCCATCATCCAGCGCTTCGACGTCTCCGGCTCGCCGGTGTTGACGTACACCTTGCGCCACCCCGGCTCACTCTCGGCCCTGCGTGAATACGCGGACGAGACCTTGCGGCCCGCGCTGGAGCAAGTGCCCGGCGTGGCCGCCGTGGACGTGAAGGGCGGCGCGCGGCGGCAGATCAACGTGGAGCTCGACCGCGCGCGCATGGACGCGCTGAACCTGACCCCCGGCGCCGTGGTGGCGCAGCTGCGCGCAGAGAACCTGAACGTGCCGGCGGGTCACTTTGCCGAGGGCCCGCGCGAGATCAGCGTGCGCACCCTGGCCGAGTTCGACAACGTGGACCAGGTGCGCGACACCATCGTGGCCACCGCCCCCGATGGCTCGGCGGTACGCCTGGGTGACATCGCCCGCGTGCTCGACGGCTTCGAGGAGATGCGCACCCGGGTGCGGGTCAACGGGGACGAGGCGGTCACTCTCGAGATCCGCAAGCAATCCGGCCAGAACACGGTCCAGATCGCGCACGGCACCAAGGCCAAGATGGCCGAGCTGGAGAAGGCCTTCCCGGAGGGCATGGCGGCCTCGCTGATCATCGATCAGGCTCGCTTCATCGAGGAGAACATCAAGCAGGTCGAGGAGGACATCGTCTTCGGCGGCTTGATGGCCATCCTGGTGATCCTGGTCTTCATGCTGGATCTGCGCTCGACCCTGATCAGCGCGGTCGCGCTGCCCACCAGCGTGATCGGCACGTTCTTCGTGATGTACGTGCTCGGCTACACCCTGAACATGATGACCCTGCTGGCCATGTCCCTGGCCATCGGCTTGCTCATCGATGACGCGGTGGTGGTGCGCGAGAACATCTTCAAGCACCTGGAGCGCGGCAAGCCGCCGCGCCAGGCGGCGCTGGACGGCACCAAGGAGGTGGCGCTGACGGTCATGGCCACCACCGCCACGATCGTGGCCGTGTTCATGCCGATCGCCTTCGTCGAGGGCATGGTGGGCCAGTTCTTCCGCCAGTTCGGCATCACCATCTCGGCGGCCGTGATCATCTCGCTGTTCGTGGCCTTCACCATCGATCCGATGCTCTCCTCGCGCTTTGCCGCGGAGCCCGGCGCCCGACGCAGCCCGCTGGTGCAGGCCATCACCCGGCCCTTCGAGTGGGGGCACCGGCAGATGGAGCAGACGTATCGCGCGCTGCTCGGCTGGTCGCTGCGCAACAAGCTGATCGTGGGCGCGCTGGCCATCGGCAGCCTGTTCTTCATGGGCTTCATCGCCAAGCTGACGGGTGAGGAGTTCGTGGCCTCGGAGGATCGCGGCCAGTTCGTGGTCGAGGCCGAGCTGCCCGCCGGCAGCTCGCTGGACGAGACGGCGCGGGCCACCCGCGCGGTGGAGAGCGAGCTGCTCTCGCACCCCGAGATCAAGGTCGTGTTCGCCACCCTGGGCCCCGACGGTCAGGTGAACAAGGTCAACTGGAGGGTGGTGACCAGCACCAAGCTGGAGCGCAGCGAGACGCTGGCGGACCTGAAAGAGGTGGCGCGCCAGGCAGCGCAGAAGCTGGTGGGCGCGCGCATTTCGGTGACGGATCCGGCCTTCGTCGAGGGCGCCGCCACCGAGGCACCGATCATGATCAACGTGCGCGGCGAGCACTACGAGGATATCGAGCGCATCAGCGGCGAGATCGAGAAGATCCTGGAGAGCACGCCGGGCGTGGGCGACATCCAGGTACGACACTCGCCGGGCCGCCCGGAGCTGGCGGTGGAGATCGATCGCGCGCGCGCCGCCGACCGCGGGGTGAGCGCCGCGCAGGTGGCGATGGCGCTGCGCACCGCCGTCGAGGGTGAAGAGGCCGGCAAGCTGCGCCAGGACGGCCAGAAGCAGGACATCCCGATCCAGGTGCGTCTGGACGAGCGCTACCGCACCGACGCGGGCATGCTCGCCAACCTGAGCATCGCCACCCCGCGCGGGTCGGTGAAGCTGGGCGACATCGTCAACATCGAGCGCAGCGCGGGCCCGCAGGTGATCGAGCGCGAGAACCGCTACCGCCAGATCACCCTGTGGGCCACCCCGCTGGGGCGGCCGCTGGGCGACGTGGCGCAGGAGTTCAAGCCGCGCATCGCTCAGCTCCAGCTGGCACCCGGCATGTCCATCTTCTACGACGGGCAGCTGCGCATGATGGAAGAGAACAACCAGGCCATGCTGGTGGCGCTGCTCCTGGGCGTGGTGTTCATCTACATCGTGCTGGCCTCGCAGTTTGAGAGCTTCATCCATCCGCTGACCATCATGGTCACCCTGCCGCTGGCCCTGGTGGGCGGCATCCTGGGCCTGTTCCTGACCAAGAACACGCTGGCGATGGGCGCCCTCATCGGCATGATCTTGCTGATGGGCCTGGTCACGAAGAACGCCATCTTGCTGGTGGATCGCGCCATCGTGCGCGTGCGCGATCACGGTGACACGCCGCTCGACGCTATCCTGGAGGCGGGGCCCGAGCGCCTGCGGCCGATCTTGATGACCAGCGCCGCGATGATCCTGGGCATGTTGCCCACGGCCATCAGCAACGCGGAGGGCAGCGAGTTCCGTGCGCCCATGGCCATCGCGGTGATCGGCGGCGTGATCAGCTCCACCCTGCTCTCCTTGGTGGTGGTGCCCGTCGTGTACGTCAGTATCGAGAACGTGAAGGCGCTGCCGCGCCGCTTCCGCCAGCGCTCGCGGCGGCGCGCCGCCGCGCTGCCCAAGGCGGTGCCGGGCGACGTGCTCAGCGCCAAATGAGGGTCGCCCCCCGGGGCAACTCAGGAGCCGGCGGAGTCACTCCGCCGGCGCAGCACACTCCTCAGGCCGGTACTCCACGGGCACGTCCAGGATCCAGCGGCGCGAGTCGCTCGCCATCAGCCCTCCGCCGCTCAGGGTGAGATCCATGCGCAGGGCGCGCCCGTCCTGACACAGCGGATCGGGCACCACGGCGGGCCAGCCCAGGGTGACCCGCCCGCTCACCCCTTCTTCGTCCACGATGGGGAACGCCGCGACGTTACCCTCCATCAGCTGACGCACGTCAGGCTCGTCGTCCCAGCCCATCGACAGCGACATGCGCAGCACGTCTCGCTCGAAGCCGTACGAGCGGAAGCTCGTCCAGACGTGATGCGCGCCCTGTGGCCCCGCCTCCAGGGTGACGTGAGCGTCATTCTCCCTGTGCTCGAAGGCCCGCCAGCCCGTGCCCAGCTCCACGCGCTGGGCAGGCAGCGCTACCGGAGCAGCAGCATCCGCCCCCTCGAGCGAGCCGCCCGGGTCGACGTCGCGATCGCAGGCCAACCCCAGACACAAAACCACCGGTAGCCATGCCGCCGGGGCCAGGCCGAGTGGCACAAACCGGCACGCGCTTGCAGCTCTCGCGCTCCTGCTGAGCATACCTGCAACTAGCACGAAGCTCTGTGCAAGCCCCCCGCTCTCGTCGGAAACTGTGGCGATGTCCCCGTCCACCCCGGCCCCGCGCCTGCCCGCTTCCGCGAGCGAGCAGGAGCGTGCCCGCCGCTACCGCGAGCTGCACGAGGAGCTCCGGCTGTCCCTCGAGGGGGAGACGGACTGGATCGCGATCCTGTCCACGGTGGCCTCGGCGCTGCACGGCGCCTTCGCCTACTTCGACTGGACGGGCTTCTACCGGGTGATCGGCGAGCGGCTGCTGGCGGTGGGCCCGTATCAGGGCGGCCACGGCTGCCTGCGCATCCCGTTCGAGCGAGGCGTGTGCGGCGCAGCGGCGCGCACCCGGCAGACGCAGCTGGTGCCGGACGTGAACGCCTTTCCCGGACACATCGCCTGCTCCAGCGCCACCTTGTCGGAGATCGTCGTGCCAGTGCTGAACCCAGCCGGGCAGCTGCTTGGCGTGCTGGACGTGGACTCCAATCTGCCGGCGGCGTTCAACGCGATCGATCAGCGGGAGCTGGAGGCGCTGTGCCGCGAGCTCGGGCGGCGCTACGTGCTCGCGGCGGGCGCCCCGGCGCCAGCCGCTTCTGAGCCCGGATGAAGCGCGCCACGCCTGCTCCCGAGACCAAGCCCGAGACGGAGCCCGCGCTGCGCTACCGCGTGCGTGAGGGCCACGTGCTGCAGGTGGATGACGCCACCTCGGCGCGCATGGCGCGGGTGAGACAGAAGGCAACCAAGCCCGAGCTGCTGGTGGGCAAGGCGCTGCGTGCGCTCGGCCACCACTACCGCACCCACAACCGCGACCTGGAGGGCTCGCCGGACTTCGCCAATCGCAGGGCGCGCTGGGCGCTGTTCGTACACGGCTGCTTCTGGCACCGGCACGGCTGCAGCGCCACCACCACCCCCGGGCGCAATCGCGAGTTCTGGGAGGCGAAGTTTGCGCGCAATCGCGCTCGCGATCAGCGGGCGGCAGAGGCGCTGGCGGCGCGCGGCTTCCGGGTGCTGGTGCTCTGGGAGTGTGAGACCAAGCGCGCGCCCCCGGAGGAGCTACAGCAGCGGCTGCGGGCGGCGTTCGCCGGGTCGTGAGCGCCGAGGGCGTGCAGCGTCAACCCCGGGTGCGTGCTCCCTGCAGGCGCTGCAGCGCGATACCGCAGGCCACCGCCAGGTTCAGCGAGTCCACCTCCGGGCGGATGCGGATCCGCACGCGGTGCTGTGACAGCTCCAGTGCGCGCTCGCTCAGGCCCGGGCCCTCCGCCCCCAGCAGCAGCGCCAGCCGCGGCCCGCTGCTCGCGCCGACAGCCGAGCCCGCGTGCGCGAGCGCAAACTCGTCCAGATCGCGCGCGCCCGCGGCCGGGGTGAGGGCCACCAGCTCGAGGCCGCACGCCGAGAGCTCCGCCAGGCACTCGGGCCAGGGCAGCCCGCCCGCGCCCAGCACCGCGAACGGCACGCGCAAGGTGGCGCCCATCGAGGTGCGGATCGCCTTGCGGTACAGCGGATCGGCGCTGCGCGGATCGAGCAACACGGCGTCCACGCCGAACGCGGCAGCATTGCGGAAGACACCGCCCACGTTGTCGGGATTGGCGACCCCCTCCAGCACCAGCAGCGAGCGCGCCCGCGCTGCAAGCTCCACCCACGCCACCGGCTCGGGGCGGCGCACCAGCCCCAGGCAGCCGCGGTGAAAGTCGTGCCCGGTGAGCTGCTCGAAGAGCTGCGGCGGGCAGACGTAGAGAGGTGACGACAACGGGTGGCGCGCCAGCACGGGCGAGAGCGCCTCGAGCGCGCTCTCGGTCACGAGCAGCGACTCGACCTCGTAGCGCTCCGCGGCGAGCAGGCGCTCCACCACCAGCCGCCCCTCGGCCACGAACCAGCCACGCCGCAGCAACTCTGCCGGCTGCGCCACCCAGCGGTAGCCGGCGAGCCGCGGATCCTGGGCGCGCTCGACGCGCTCCACGTTCACTCAGCGCTCCGGCGGCCCCGCCAGGCTGCGCGCCTCCACGGTGCTCAGGTCACGGACCCCCGCTAGGCCCACGTCGCGCGGATACTCCTCGAACCAGGCCTCCAGGATCTCCCGCGCCACATCCTCGGACAGCAGCCGGTTGGAGAGGCACAGCACGTTGGCGTGATTCCACTTGCGCGCGGCACGCGCGGTGCCCGCATCGGTGCACAGCGCAGCGCGGATGCCCGGCACCTTGTTGGCCGCCATCGAGATGCCGGTACCCGACCAGCAGAAGAAGATCCCCTCGCTGCAGGCTCCGCTGGCCACGGCGCGCGCGGCCTGCTCGGCACACAGCGCCCAGGGCGCATCTTGCCCGCTCGCCGGCGCGCCGAACTTGACCAGCTGGTGCCCGCGCTCCAGCAGCTCCCGCTCCACCCGCGCGTGCACCGGATAGAGCTCATCGGAACAGAAGGCGATCAGCATCCAGCGGCCCTCATCTCACGGCCCGCAGGCTCATACGACGGCTCCCAGCGGCGCAGCGACACCTCGCCGTGATCGATCTCCACGTACGTCCCGCCGCGCAGCCAGTTGCCCGAGTTGAAGTAGCGCTGGCTGGGCCCGAACGTGACCTCCTCCGGCTGGTGCGTGTGCCCGAACACCACCACATCGAAGCCGCGCAAGAGCAGCATGCGAGCAGCGTCGTGATACGGGCTCTCGGAGCCCTGCTTGCCGCGCAGCGCTCCGCGCAGCCGGTGCTTCAGCTGCTCGTACGACGTCCACACCCGGTACACGTCCGGATAGAAGTGCAAGAGCGGCCCGGCCGCCTTGGTCAGCCACTCGTAGACGCGCGGGCTGCGCACGAAGGAGGGATCATACAGGTGACCGTGTTCGATGCGGATGCGCGTATCCCCGGAGGTCACGTTCAAGAACGGCGTGATCTGGATGCCGGACCAGGCGCTCAGGAAATTCTCCAGTGCGATGTCGTGGTTGCCCACGACGTAGAAAACGCTGCGCCCCGCGTCCACCAGCCGCCGCAGCGAGCGCAGCACCCCGGCGGAGTCTGCCGCCAGGCTGGCGAAGCGCGCCTGCAGGATCTCGAAGCCGTCGCCGTTGATGCACACGTCGTAGCCGCGCTGCAGCGCATCTTCGAAGAAGTCACCCAGGTTGCGGCTGGCCGCGCTGTACGGGTTGCCCACGTGCAGATCCGACACCACCAGGAGGCGCTCGCGCCGCGCGTCGATGATCATCTGGGCCCCCACATGGCTCGGGCCTTTTCCCGCGCCTTCAAGCGCTCCCCACGGGCGCCGCCTTCTCGGCGGGCTCAGCCGAGCCGTCCGTGGGGTACAGCAACGCCTCTGCGTTGCTGGGGCGCAGCTCCTCATGCGCGGCCATGGCGGCGATCAATCGGGCGTTGAGCGAGCGCACCCGCCCGCTCAGGCGCTGCAGCAACTCGAAGGCAAACGTCGGGTCGCGCCGCAGCCGCACCAGCAGCGCGCCGGGGGTCATCACCAGCACCTCTGCCCCGCCCACGGCCTGCGCGCTGGCGTCGCGCGGCAGCCCCTCGAGCAGGCTCATCTCGCCGAAGAAGTCCCCCTTGTGCAGCACGGCCAGCTCGATCTCCGGCGGCTGCGAGGAGCGAGCGCTGGGCCCGCGCGCCTTGAAGATACGGACCGAGCCGCTGCGCAGCACGAACATCTCCGTGCTCGACTCGCCCTCGCGGCAGATCAGCTCACCATCGGCGTAGGCCCGCACTTGCTCGGTGCCGTGACCGTTGGAGCTGGAAAGAGGCCGATTGTACACGCACAGACTCTAGCCCGTGGCTCCAGTAGATGACAGCCGGAACACGCCCCGAGCAGGCGGCCGTGGCGCCCTCGCGGGCCCCTTTTCCATGTCTGTCCAGGCCTCTGCGGAGACGCTCGGCGCAGGATGTGCGCCGCACGCCGCCGGCCGCAAACGAGCTCCCCACCGGCAGCGGCAGAGTGCCTCGGCGGGGTCGCCAGCACGCCCCGCTGCCGGGCGCACGGAGGCAGCAGCCAGGGTGACTGGAACCGCGGTGGCCGGAGCCAGTCCAATCGGGCTCGCCGGCTCTGGCCGCCTCTCGCCAGCCATCACGATGTTTCGGGAATGCGCGCGCCGGCTGTTAAATTTCGACCGTTTGCGGGCCGTTTCGGCGTTGCCCAACGTACGCGGCCGAAGCACTCTAGGCGCCGCATGGTGAAGCGCCCTCACGTTCTCGGAATCGTCCTCGCCGGTGGCGAGGGTAAACGGCTCATGCCCCTCACTCGGGATCGCTGCAAGCCCGCAGTGCCATTCGGCGCCAATTACCGCCTGATCGACTTTGCGCTGAGCAACCTGGTCAACGCCGGCGTGCGGCGCATCGCCGTGCTCACCCAGTACAAGAGCCACAGCCTCGATCGCCACATCGCCACCACCTGGCGCCTGCCCGCCCTGTTCAACGACTACGTGATGAGCGTGCCGGCGCAGATGCGCCTGGGCAAGCGCTGGTTCGAGGGCTCGGCCGACGCCGTGTACCAGAACCTGAACCTGTTCCGCGACGAGAAGCCGGATCACATCCTGGTGTTCGGGTCCGATCACGTCTACCGCATGGATTGCTCGCAGATGATTGACGCGCACATCCGCTCGGGCGCGGGCCTGACGGTGGCGGGCATCCGCGTGCCGCGCTCGCAGTCCGAGCGCTTCGGGGTGATCGAGCAGCGCCCCGACGGCAGGATCTCTCGCTTCCGCGAGAAGCCCACGTCCCCGCCGGGCCTCGCCGACAGCCCGGATGAGGTGATGGCCTCGATGGGCAACTACGTGTTCCGCGCGGAGACCCTGATCGAAGCGCTGAGCGCCGACGCGCGCAACAGCGGCAGCGCCCACGACATGGGCGGCGACATCGTGACCGCCCTGGCCGAGGCGGGCGAGGCCGGTGTGTACGACTTTGCGTCCAACCTGGTGCCCGGCTCCACCGAGCGCGATCGCGGCTACTGGCGCGACGTCGGCACGCTCGACAGCTACTACGACGCGCAGATGGACCTGATCAGCGTGCACCCCATCTTCAACCTCTACAACAAGGAGTGGCCGATCCACACGAACCCGGGCTCGCTGCCGCCGGCCAAGTTCGTGTTCGACGACGACGGCCGGCGCGGCACCGCGCTCGACTCCATGATCTCCTCCGGGGTCGTCATCTCCGGCGCCACCGTGCGCCGCTCGATCGTGTCCTCCGGCACCACCATCCACAGCGGCGCGCTGGTGGAAGACTCGGTGATCATGCACGACGTGCGCATCGGGCGCGGCGCGGTGGTGCGGCGCGCCATCATCGACAAGCGCGTGGTGGTGCCGCCGGGCGCGCAGATCGGCGTGGATCACGAGCGCGATCGGCAGAACGGCTACACCATCTCCGAGAGCGGGGTCACCGTGATCGGCAAGGGAGACCGGGTAGCGCCCGGCAATCCCACGGTAGCGGCCAGCCTCTCCCCCACACACCCGCCACCGCGCGGCTGAGCGCAGCACCCTGGCGGTCATGTTCGAGCCCGCGGCTCCCTTGCTCGCGTATCAGCTCGTGCTGGAGCGGGTGGCAGGGCTGGCGGAGTCGCTGAGCGGTGAAGAGCGCCAGCACGCGGAGCGGGTCGTCGAGCTGTGCAGAGAGCTGCTGGCGCGCCCGCGGATCGAGGGCAAGCTGGCCGCCGACGCCGCGGACCTGGAGCGCAAGCGGGAGCTCGGGCGGCTGAGCGAGCTGCTCGGGCGCCGCTCCAGCAAGGCCCTGCCCGCGGCCAGCCTGGGCCGCGCGGCGCTGGCCGATCTGGGCGGCGATCTGCGCAGCCAGGCGGCGATGTGCAATGACTGCGCTCGCAAGCTGGAGCTGCTCGGGTACTGACGGCAAGAAAGAGGAGGAGGCCCGCATGGCACAGTCCGAGACCATCTTGATCACCGGTGCCAGCTCCGGCATTGGCCTGGCCCTGGCGGAGCTGTGGCTCAGCCGCGGGCACAGCGTCTTCGCGCTGCAGCGCCGCCCGTCGCCGCTGGCCGGGCGCACGCGCTATCGCGAGCAGCAGGTCGATCTCGGCCAGCTCGATACGATCACAGGAGCCGTACAGTCGCTGCTCACAGGGGTCAGCGCGCTCGATCGCGTGGTGCTCAACGCCGCCATCGGCGCCACGCCGCGCGATCTGGTCGACACCTCGCTGGCCGAGCTGCAGCGGGTGATGGACGTCAACACCTGGTCGAACAAGCTGCTGCTCGATCAGCTCTTCAGCTCGGGCCTTTCGGTCCGCCAGGTGGTGGCCATCTCCTCCGGCGCCGCCGTGCGCGGTAACCGCGGCTGGGGCGGCTACTCGCTGAGCAAGGCGGCGTTTGCGATGTTGATCCAGCTCTATGCCGCCGAGCGCCCGGAGACGCACTTCTGCTCCTTGATGCCGGGCATCGTGCAGACCCGCATGCAGGATGATCTGGCCAACACCACCGCGGAGCAGCGCCGGCTGTATCCCTCGCTGGAGCGCCTGATCGCCGCGCGCGGCACGCCGGACATGCCGCTGCCCGACGCGGTGGCACCCGCGCTGCTCCGAGCCTTCGAGCTGGCGCTGAAGGAGCCGAGCGGAGCCTTGCTCGATTACCGCAAGCTGCAGGTCTGAGGCCGAAGGTCGCCGCGCCGCAGCTCAGTCGTCGTCATCGTCATCGTCATCATCGTCGTCGTCCAGCTCGATGCACTCGGAGCTGCGGCACACCTCGTCGTCCTCGCAGTCGCTGTCCTGCCGGCACTCCACGCAGAAGCCGAGATCGAGATCGCAGATCGGCTCGTCGCTGCAGCCGAGCTCCGCGCTGCAGGGCTGAGCACAGCGCCCGAGCACGCGGCTGCAGCGCTCGCCCAGCTCATCGCAGTGGCCATCGACCAGGCACTCGACACATCGCCCGGAGTCTGTATCGCACAGCGGCAGGTCGGAGCCCTGATCGCAATCCGCTCGCTCCAGGCAGGTGACGCACGCCCCCGAGCCCTGGCAGCGAGGCGCACCCTGCGGGCACTCCTCGTCACTGCTGCAAGCCCGGCAAGCGCCGCTCTGCTGGTCGCAGGTGGGGCGCACGCCGCCGCACACCGCCTCGCTGCCCAGGCAGCTCGCCACACAGCGCTTCGCCGGCACGGCGCAGATCTGCTCCGCGGCGCAGTCGCTCGCGTCCAGACAGCCCACGCAGGCCCCCGTGGCCACTTCGCAGACCGGGGTGGCTCCTGCGCAATTGGCAGCGCCAAGGCAGCCGGGCTGCTCGGTCTCGCGCACAATCAGATCGGCGCTCACCTCGCCGCAGCCGCTCGCGCCGGACGAGAGCACGGCACCCAGCGCGCCGAGCAGCGCGAGCCGCAGCACCCTCATGGCGACGCCGCCTCGAGCACAGGCCAGCCCAGCTCCAGCTGCAGCCCGAGCGAGCCGACGGCACGCCCGAGGCTGGCCACCTCGCGGCCATCGAAGCGCAGCAGCGCTCGTGGTGCAGCGGCCCCCGCCATCGCCAGCGCCCGCAGTCGCAGCCAGTCGTTCAGCTCTCGCCCGATGCTCAGCGCCGCGAAGCCTGCGCCCGAGGTGAGGCGCTCGTGGCGGCCGCTGAACTGCGGCTGCGCCTCGCCCACTGCGTCCACCACGAACAGCGCCGCGCCCAGCCCCAGGCTGGCGAACCACGGCGCGCTCAGCGGCAAGCGACGATCGATGGCTGCCGAGAGCGCCGTCCAGGCGATCCGCGCCTCGCCTTCATCCGCCTCGATCTCTAGATCCAGCAGCGGCAGCTGAGCCAGCACCATGGCGCCCCAGCTGCGACCGAGCTCGGCGCGCAGGGAGAGCGCCGCGTGAGGCGCGACGGCGAGCCCCCCGGGCGACCAGGAAGCCATGGCGCCCCCGCCCAGCCACAGGCCAAGCTCGGGCGCGGCCGCCTCCGTCGCGGCAGGGGTGGCCTCGACTGGCGTAGCAGCCTGCTCATCGAGAATCGGCGGTGCGGCAGCTGGCTCCGGCGGCGCGGCGAGCTCGAGCTGCGAGGCGGAGTGCTCGGGCAGCTTCCAGCCCACGTCCGTCAAGCGAGCGCGCAGCGCTTCCACGGCACGCAGCGCAAACGAGTCACCCTCGCCGGGGGCCCGCTCGAGGGTCTGCGTGAAGGCAGCGCCGTCCGCCACGCCCTGCACGCTGAGCTCGATTCGCTCCGGCGAGAGCACCAGGATGCTGGCCGGCGCCGTACCGCTGCCGGTCTCGACCGCGCTGAAGCCAGCGTAGGCGAGCTCCGCACGCAGCTTGCGCGCGAGCTCCGGGCTGCCGCCATCGCCGAGCGAGACGCGCTCCGCCTCTTGCGCGGCCGAGGGCAAGACACTCGCAGACACGGCCAGCGCCAGCAGCACCGCCTGGAGCCGCGCGCCAGCCGCTCTGCTCATGGCGGGGCGTCCAGGATGCGGCGAGCGTCTGCTGCGTGAGCGCCCGCCGGGCGGCGGCGCAGGTAGCTGCTGGCCACGTCCCGCATGCGCTCGGCATCCCCTGCCCTGGCAGCCAGCTCGAACAGCCAGTCATCCGCCGGCGCAGCGAACGCGCCGCGCGGCTGCTCGCGCAGATATTGCTCGAACCAGCGCCGAGCCTCGCCCGGATCGGACTCCACCGCGAGGCGGCCGAGGGCGAAGGCAGCGTTACCGGCGGCCGTGCTGCCCGCGAAGCGCTCCCGCGCGCTGCCGTAGGCCTGCCGCGCACGCTCCACGTCGCCCTGGAGCCGGGCCGTATCGCCCAGCAGCACCAGCTCGCCAGCGCTGGCGCGCGCGCTCACGCGCTCGAAGCCGGCGGCGAGCGCCGCCGCATACGCCGCCTGGTAGTGCCCGTCGCGGGCCAGCTGCTGCCAGCCAGGCTGGCTGGTGCTCGGAGCTGCAGCTCCGCGCCGCGGGCGAGGCGGCGGCTTCGGAGCGGCCTTTACCGCCGGCGGTGCTTCCTCCACGAAGGCCTGCGAGACGTGCTCCTGGACCGCAGCAGTTGGGCTCAGCTCCTCTGCGACCGCCGTGGCCGGCGCCTCGCGCTGGGCCAGCTCGCTCAGGGCCAGCACGGTCCAGCCGCGCTCGCGGCAAGACGCGCGCAAGCCCTGACCAGCGACGAGCGTGTGCGCCTGGCCCGACTCACAGCCGCTGACCGTCACCTTGCCCTCCAGCAGATCGAGCGCGAGCTCGCCCGCGTGCGGATCCCACTGCACGTCAAAGCGCGTGCCTTTCACCTCGACCTCGAACGGCCCCAGGTTCACTCGCCAGGCGCTCTCGCCCGGCAGCCGCAGGCGCGCAGGCACCACGGCCAGGTGCGCGCGCCCCGACTCGATCACGAGCTCGGCCCCGGCGCGCCCCACGGCGACGACCCGCGCTCGCGCGTTCGGCTCGAGCTCGACGTAGGTGCCGTCGGAGAAACGGATTGGCAGCTGAGCATCCGGGGGCGCAGACTCCCACGCCATCAGCAGGCCAGCCTGGCCCGCCGTGCCCACGGTGAAGCTGAGCGGCTGCCGCCAGCTGACGGCCTCGCTCAGCACGAACAGCCCCACCGAGAGCAGCGCCGCCAGGGAGAGCCGCGCCCAGAGCGGGAACGCGCGGCGCGCAACCCGCGGCGGCCGCAGCCGCGCCGCGGCGCGCTCCGCGAGCAGACGCCGCGTCTGTTCCGACGGTGCCGGCGGCGGCAACGCATCCTCGTGCGCCGCCACCCGCGCGCCCAGCTCGGCCAGCTTGCTCTCGGTCACGGCCTGCCCTCCACGTACGCGCCGAGCTCGGGGTACGAGCGGGCGATGCTGGCAAACTTCTTCTGCGCGCTGGCCAGGCGGCGCTTCACCGTGGCCAGCGACACCTGACACGCGCCGGCGATCTCCGTCAGCTCCATGCCCTCGATGAAGCGCAGGGCAAACGGGATGCGCTCGTCCGGCGCGAGGCGGCCCAGCACCTGATAGGTGGCGCGCACGGCATCATCCACCTCGGGTGCGTTGCTCGGTGAGGCGACGTCGGGCAGCTCGTGCTGCGGCAAGAGGCTGATGCGACGGCTGCGGGTGCGGCGGCGCAGCTCCACCCTCACGCAGTTCACGCTGATCGCGGCCAGCCAGCTGCGCAGCGCTCCAGGGTCGAGCAGGCGCTCGATCGAGTCGATGGCGGCCACGAACACGTCTTGAATCAGATCGTGCAAGTCTGCATCCGGGCCCAGCACGCGCAGCAGCACGCGGCGCACGTAGGCGTGGTGGCGGTCATACAGTGCGGCACCGCCTGCGGGCTCGCCCGCGCGGATCGCCGCGACCACCTCTTCATCCGTGGCGAGCACCGGCAGGTGCACGACCGTCGCGCGGCGCACCTCGGGCGGGGCTGTTCTCGTCGTGCGGACCAATCGCATTCTGCGCCGGATGGTGGGCCGGCAGAGGTCTGCCGGGGCCGTTTACTGAGTGAGCATAGCCGCGCCGGACGGCTCAAATTTCGTCAGCCCTCGCTGGCCGCCAAAAACCTGAGCCGTCTGCCCGCGCTCGTTCACTCAAGAGCACGATGGCCGGCGAGAGCGTTCTGCCGGGTTGCGAGGAAAGAACCATGAAAATCAAGCTGATCCGAGTCCTTTCAGTGCCCGCGCTGCTGCTCGCGTGTGGCGGCAGCAACGGCAGCGAGCTCACCACGGGTCGCGGCGCCGCCAGCTCCTCCGCGGCCGATCCGGCCACCCCGGGGGCAACGAGCAACGCCGGGGCACCCACCTCGGGGGCCGTGGAAGCGCGCCAGTTGCTCCAGGCGCAGGTGGCGAGCGCGGCGATTTCGCTCGAAGAAGCCACGGACGTGGCGCTCGGCGCGAATCCGGGCAGCCAGGTGCTGGAGGCCGACCTGGATGGGGACGTCGACGCACCCCGCTACGAGATCGAGCTGCGCCTGGCCGATGGCTCGGTGCTGGAGGTGCACGTCGACGCCACCACCGGCGAGATCATCGGCAGCTTCCCCGAAGACGATGACGGCGACGACGATGACGATCTGGACGAGAACCTCGACTGCACGAACGCGATCTCGGCGGACGAAGCTCGGGGGCTGGCCGAGGCAGAGGCCGGCGGGACCGCGGTCGAGGTCGAGATCGATGACGGCTGCGAGTTCGAGGTCACCGTGGACACCGGCGCCGGCTTCGTGGAGGTCGAGGTCGCACCCGACGGCACGATCGTGGACGTGGAAGCGGACGACGACGACGGCGATGACGCAGATGACGATGACGACGACGGCGATGACGGCGATGACGGCGATGACGGCGATGACGACGACGGCGATGACGATGACGGCGATGACGATGACATCGACGACGACGACGACGACGATGACGACGACGACGACGACGACAACGATTGAGTGACGTTGCGGTCAGTCCCCCGCCGGTGCCGGGCCTTGCCCCGGCCGGTGCGGGGGCGGGGCCAGCCCCATGAGGCAGATGAACGCGCAGACCACGAAGAACACGCTCTGCGCAAACGGCTCCCAGCGCCGCAGATCGAGCAGCACGAGAGTGAAGTTGAGCGACAGGAACACCACGCAGGCGATGCACGAGTAGACGCAAGCTCTCACCGTCAGGCCGATCCTGTGGATGCGGCGCTCATGCGTCTCGAGCGGGTTGAATTTCTTTCCGTACACCGTCGCGTACACGACCGAGGCATTGAGGGCGTACAGGAAGGTGACGATGCCGATGTTGAGATAACCCGCAAATCCAGCGAAGGGATGCGCCTCGATATAGACCACCAGGGCCACAAACAGCAGGTAAGCCAGGCCTGCGAGGAAGACGCTGAATGGCGAGACGAAGTCGAACACCCCCCGGCGCTCGAGCACGGCTCGCCGCTTCCGCTCCAGGAGCCGCTTCACCAGGGTCAGGTTCAGCCTGATGACTACCCAGAGGATGAGACCGAGCGGCAAGACCTGGACCACGAAATACCCCGCCGCCAGCGTCTCCACGGGTCCGTCAGCCCAGTCCGGGCGCTGCATGTATCTGTATAGCCAGGCCAGCAGCGCGAGGCCGAGCACCACGATCAGCGCATTGAGCGCCCGATACACGGTCAAGAAGCGCTCGCTGGCACCTTGGGTGTCGACGCCCGGAAAGACCTGCGCGAGGCGCTCGGCCGGGATGCTGCTCACCTGCATGCGGCAGTAGCGGGTGAACCAGCTGGGATACAGCACGGACATGGCCAGTATCTGCGCCGTGAGCGCTGCGAGAAACGCATAGACCTCCGTCAAGAAGCACCTCACTTTGCCGTTGGCTGCCGGCTCATGACGCCGGCGAACGCGTTGCGGATCTCCGAATCGGTCACGCCTGCCTCGCGCAGCTCGGCGATGGCTTCGCCGAGCTTGCGCAGCGTCCACTCCTGCAAGTTGAGCTTGCAGTTGGCCTTGGCCTTCGGGTGGACGTAGCTACCGCGATAGCCCTTGGCCTCGATGATCGAATCCCGCTCCAGCAGCTTGTAGGCCTTGGCCACCGTCTTGCTGTTGAGATCGAGATCGTTGGCGAGCTGCCGGATCGACGGCAGCGCATCGCCCGGCCTCAAGACACCCGCCGTGACGGCCGCCTTGATCTGCTCGATGAGCTGCTCGAACTGCGGCACGGGGCTGTCAATGTCGATCGTGATTTCCATCGGCGCAGCTCGGCACGCGGTACGTGTACCCCCCGTAGCAACGGCACCACATGTACCACTTGATCCAATGGTACAACTGGATCAAGACAAATGCAAGCTGCCCCGGCGCACACCAAAATGCGACGAGGTGCGCCTACTTGCGCGCCTGCAGGTGCTGCCAGATCTCGAGCACCGTCAGCCGGCTCAAGCCCGCCGCGTGCCCGCCCCCGCGAATGCGCCAGAGCTCCACCGGATTACCCGTGCAGTCCGGAAACGCCAGCACCTGGGTCTCCGCGCCCGGGATGCGCGGCTCCAGATCGAGATCCGCGCGAACGTTCGGCTGCGCACCGCAGCCGTTTCGCTTGCTCCAGGCGCGCACGGTCGCTTCCGATGAGGGGTGCGCCGGACGCCGGCGATCGGCGAACAGATGGCCACCCTCAAACGAGACGATGGCGTCTTCGTCGCCATGGATCTCCACGATGCTGGGGCCACGCTCGGGCTTGCATGCCTGGCCCGGGTTGGGGCCGGCGCCGCCGATGCTGTAGATGCCGCGCAGCAGTGAGCCCAGCTCGCAGGCGGCGCGATGCGCCAGGAAGCCGCCATTCGAGTAGCCCACCAGGTACACGCGCCCAGCATCCAGCCTGGGATTCTTCAGCGCGTCCTGGATCCAGCCGCGCAGCATCCCGATGTGGTCCACGTCCCGCTGCTCGAAGTTGCAGCAACTCGGGCTGGCGTTCCAGAAGCGGCGGCCCGAGCCGTCGACCACACCGTCGGGAGCCAGGTACGCAAAGCCGAGCTGCTCCGAATATTCGACGAGGTGCAGCCCGCGGCTGAGCTCCTCTCCCGAGCCGCCCAGTCCGTGCAGAAAGATCAGCAGCGGCAGCGCACCCGCCTCGCCGGAGGGCAGCCGCAGCGAGGCGCCTTCCCTCACCTCGGGCGCCGCCTGCTCCACGTCCCGCCGCGCCTGCTCCAGCAGCGCCGCGGCCTCCTCGCGCGGGGTGGGGCCGCGGCGTTGCACCGGTGGATCGCGATGGCACCCGCCCAGCGCCAGCGCGCTGCACAGCGCCAGCACGCCGCACGCCGTCAGCACGCCACCTGGCGCACGGCGGCTTGCACCCGCTCGCACCCGGCGGCGCGCCAGCGCGTTCAATCAGCTCTTCTCCGCGTACACGGCGTCAGCGACGGTGAACACGCCGTCCGCCAGCGCGGCGTCCTCCGCCGTGTCGTGGGTCTGGCAGCGCGCCGCGCCCACCACGTCGCTCAGCACCGGCGCGAGCGCCGCCAGGGTGGCGGCGTTGGCCTTCAAGGTCAGCTTCGCCACGACCCTGCCGGCGGACACCCCCGCCTCGCTCTTGGCCTTGTTGATGGCGTTGTAGCAGGCCATCGCCAGGTCGAACGAGCTCTGGTTATCGGGAGCGGCGACGCCGGCAAAGTCGCTGCTGCCGGGCCACGGCGCCTTGTGGATGCTGGGCTGCCGCGTCTCCTGCGCGTACACCCACGACCAGATCTCCTCGGTGATGTACGGCAGCATCGGCGCAAAGGAGCGCAGGAGCACGTTCAGGCCCAGCCGTAGCGCGCTCAGCGCCGAGCCGCGCTCCGCTGCCGAGCCCTGCGCGCCCCAGGCGCGCGGCTTGGCCAGCTCGATGTACGTATCGGTGAACTGCGACCAGAAGAACTGCTCCACCGCCTCCAGCGCGTTGGCGTAGCGGTACTCCTCCAGGTCCGCAGTGGCCTTCTCCACCATGCGCGCCAGCTTGGCCACGAACGCGCGATCCAGCTCGCTGCTGATGGGGTGCAGCTCCCCCGGGTGCCCCAGCACGAACTTGGCGGCGTTGAACAGCTTGGTCACCAGCCGCTTGCCGATCTTGAACGTCTGCGGATCGAACGCCGTGTCCGCGCCCAGGCGCGCGCCCGCGGCCCAGTAGCGGAAGGAGTCCACCCCGTATTCATCGAGCAGGTGCGCCGGGGTGACGGTGTTGCCCTTGCTCTTGCTCATCTTCTTTCGGTCCGGATCGAGGATCCAGCCGGAGATCATCACGTTGTGCCAGGGCACCGTGTTCTCGTGACAGAGCGCCTTGGCGATCGTGTAGAAGGCCCAGGTGCGGATGATCTCGTGCGACTGTGGCCGCACGTCCGCCGGGAACAGCCGCTGGTGCCGCGCGCCATCGGTGCCCCAGTGCGAGCCGATCTGCGGGGTCATGCTGCTGGTGAACCAGGTGTCGAAGATGTCCGTCTCGCCGGTGAAGCCGCCGGGCTTGTCGCGATCGGCCTCCTGGAGGCCGGGGGGCACGTCCGTGAAGGGATCGATGGGCAGCTGCGCCGGCTCGGGCAGCAGCGGCTTGCTGTAGTCCGTCTGCCCATTCTGATCGATGCGGTACCAGACCGGGATCGGCACGCCGAAGTAGCGCTGGCGCGACACGCACCAGTCCTGATTGAGCCCCTGCGTCCAGTCGCGGTAGCGCACGCCCATGTGCTCGGGGCGCCAGTCGATCTCCGCGCCCTTGGCGATCAGCTCCGCCTTCTTGTCCAGCAGGCGCACGAACCACTGCCGGGTGGACAGAAACTCCAGCGGGCGATCGCCGCGCTCGTAGAACTTGACCGGGTGCTCGATCTTCTCCGGCTCCTTCTGCAGCGGCGCGCCCTTGCCGGTGGCGCTGCCCGCCGGATCGCGCAGCGCGAGCACCACCTGCTCGCGTGCCGCCTGCAGCTTCTTGCCCGTCAGCTGGGCGTAGTAACGATTGGCCTGCTCGGCGTCTTCACTCTCGTAGCCCTCGGCGCCGTACGTGATCGGGATCAACCGCCCGTCGAGACCGATGATCTGCCGCAGCTTCAGCTTCTGCTCGCGCCACCAGAGCACGTCCGTCTGATCACCGAAGGTGCACACCATCAAGATGCCCGTGCCCTTGCTCGGATCCGCCAGCTCGCTCGGGAAGATGGGCACCGGCACCTTGAACAGCGGGGTCAGCGCCAGCTTCCCGAACAAGTCCTTGTAGCGCTCGTCACTGGGGTGGGCCGTCACCCCCACGCACGCCGGCAGCAGCTCGGGCCGCGTGGTGGCGATCACGAACGAGCGCTCGCTGCCCTGCACCCCAAACTCGATGTGGTGATACGCGCCCGGGCGCACGCGGTCCTCCACCTCGGCCTGCGCCACGGCGGTCTGATAGTCCACGTCCCACATCGTGGGTGCCCAGGTCTGGTACGCCAGGCCCTTCTGGTACAGGTCCAGGAACGAGAGCTGCGCGATGCGCCGGCAGTGATCGTCGATGGTGGCGTACGTCTGCCGCCAGTCCACGCTCAGACCCAGCCGTGCGAACAGCGAGTGAAACGCCTTCTCGTCCTCGGTGGTGAGCTGGTGGCAGAGCTCGATGAAGTTGGCGCGTGAGACCAGCCGCGGCCGCTCCTTGCGCACCGCATCGCTAGCCTCCGCCAGCTTCAGCCCCGGCTCGTAGGGCACGTGCGGCTCGCAGCGCACGTGAAAGTAGTTCTGCACGCGGCGCTCCGTGGGCAGGCCGTTGTCGTCCCAGCCCATCGGGTAGAAGATGTTCTTGCCGCGCATGCGCCAGAAGCGCACCAGGATGTCCGGGTGCGTGTACGAGAACATGTGGCCCACGTGCAGCGAGCCGGAGACGGTGGGCGGCGGCGTGTCCACCACGAACGTCTCCGCGCGCGGGCGCTCCGGGTCGTAGTAATAGATGCCAGACGCCTGCCAGGCAGCGTCCCAGCGGCGCTCGGCGTCCGCGGAGTCGAAGTGCTTGGGCAGCTCCTCGGGGTTGATACAGAGAGCCTGCGGGGCAGCCCCCGCGGCAGGTTCCGGCTGAGTCGACATGCGCACTGATTAGTCGCTGCTGGCCGGCTTGCCCAGCGGAACCACGCCCGGCCGCCAACGCGGAAAGCAGCCTGACTACCGGTAGTTGCCGCCAGCGCGCGCAGGTCGCGCCCGGTGCAACACTGAACGCCCGCACAGAAAGTGCGCCACCAGACGAGCGAGCGAGGAAGGGGCTCGTCACCCTGCGGGCGCTGCGCGGCATCAGGAGGGCCCGCTGCAAG
>JAICQL010000178.1 GCA_025937895.1 Polyangiaceae bacterium | reverse complement strand
GAATGCACGCTGGACGAGCTGGTGCGGGAGGGCACGATCTCGCGTGCCATCGCCACCTTTCTGACCCACTGCATGACGGTGCGAGGCAACGTGCTGGTGCTCGGAGCGCGGCCGGCGAGCGTGGCGCGCGTCCTCAGTGCGCTCAGCGATGCCATGGTCGAACGCCAGCTGGTGATCCTGGACGAGCACTTTCAGCTGGCGGGCTCCGCCGCCACCGCCATTCGCCTGGATCTGGCCACGGCCGCCCTGGATCAGACGCGCCTCGTCGACTTTGCGGCGTCCATTCCCGAGAGCAGCCTGGTGGTGGAGCGCCTGGAGGGCCGCACTCTGACGGCCGTGCTGGAGGCGATCGTTCGCGGTGCCAACGGCGTGCTGGCTGGTATGCACTGCAATGACGTCGAGCAGGGCCTGACTCGGCTCGCTACCAGCCACGCTGCGGCGAGCCCGGGGGTGAGCGTGGATACTGCGCGGCAAAACCTGGTCAGCAGCTTCGATCTGGTGCTGGAGGTGGGCTCGTACAGCGACGGGCGCGACCGCGTGCGGCGCATCATCGAGCCGACGTGCGATCCGAGCGGGAGCATTCAGCTGCTGGAGATCTTCTCCTTCGTGGCCGAGCGCACGGCAACGGGGGGCTCCGTGGAGGGTACCTTCGTGGCGTCTGGCCCGGAGCCCAAGCTGATGGACGAGCTGCGGAGCCGCGGCATCCAGGTGGATGCCACGTTGTTCCATCGCGCCACCCCGTCCTGAGCGGCCAACAAAACGACGACGGGCCGCTTGGCGCGGCCCGTCTTCCTGGCTCTATGCGGCGCAGCTGGCGCTGGTCAGGACTGCGACGCCTCTTCCTGCAGGGCGCGGCTGACCTTGCGGCTGACGAGGCGCCGGCGCAGGGCGTTTAGTTTGTCGATCATCAACACGCCGTTCAGGTGATCGTTCTCGTGCTGGATGGCGATCGCGAGCAGGCCGTCCGCCTGGAGCTCGAAGGGGTTGCCGAACTGATCCAGCGCCTTCACCGTCACGCGCTCTGCGCGGCGGATCTCCTCCGTCGCGCCCGGGAAGGAGAGGCACCCCTCCTCCCAGGTCAGGCCACCCTCCGTCTTCACGATCTCGGGATTGATGAAGACCCTGAGATCACTGGGCTCGCCTTCGCCGGCGGCGTCGATGACGAAAATCCGCGAGTCGATCCCCACCTGAGGAGCGGCCAGCCCGCAGCCATTGGCCGCGTACATGGTCTCCGCCATGCTCTCGACAATCTTCCGAGTCTCATCGGTGACCTGCTCGAGCGGTTTGGCCACCTGACGCAGCCGCGGGTCGGGGTACTTCAGGATTTCCAGAACAGCCATGTCTACCTTCCTACCAGACTAAATTCCTAACACCGCGCCGGCGGTGCGGCAATGCACCCTCAGGCGACAAACCCATTGACGTAGGGCAGACGCGCCGCCGTGGCTTGAATCTCCGGCAAATTGGCCATCAGCTCGGCAGTGGAGTCCCAGGAGCCCTCCAGGAAACGCTGCCGCACGCCCGAGGGCATCTCGAAATTCACCTGAAGGGTGCCGGCCTCCAGCACGCTGCGATCCAGGTGGATCCGTACCAGCAAGCTCGGGTCCTTCTCGACGGCGGCCATCAGGGCCTGGCAGGTCGCCTCGTCGACCCGCACGCAGGGGATGCCGAGGGAGAAGCAGTTGCCGTTGAAAATCTCCGCGAAGCTCTCGGCGATGATGGCCTGGATACCCTGACCCCAGCGCATGAGCGCCTGGGGCGCGTGCTCGCGCGAGGAGCCGCAGCCGAAGTTCTTGTTTGCGATCAGGACCCGGGCGCCGGCGTAGGCCGGCACGTCCAGCGGGTGCTGCTTGCCGGCCTTAGCCAGCTCGGCGCGATCGTCCTCGAAGGCGTGCGCGCCCAGGCCCGTGAAGGTGACGGTGCGCAGATAGCGCGCCGGAATGATGCGGTCGGTGTCGATGTCGTCGCCCCGGACCGGCACGGCCGTGCCCTCGATGACGATGCGGCGAGTGTCTAGCTTTGCAGTGCTCATAGTCTCTTGTCGTCCTTGCCTGGGCTCGGCTCAGTGCAGCTCGAACAGCTGACGCGCGTCTGTCACGCTGCCCGCCAGCGCTGCGGCTGCCACCATGGCGGGGCTCATCAGCAAGGTGCGCCCGCTGGGCGAGCCCTGACGGCCCTTGAAGTTGCGGTTGGAGGAGGAGGCGCAGACCTGACGCCCCGACAGCTTGTCCGGGTTCATCGCCAGGCACATCGAGCAGCCGGGCTCACGAAACTCGAAGCCGGCGTCGGTGAAGAGCTTGTCATAACCGCGCTCGATCAAGGCCGCGCGCACGTTGTGTGAGCCGGGCACGATGAGCGCGCGGACGCCGGGGGCGACCTTGCGCTGGCTCTTCTGGATCAGGCGCGCCACCTCTTCGAAGTCGCTCAGGCGGCCATTCGTGCAGGAGCCGATGAAGGCCACATCCACCTTGGTGCCCGAGATGGGCTGCCCCGGTTCGAAGGACATGTAGCGGTACGCCTCTTCCGCCGTCTCTCGCTCCGTGGGGGGGAAGGCCTCGAGGGTGGGCACCTTGCCGCCGACGCCCACCGACTGCCCGGGGGTGATGCCCCAGGTCACCATCGGCTCGATCTCGGCGCCGTCAAAGCGCACGACGTCCGCGTACTCGGCGTCCGCGTCGCTGCGCACCGAGTTCCAGTAGGCCACCGCGCGGTCCCAGTTGGCTCCCGTGGGCGCGTAGCGACGGCCCTTCAGGTACGCGTACGTCGTCTCGTCCGGGTTGATGTAGCCCGCGCGCGCGCCGCCCTCGATGCTCATGTTGCACAGGGTCATGCGCTCATCCATGGTGAAGCGCTCGATCACCTCACCCGCATATTCGTAGGCAAAGCCCACGCCGCCCTTCACGCCCAGGCGGTTGATGAGGAACAGCGCCACGTCCTTTGCGTACACGCCGGGCCGCAGCTTCCCGGTCACCTCAATCTTGCGCACCTTCAGCCGGCTCATGGCCAGGGTCTGCGTGGCCAGCACGTCGCGCACCTGCGACGTGCCGATGCCGAACGCCAGGGATCCGAAGGCGCCGTGGGTGGACGTGTGCGAGTCGCCACAGCAGATCATCATGCCGGGCTGGGTCAGACCAAGCTCCGGCCCGAGCACGTGCACGATGCCTTGCTCCTGCCGCGCCGGTGAGAAGAAGGGGATGCCATGCCGCGCCACGTTCGCCTCGAGCGCGCCCAGCATCTCCTCCGCCAGCGAGTCTTGCAGCGGGCGGAGCCGGGTGTGGGTCGGGATGATGTGATCGGCCGTGGCGAACGTACGCTCGGGATAAGCCACGCGCAGCCCGCGCTCATCGAGCGAGCTGAAGGCCTGAGGTGAGGTCACCTCGTGCAGGAGGTGAAGGCCCATGAACAGCTGGGCTTGCCCCGAGGGCAGCTGCGCCACGGTGTGGCTATCAAAGACCTTGTCGTACAGCGTCTTTCCCATCTTCTGATCCTCTCCGAGCTCCGGGGCTCGTCTGATCTTTTGCCTGCGAGTAGCGCTCGAGCCTGGCGAGCAGCTCATTGCCGAAGCCGGTGAAGGCCCTCAGCTGTGCGGCCTCGAAGCGCTGCCAGACCTCGTCGATCGCGTGCTGCCGCAGCGCACGCAAGCGGGCCATGGCTTGCCTGCCGAGCGGGCTGAGCTCGTAGTGCCGCTGGCGGCCGTCGTTGGGGTGCACCGAGACCACGACCAGCTCCTTGTCCTGCAGCTGCCGCAGGATCTTGGACACGGCGGCAGCGCTGCTCTCCCGCCGGCGCGCGAACAAGCTCGGCATGAAGGCCTCGTTCTCGATCTCGTCCAGCACCGACCACTGCTGCTCGGTCAGCCCGACCTGCTCGGCCAGATCCTGGCGCCGCTGACCATACACCTCGGTCAAACGGCCGAGGCAAGCGATTGCCTCGTGAATGTCAGCCAGAGTGGCGGGGTTTCCCATCGACAATAGTTAACCTAGAGCAACTATTTCTCGACCGCAAGTAAGTTCGAAGGTTCGCCGTGGGGACCGCCGCAGTGCGGACGCTCTGCGGCGGGCGCCAGTTGGGCGGGGAGCCAATCATCCGCCGACGCAGGCGGCCCACGCGGGCGTTTGCCGGGGGGAGCGAACCCACGAGGCCGCGGCGGGCCCGGGTGCGCTCAGGCGTCTTCAATTGGCCGGGACGGGTAGCGAACCCGCCCGGTGAGATACGCATCGGTGCCCGAGACATCCCACTTCGGCCGGTGCAGCCGCGGCGCCGCGCTCAGGTCATCCGGCCCCGCCCAGTCCACGGCACACGGACGCCCGCGCGGCCCGAGCAGCACCGGCGCGATGAACAGGTGCAGCTCCTCCGCGAGCTGATCCGCGAGCAGGCTGCCGGCGAGCTCCGCGCCGCCTTCACACAACACGCTGACCACCTCGCGCTGCGCCAGCGCGCGCAGCGCCTCCCGCATGTCGCAGCGGCCCTGGCTATTCGCCGGGACCCGCACCACGCTCACCCCACGCTCGCTCAGCGCCTCCTCGGCCTTCTGTGAAGAGGTGGCGGTGGTGAGCACGCAGGTCGGGATCTCGCTTGCGGTGGCGACCACCACGCTCGACAGCGGGATGCGCAGGGCGCTGTCCACGATGACCCGGATGGGATTGCGCGCTGGCGGCCCCTCGCGCACCGTGAGCTGCGGATCATCGGCGACGATGGTGCTGACCCCGACCAGCACCGCGTCGTGCACGGCGCGCAGGCGGTGACCGCGGGCGCGTGACTCCGGGCTAGTGATCCAGCGCGACGCGCCGGTACGGGTAGCGATACGGCCGTCGAGCGACATGGCCAGCTTCAACGTCAGGTAAGCCGTACCCTGCGTGATGTATTTCTTCCAGGGGCGGATCAGCGCCTTGCAGGACGCAGAGAGCACGCCCGTGACGACCTCCACACCCGCGTCACGCAGCTTGGTGAGACCGCCACCCGTCACATTGGGGTTGGGATCGGGACAGCCCGCCACGACGCGGCTGATGCCGGCGTTGATGATGGCCTCGGTACATGGAGGCGTCCTGCCGAAGTGATTGCAGGGCTCCAGGGTGACGTAGAGGGTGGCGCCACGAGCCTGCGGCCCCGCCTTCTCCAGGGCCATCACCTCGGCGTGCCGATCGCCCGCGCTGACGTGATACCCGGTCGCGATCAGCCGACCGTCTTTGACGATCACGCAGCCCACGTGCGGGTTGGGGGAGGGGTCCCCCTGGTAGCCGATTTCCACGGCCTGCGCCATCCACTCGCTGGCTCTGCCGTCACCCACGACGGGCGGTGGCTCGGAAGCTCGAGAGCTGTCGTCGACCATTTCCGTCACTTAGCCTTTCGACCGGTCGCGAACAAGCTGGCTCATCTCCAGCATGAAGGCATCAATATCGCGGAAGGATTTGTAGACGCTGGCAAAGCGCACGTAGGCGACCTCGTCGGTGCGCTTGAGCGCCTCCATCACGGCCAACCCAATGGCCTGCGATGACACCTCGCGATCGCCAGACTCCCCCAGGCTGCGCTCCACCCGCGCCGCGATCTCATCCAGAGCATTCACGGAGACGGGCCGCTTGTTGCAGGCAATTTGCAGGCTCCGCAGGAGCTTGTCGCGGTTGAACGTCTCGCGCTGGCCGTTCTTCTTGACCACACTCGGCAGGCTGTACTCGAGCCGCTCGTAGGTGGTGAAGCGACGTTTGCACCCCTCACACTCACGTCGGCGCCAGGTCACCGCGCCCTCTGCGACGAGCCGCGAGTCCACCACCCGGCAGTCAGAGACGCTGCAGTACGGGCAATGCACGACGAGAGCGTCCTTCGCTACTTCGAGGGGTGAGGGGGGAAGAAACGAGCGCCGCTGCGCACGAGCGCGGCAGCGAGCGTCAGCCCTCGTAGGCGGACATCACCAACGCCACGTTGGTGCCGCCGAACCCGAAGGAGTTGCTCATCACGTGCTTGAGGGTGCGCTCGCGCGCCTTGTGCGGCACGTAGTCGAGCACGCACTCTGGATCCGGGTCATCCAGGTTGATGGTCGGGGGAACCATGCCGGTGGCGATGGCCTTGGCGCACAGCGCGGCCTCCACGGCCCCGGCGGCACCCAGCATGTGACCGGTCATGCTCTTCGTCGAGCTGACCCAGAGCCGCTTGTCCAGCGCGTGAGCCCCGAACAGGTCCACCAGCGCGCGAGACTCCTCCACGTCCCCCACGGGGGTGGAGGTGCCGTGAGCATTTACGTAGTCGATCTGCTGTGGCTCGAGACGAGCGTCGGCCAGCGCCTGCCGCATTGCCCGCGCCGCGTGAGCATGGTTGGGAGCAGGCTTCGTGATGTGGAAGCCGTCCGTCGTGGCGCCCCAGCCGCTGACCTCACACAGGATACGAGCGCCACGCTTTCGCGCGCGCGTCGCCGTCTCCAGGATCAGCGTGCCAGCACCTTCACCACAGATGAAGCCGTCGCGGCCCGCGTCAAAGGGACGGCTGGCGCGCTCTGGCTCGTCATTGCGCCGGCTGAGCGCGAACATCGCGGAGAAGCCCGCGATGCCGATCGGCGTGATCGTCGCCTCGGCGCCACCACACACCATCACGTCTACGTGACCACGCCGCAGCCACTCCAGCGCCTCGCCAATGGAGTGCGCGCTGGATGCGCAAGCGCTGGTCTGGCAGTAACTCGGGCCATTCAACCCGTATTCGATGGCAACCTGCCCGGCGGCGAGGTTACCGATGATCGACGGGATGAAATAGGGGCTGACCTTGTCAGGCCCCTTTTCGTTCAGCATCAGCGTGACGCGCTCGAGGTTCTCGAGCCCGCCCAGGCCGACACCGATGAAGCACCCGGTGCGCAGCCGCTCCTCCTCCGTGAGCTCGAGCCCCGCGTCTTCGATGGCCATCTTGGTGGCGGCCATCGAAAACTGAGTGAAGCGGCACATTTCTTTGATCTTGCGCTTGGGCATGAACTGCGCCGCGTCGAAGTTGGATACCTCCGCCGCGATGCGACAGGCGTAGCCGGTCGTGTCAAACGCAGTGATGGTGCGCACCCCACTCTTGCCCGCCAGCACGGACTGCCAAGTGGCGTCCGTCCCGATCCCGTTGGGGGTGACCAGACCGAGTCCCGTGACGACGATGCGCTCCATGATTTTCGTTCCTACCTGCTGGCCCCACCGCGGGAAATAACACTGCGACGAGCCACTTCGACCCGGACCGCATTGCCACAAACAACACCGCGGGAAGCAAACGCCGGCACCGCGGACACCGCTGTCCACCGCACCTTCGTCGGCAACGTCGCTGCCGGCGAGAAAGAATGCTTCAAGGCGCGCACGACCGCCACTCAGGTGCTGCTGTGTTGCTCGATGTACTTGACGGCATCCTGGACGGTCCGGATTTGCTCCGTGTCCTCGTCCGGAATGTCGATCTCGAAGGCCTCTTCGAAGGCCAGCACGAGCTCGACGAGGCCGAGAGAATCAGCACCCAGGTCGTCGATGAATACGGACTCTGGTTTAATATCCGATTCGTCGACGTCCAGCTGTTCCTTGATGATTCGCTTCACTTCGGCCGTAACATCGCGACCTGCCGCCATTTTTGCCTCCAAATTGTCTCTCGATGCGAGAGTGGGATCCATTCACACCTGCTGATGCAGGCTCGCCTGCTCACTTGCAGGGCTACCTTTTGCTGCGACCCTCCGGGCGTTTGCCCGAGCTCACATGTACATGCCGCCATTTACGGCCAGCACCTGACCGGTGATGTAGGCGGCCTCGCTCGACGCCAGAAACACGATGGCGGCAGCCGCCTCGGCGGCGCTCGCCGGGCGGCCCAGCGGGACGCCCGAGAGCATCGCCTCGCGCTGCGCAGGCTCCAGCTTCGACGTCATGTCCGTTTCCACGTAGCCCGGCGCCACAGCATTCACGGTGATGCCACGCGAGGCGTATTCGCGAGCGAGCGACTTGGCAGCACCGATCAGGGCAGCCTTGCTCGCGGCATAGGCGACCTGGCCCGCATTGCCCATCTGGCCCACGACGCTCGATACGAAGATGATGCGACCGGAGCGCGCGCGCATCATCGGCTTGATCGCCGCCTGTGCGCACGCGAGCGCGCCCTTCAGGTTGATGCTGAGGGTAGTATCGAGATCCTGCTCGCGCAGGCGCAGCAGCAGCCCATCGATGGCCACGCCCGCGTTGGCGACGAGGATGTCGAGACCGCCCGCGCGCTTGGCGAGGGCAGCCACGCTGGCCTCGGCCTGCTCGAAGCTACCGGTGTCCAGCTTCTCCGCCTCAGCCCGGCCGCCTGCGGCCTCGATGCTCTGGACCGTGCGCTGTGCCGCTTCCGCGTCGCGCACGTACGTAAGGATCACTCTCGCCCCTTGGCGTGCGAGCAACTCTGCCGTGGCGCTGCCGATACCGCGAGATCCGCCCGTAACTAGTGCTGTTTTGCCGCTTAAATCGAACATCGAAATGGGCCCCCCAGGAGGGCGGGCGGCTGTGTACCATGCCTATTGGCAAGGCAAGCAGAAGATTTTCCACACGGATGCGTTTGCGCCGTGCGTCGAAAAACGTTCCTCAAGGGGTTCCGGCGCTTGCCGCGAGCGCTGAAACCTCGTTTGGCTCAAATCCCGGCCGTACAACCAAGCCAGGAACGGTGCGCTTCGCTAAACCAGCCAGCACCTGACCGGGGCCAATCTCCCAGGCCTCCGTGACGCCGTTCTGGCCCATCCACTCCAGCGTTTCCTGCCAGCGCACAGCCCCCGCTACCTGACGGACCAGCAGCTCGCGCACCCGCCCGGGCTCGAGGTTGGGCCGTGCCTCGACGTTGCTCACCACGGGGAAGCTCAAGGGACCGATTTCCACCTCGCGCAGGGCACGCTCGAGCGCCTCTGCGGCGGGCGCCATCAGCGAGCAGTGGAAGGGGGCGCTCACCTTCAGCGGGATGGCCTTGAGCTTCCGCTCCTTTGCCAGCACGGTGGCGCGCTCCACGGCCGCCGCGTGACCTGCGATCACGATCTGGCCGGGAGCATTGAAGTTGGCCGGTGAAACCACCACGCCCGCTTTCTCGGCGCGCACATCCGCGCAGAGTTGCCCGACGGCGGCGGCATCGCCGCCCATCACGGCCGCCATCGCGCCTTCGCCCGCGGCAACCGCGCGCTGCATGGCCTCTCCACGCAAGCGCACCAGCTGTACGGCTCGGCGGAAATCGAGCGCCCCGGCGGCCACCAGCGCGCTGTATTCACCCAGCGAGTGACCCGCCGCCACCTGGGGCAGGGGCAAGCTGGGCTGCGCCTCCCGCAGCGCGGCCAGCGCGGCGATGCTCGCCGTCAGGATCGCCGGCTGAGCGTTGGCGGTATAGGTGAGCTGCTCGGCGGGGCCCTCGAAGATCAAGCGCGAGAACGGCTCGTTGAGCGCCTCGTCGGCTGCATCGAAGATGGCCCGCGCTGCCGCTGACGCCTCGTAGGCGGCACGGCCCATACCCGCGCGCTGAGTCCCTTGCCCCGGAAAAATCCAAGCTACCACTGGCGCTCACCGAGCCGCCGCGCGCACCCGCAACCTGGACCCGAGCCATGTCAGATCCGATGCGGCCGCAACGCGGCACCTTTGTTTGTCTTTGCTCAGGTCTGACGGATCACTCGCCCGCGGGCGCGCTACCGGTGGCCTCGTCAGCCGCCTTCTTGGCGACCACCGCGCGGCCTGCGTAGTAGCCGCAGCTACGGCAAACCTGATGCGATAGGCTGGGTGCGGAGCAGTTGGCACAGGGCACCACGTTGGGTGGGGTCACCTTGTCGTGGTTGGCCCGCCGCATGCCTCGCTTGCTGGGGGTGGTTCGTCGCTTCGGTACCGGCACCGCTTTACTCCTCGCGCGTTCGCTGCAATTGCTTGGCCAGAGCAGCCAAGGGCGCCAGCCGTGGATCTACGGCCTCGTCCTCTGCCTCTTCTGGCGGCGGATCGGTAGCGGGGGTGGCTTCGAAAGGCAAGTCGGATTTCACCGGGAACAGTGGCAATTCGAGCAGTAGGTGCTCGCGGACGAAGCCATCGAGCTCGATGGCGTCACCCTCGTACTCGTCGCGGGCAGCCAGCTCGGCCGAAAGCTGCTCGTCCGCCTCCGGATCCTGGCGAGCGCGGCGCGCCTTCTTGCTGCCGGCGGAGCCCGCGGCCGCCGGGCTGCGCGGCGACAGGAACAGCACGATTTCTGCCTCCAGCTTCACGGGCACGGGCTCCAGGGTGCGAGCGCAGGGCATGGTCACGCTCGCGCGTGCCGTGCCTTTGACCAGGATCTCGCGCCCGTTCTTCTTCAGGTGCACCTGGAAGCTACCCGGGCTGCCGTCGCTGCGAGCCTCGCTCTCGGCCAGCGCGCGGTCGATCCATTCGGGCGAGAGCTCCCACTGCCGGTGTTGCTCCGAGCGCTCCAGGTCTCGCACCGGGACCGTGAATTGAGCCTGCTGCATGGCTGGGACCCTAGCGCCGCGGCTGGCACGAGGCGATCAGAATTCGCTGACCCCGACAACGACGCCGGAACGTTTCAGAACGGGGCCCGCTCGTTATAGGGTCCCGCCGGACATGCGAGGCTGGCTGGCAAACGAGCGCGTTCGCACCTGGCTCCTGGCTTTTGGCTGTTATTCGCTGCTGCTGGCGGCGTACGCAATGGTCGCGGGCCCGGCCCGATTGACGGATCACACCCCCTACAATCACTTCGCCCTGCAGGCGGACGCCTGGCTCCATGGCAGGCTCGATCTCGGCGGGCCACCCCCGGATTACGCGGGCAGCAATGACTTCGCCGAATATGACGGCAAGTGGTACGTGCCCTTTCCAGCGCTGCCCGCGCTGTTGCTGGTGCCGCTGGTACAGCTCGCCGGTGGCGCGGAGCAGGTTCGTGACGGGCAGTTCTTCGTGTGGCTGGCGCCGCTGGGGCCCGCGCTGCTGCTGCTCGCGCTGGAGAAGCTGCGCCAACTCGGCCGCAGCCACCGTTCGTTGCGCGAGAACCTGGCGCTCACGTTCAGCTTTGGGCTGGGCACCGTGTACTTCTTCACGGCCGTGCAAGGCACCGTGTGGTTCGCTGCGCACGTGGTGGCCGTGGCGCTGGGTGCGGCGTATGCGCTGTGCTCGCTCGACGCGCGCCACCCGATCTGGGCTGGGATTTGCCTCGGGCTCGGCTACTGGGCGCGCTCACCCCTGCTGTTTGGCGGTGCGCTCTTCCTGTTCGAGGCCTGGCGGGCTTGCCGTAACCTGCCGGCGCCCCAGCGCTGGCGAACGTTGAGCTGGCGCTGCGCCAGCTTCATCCTGCCGTTTGCGCTGTGCTTCGGCCTGTCGCTGCTGCACAACTTCCTGCGCTTCGATGATCCGTTCGAGGTGGGCTATCGCTACTTGCAGATCGCCTGGCAGGGTCGGATCGAGAAGTGGGGCCTCTTCCACTACCACTACCTGGCCAAGAACCTGGGCGTGGTGCTGACGAGCCTGCCGTGGATCGAGCCGCTGCGCATCAACCTGCACGGCCTCGCGCTGTGGTTGACCACTCCGGCGTACCTGTACCTGCTCTGGCCGCGGCAGCCCCGCGCGGGCTTCGCTGGTCTGCTGGTCACGGCCGCGTGCGTCGGCGTCCCGGCGTTGTTCTATCAGAACACGGGCTGGATGCAGTTCGGCTACCGCTTCTCCAATGACTATGCGGTGTTCTTGTTCCTCGCCCTGGCGCTGTCTCGGCCGCGCCTGCGCTGGCACTTCTGGCTCTTGACCCTGTGGGCGGTGGCCGTGAACAGCTTCGGCGCGGTGACCTTCGATCGCGCGCGCTACAGCCGCTTCTATTACCAGCAAGCGTCGCAGGAGACGCTGTACCAGCCGCACTGAGCGCGAGCACTGCGCAGTCACAAACGACTCACGCCGGGCGTTGCCGCCCGGCGTGAGGTCGCTTCAAGGCCGAATTGCTGGGCTCAGGGATTGATCTGAGCGCTGAACTCGTCGACCTTCAGCCCTGCGCCGCCGCTCCAGATCTCGAAGCCGGCAAACACATCGGTCAATAACAGCTGATCGGAGAAGGTGAAGCCGTTGAGGCGCCCCGTCTGGCTGCGATCGACTGCGTCCTGGATGAACAGCTTCAGATCGAAGGTGATCGCCCGCACCGTGGCAGGAGCGACGTAGTTGATGACGGGGTTGTTGGCGTCGGGCCCGTTGCCGCCGCGAGCGCCCACCCACAGATCCCAGGTACCCGGCACGCCCGCAACCGTCTGCCCCGTGGCGAAGGGCTGGTTGTTGGTGCCGATCGGGTTGCGCTGGCCGGGCTTGTGCGTCCACACCATCAGGAAGGCGCTCTGCGCGGTGTCGTACTGGCCGCTCGGGGGATTGGCCGCAAACCACACGTCGTAGGCGGCGTTGTTGTCACCCATCGTGCCGCTGATGTTGAACGTGGTCGGCAAGGTCACGATGTCCGAGATGCGGATCGGCAAGGGATTGTCGCCGGCGGTGGACGCACCGTTCACGCCCGAGGTTGCGCCGTTGGCGCCGATGTAGATCGACGGAAAGGACGCCGGGGAGCTGTTGGCACCGGGGCCCGCGGTCTGCCGCAGCACCTCGAAGCTGTTGCCCGTGTAGCGGATCTGCTGGCTGCCATCCGCCGAGTTGTCACCCCAGGCATTGTTGTTGATCACGTAGCTCTCGCCATCTCGACCCACCACCTTGATCCGGCCGGCCTCGCCGGAGATGGTACCGCTCAGCAGGCCCGCGGTGAGGCTGATGCTCGTCGGCGCATCCGCCACGCTGTTGCCGTCCGCAAAGCCTGCAACGCACACGTTGTACGGCACAGGATCGGCGTCATCGCCCGGAATGGTCATGACCACGGCGGACAGCGGCTGGCGGTTGTAGGGCACGCTGCCGGCGGCACCGGCGGCCAGCCAGCACTGCGTGCGGAAGCTGGTGTACGGAATGAAGGCCGGGCCCTGTACTGCGGTGAGCTCGGCGCACCAGCGCTCATCGGCCACGGTATCGCCGTTGGGCCCCTGCAGCTGGATGCGCAAGATCTGACCGGCGCTCTTGGTATAGTTGACGGCCACGCCCATGCCGGTCGGCGCGGCCGAGCCAATCGCTGGCTCCTGGCCCTCCACGGCGGCGAACTTGTCCTGCGCCACGTTGAAGCCGAGCAGCGCCACCCCCTGGTAACCAGTACCCGCGGGTACGTCCGGATCGGGGCCAACCGTGCCCTCCAGACAGAATGGATCGCCGGCGGGCAGCATTGTAAAATCTTGTACGGAGCGCGTCGTGCCGAGCATCAAGCCGTCATCGCCGGTCCAGGCGTAGCCGTGCCATGAGCCGCTCTCGAAGTAGCCACCGGGCGTGGCCTGCGGCGGCTCATCGGTCACGGGCGGCTGCATGCCCGTGGAGCCACCGGTGCTCAGGCCCGTGCTGCCACCACTGCTCAGGGGCGGATTGACCTGGCCCTCGCTACCGCCCGAGCCCACCACGCCACCGGGCTGCATCTGCCCTGGCTGATTGGGATTGGTGGACATGCCCGGCATGTTGCCGCCCGAGCCGAACGGCGTGGAGTTGCCAGTGTTGCCGTTGCCACTGGGCTCCGAAGAACAGCCGAGCGCGCCGAGCAGCGCGCACAGGCTGCCGGCGGCGAGAGTAGAACCGATTGCTTTGTGCATGTGCCAACGCCTCCAGCTCGGGAGATGGCACGCAACAGGCCACACCCCGGCAACCCTGAAGGTAGATTTGAGGGTTGGCGCGAGCAACCCAATTCGGCCGCGATTTTTGGCGCGCTTTTGAGCTATTTTTCAGCAGCCGCCAGCTGCGATGGCCGTGATCGCGGCCCGCAGCGGTGCTGCAACGCGAAATGGAACACCTCTGGAAGCGTTGCCAGGCGCGGCTGCTTCCGCGCCCGGCACTCCGGGAAGCCGGCGGCCTCAGCTGCCGCGGCGCACGGAGACCTTGCTGATCTTCGGCGGCTCGATTGCGCGATCCCCCATGGTCTTGGTGCTCGCGAGCTTCTGCACCACGTCTTCAGGGCCGCACTTGCCGAAGATGGTGTAGCCGCCATCGAGGTGCGGGGCCGGACCATCCATGATGAAAAACTGCGAGCCGTTGGTGTTGGGGCCGCGGTTGGCCATGCACAGCAGGCCGCGCTGATCGTGGTGAGCGTCCTCCCAGATCTCGTCGGGGATGACGTAGCCCGGGCCGCCCGAGCCGTCGCCATTGGGATCTCCGCCCTGCACCATGAAGCCCTTGATCACACGATGGATGACGGTGCCGTCATACAGGGGCTGCTTGACCCACTTTTCACCCTTCTTCCAGGGGCGCGTGCCGCGCGCCAGGCCAACGAAATTGGCCACGGTGATGGGCGCCTTGTCCGAGTACAGCTCGCACTCCAGCTTGCCGATGGACGTGGTGATGTCCGCGATCAGTGCCGTGCCCTTGCCGGGCAAGCCCTTGAGCGCATCCTCGAGAGTAAACTTGCCCTGCAGGGGATCACCCGGGGTCGGCTTGACCTCAGCCACGGGCTTGGCCTGGACTTTGGAAAAGACGGGCTCGCGCCGCGGCGCCGCAGCAGCCTTTTCCGCCGCGGCCTTTGCGGCAGCGGTGTCAGCAGCAGCTTTGTCCACGGCGCTGCTGCCAGCGGCGGCCGTGCTAGCCGAGGTGGCGGGCTTGGAGCTGGGCGCCGGCTCCGGCACCTTGTCCGAATTGCAGGCAAGCAGGGCGGGCAGCACACTCGCGAGCACGAGCGCTGCCGCGCCCCTGCTCGAGAACGGTGAGCAGAGCAGGAGACGGGGGGACCGAGCGAGGGTCAGCCGGAGAGAAGACATCGCCGAGATGAGGGTACATCAAACGGCGGGAGTCAAGTTTTGAGACGCCCGGCGCCGCGCCCGCTCAGCTGTCGATCTCGACCCGTTGCCCCGGGGTAATGCCGTGCGCCCGCGCCCAGCCGGCGTTCAGCTCCAGCACGTGGCGTGCAGGGCAGGGCACCTCGCGCGGAAGGGTATTGAGCGTGGGCACCTGCTCCAGAATGCCGACCACCGTTCCGTCGCTGGCGATGAACAGCATGTCGAGGGGGATGCAGGTGTTGCGCATCCAGAACGAGCGGCGCTCATCGCTCTCCCAGGAGAACAGCATGCCGTGGTCGCCATCCATCTCCGTGCGGTACATCAAACCACGCGCCCGCGCCGGATCGGTCAGCGCCAGCTCCACCGTCACGGTGGGAGCAGAGGGCGCCTCTGCGAAGCGGACCTGCCCCACCGGCAGCTGCATGGGCCCTTCGGGATCTGGCGGGCAGCTGCTGGCCGGCGCAGCGATCGGCGGCGGAGGATCCGCGAGGGGGTGGATGCAGCGCGCGGGCGCGGCCGCGGCAGGAGCAGGAGCGCGCTCCCGCGTAGAGCCTGCACTGGAACCGCCACCACTGGCAGACGAGTCTGCCACCCGCGCCGGCGAGGCCGCAGGCACTGCCGCTGCGCTCGCACCCTCCGAGGACACGGGGCGAGGACCCCCGAGGTCACAACCCCAGGCCACCGCAATGAACGGCAGCAATGACAGCCGAATCAGCCAGTGCTGCGCGACCCCCTCGATTCCGGCACGCTTCACGGCCCGGTCTCGTAGCACGTTTTTGGAACGCACCCGCCAAATGTTTGCGGGCTGGCGCGCTCCTCGCCCGACGGTATGCTCTCGATGATGCTTCGTCTTGCCCTGGCGGCTGGCTGCGCTCTCGTGATGCTCGGCTGCGGAGGGCAAGCAGGCGTGGACCCGGCCCGGCGCGACGCTCGTGGCCCAGGAGCTGCGGCACCTGCACGGGATGCGGGCTCGCTCGATCCCGCTCCTCCGCCGTCGCTGCCGCCGCCCCCACCGCCCGTGATGGAGCAGCCAGAAGAGCCGCCGCCGTTCATGGACCCTGGCTGTCCTCCGGCGACGCCGCTTCCTCCCGACAACGAGTGTGATCCGCTCGACGCTGCAGCCACGTGCCCGACGGGTCAGTCGTGCTTTCCTTACGTGCTCTATCCGAGCCGCCCCTGTGAGGTGGAGCGCTACGGCGCGCGCTGCCAGCCGGTGGGGCCGGGGACACAAGGCGAGCCCTGCTCGCGGCAAGGCTGCGCGGCAGAGCACATCTGCGTCAGTACCGGGCGTGGCACCCAGTGCGCGCGGCTCTGCAGCTTCGCGGCAGAGGCTCCTGACGTGTGCGAGCCGGGGCTGCTGTGTCTGCCCATCGACATCGAAGGGTTTGGTGGATGCCTGTGACGGCGGGCGGCGCGAGCTCTGCCGCGGGCCCTGCCCGGGGTCTGCGGCTGTGCGGCGCCGCAGCCACGCTCGGGGCGCTGCTCGGGGCCGCCTGTGGCAGCCGCGCCGAGCCGGTGGCGCAGGCGCGCCCGCCCGTGCTGGTCATCCCTGACTCTGGCACGCAATGCGTCGTCGACAACGACTGCGAGGGCGCCGATCTGTGCAGCCCCGAGCGCTGCATCGACGCGCTGTGCGTGGTGCAGCCGGTGCGCTGCGATGATGGCGATGCCTGCACGGAGGATCGCTGCGAGCCCAGCACGGGCCTGTGCCGGTTCACCCCCCTCACCATCGATGCGGACGGCGATGGTGTCCGCCGGCCACTGCCGGGTACGGTGGCGGGGGCGCCCGGGTCCTGCGGCACCGACTGCAATGATCTCTCGGCGCTGGCCTTCCCGGGGGGCGTGGAGATCTGCGATGGGGTCGACAACGACTGCGACGGCATCGTGGACGTGGGCGCGACGTACACGCCGTCCGACGCTCCGCCGCTGCTGCTGTCGAGCGCGGCGTTGCAGGGTGGAACAGCAGGCGGGCTGACGTTCAGCGATAGCGCAGGGACGTACGGCGCCGTATTCACCTTGCGCAGCGGATCTTCCACCAACAGCTTCACCGCCATCAGCCCCGGCCAGGCCACGCTCGGCCCGGTGCTGCCCGTCACCGAGGTGAACAGCGATACCTTCGCCGGTCCCATCGTCGGCCGTGACACCATCTATGCCACCGCCTGGGAGGATCGGCGCGACGACGACTACGAGATCTACTTCAACCGCCT
>JAICQL010000188.1 GCA_025937895.1 Polyangiaceae bacterium | reverse complement strand
TGCGCGATCAGGCCCTGGAGATGATCCACCGTCTCCAGCAGGTTGCGCCAGATGCCGTCCAGGATGGCCTGCGAGTACTTCAGCTTCGGTGCGTCGAGCTGGAAGGGCGGCGCGGCGCGTCCGGGCGCGTAGCCGCCGCCACGCTTGGCGTCCGTGGTCTCGTGCGTGGCCGAGAACCAGACGATGTTCAGCGCGTCGTCGTTCGGGTGCTCGCTGATCCAGGTGTTGAAGCGCCGTACCAGCGCGGCGGGGTGCTGGATCTTCCGCGTCTGCTGCTCATTGTGGTAGCCGCCGTCAAAGCCCAGCCGCGTCTGCGTGGGCATGAGCATGAAGTTTGCTACCGTGAGCTCGGTCTGGAAGCCCTGCTCCGCCAGGCGTGCCACCGGTGAGGGCGGCGTGGCCGGCGCCTGCTCGTCGATGCCCTGCCCGAACAGCGCCAGCTCCCCGTCCGTCTCGTAGAAGCCGCTGCGGAAGAAGCGCCGCACGAAGGTGGGCGAGTTGAAGGCCGGCGAGGTGCCCCGGGTGAACAGGGTGCCACGCTCGCGCACCGCCTGGCTCAACCATTCGGTCTGCGCATCACCACTGCCGGTGAGCATGCGCATCATGAGCGGCTCGGGGATGGCGTCGGTGATGATGAACACGGCCTGCCGCGCTGCGCGGCCGAGCACCTTCTTCAGCACCAGGGGCGAGCCGACGGCCAGCGGCGCCGTGCCCTCGTTCACGATGCGTACGCGCAGCGCCTGCTCGCGCGGCGGCAACGTGAAGCGCACGTGGCTGAAGTAGTCGGCGTAGCTCGCCATCTCGCTCACGTTGCGGGCGTCGATGGTGGCCTTGCTGGTGCCGCTCAGCGCCTGCTGCCAGAGCACGCTGCCGTCGGCCTTCAGCACCTCGAAGCGAGCTTGCCAGGCGCCGCCTGCGGGGGCCGAGAAGTAGCCGTCGTACTCGAACTCGCCCGCGGCGGCCGCCAGCGGAAACTCGTACGCCTTGTGCTGGCGCAGCACCTTGGAGCGGCGAAAGTACAGCTCCGTGCGCACGTCGCCAATGCGCGCGTAGGCGCCGCGACCGCCGTCGCTCTGCACCTGATCCCACCAGCCCACGACCTCGTCACCGGCGAGGCGGCAGGCGGGCGGCGCGCAGGCATCCAGCGGGCGGTAGTCGACCACGTACGCGTGCGGCGGCTCGACGGGAGCCTCCGAGGAGGCAGCCGGCGGGGTTGCGGCTGCAGGCGCGGCCAGCGCGGGGCGGGCCAGCGCTGCCGTGACGAGCGCGGCCAGCGCAACTGTGGCCAGCGCTGCCGGGGTCCGTGCGACGGTAGAAGCGACAGCCGCTCGGGCAGCGGACAGCCAGACAGGACGGGTCATCACCAGCTCTCCGGTGGGGGCGGATCTGGACGGGTCAAGAAGTAGTCGGCGACGCTCAGCACCTGCGGGTGCCGCAGCATCGAGCGGAACAGCTCGCGCTTCAGCTCGTCCACGACCTGCGGCTGGCTGGCAGCCAGGTCCTCTTGCTCCAGCGGGTCGCGCTCGAACTGGTACAGGCGGTACTTCACCTCGCTGGCGCCGGGCTCATAGCTGAGCTTGTACGGCGGGCGGATCACCGCGCGCTGCTTGGCAGCGCGGATCTCGGCGTTGTGCTTCGAGCTGATCACGATGCGGCCGCGCTGCAACGTGGCCATCTCCGTGATCACCGGATAGGCGATGCGATCCGCAGGTACGGCGGGGGTGGGCCACAGCCACTCTCCCGTCTCCGCGAAATGCACGCGCCCCGGTGGCGGCAAGAGCTGGCCCTTGGCGTCGAGCAGCGGCAGGCCGGCGTGGGGCTCCACCCGACTCTCGCCCAGCAGCGAGAGCAACGTGGGGTACAGATCGAGCTGGGAGACGTACGCCTCGTGCACGCCCGGCGTGACCCCGGGGTAGCGCTGCTTGGGCAGATGAAATGCAAGCGGCACGCGCAGGGTGAGCAGGCTCTTCAGGTTGTCACCATGCCCGACGCACGTCGCGCACTCGTACAGCCCCTCACCGTGATCGGACAGCAGCACGATGATGGTGTCGTCCAGCAGCCGCTCGGCGCGCAGCCGATCGAGCAGGCTGCCGATGGCCGTGTCGGTCTGCGCCAGCGCCGCGCGGTACAGGCCCACCAGCTGCTGGCGATCCAGGTCGCTGGCGATCGGGACCTCGGCAGCGGCGTCACGCCCGAAGCGCAGCTCCGGCGGCGCGCCCTCCACCGTGTACTCCGGATAAAAATCGCTGGAAGACGTGTAGGGGAAGTGCGGCTGCGAGTAGAACGTGAGCCAGAAGAAGGGCGGCCGCTTGGGCTCGCCCCCGGCCTCTGCCGCGGCCTTCTGCGCGCTGCGCCGATCCAGCGTGGCGAGCGCCAGCATGTCGTCTTCCAGCACGGCCGGGGACGCGAAGTTGGCCATGCCGCGCACCAGGTTGTCGAGGCGGCGGCCGAGCGCCGCGCGGCCCGCCGGGCCCTGGGTGTAGAAGGCGCTGGTCACCGCCAGCAAGCTGGGCACGCGCATCAGCAGCATCTGGCCGGTGATGTCCTCCAGCTCCACCCGCGGCACGGCCGTGACGTCAAAGCCAAAGTCGACGCGCGAGAAGAACTCGCCCGCGTATTCGGAGAAGGCCGCCGTGCGATAGCCGAGGGTGCCCAGCTGCGCTGGCAGCGCCTGGGTGCTCAGATGGGTCAGCTCCGCGCTGGGGAACATCGTCTCCACCCCGTTCAGCAAGGGGGGCTGCGAGGTGAGCGTGGCCGCCCAGGATGGCCCGGTGCGCGGCTGGGTGACGAGCGCGTTGGGGAAGTACACCGACTCCGACAGCAGCGCATGCAAGTGCGGCGTGTGCTGCGCGTCGATCATGTCGGGGCGCAGCGAGTCCACCGCCAGCACCAGCACGTTGGGCCGATCCACCTCGACGGGCGGCGGCAACGCCAGCGCGCCGCGCGTGCCGAACACGCGCACCGGGCCCGGCACCAGCAGCAAGCCGAGCCAGGCGGCGAGCGGCAACACCAGCGCGCCCGCGCAGGCCAGCGTAACGCCCCAGGAGCGGCGCGGGCGCAGCGCCGTGAAGACATAGCCCAGCGCTGCGGCGCCGAACACCAGCACCACCAGCACGTGCCCGAACACGGCGCTCCACGTCAGCCAGCGGCTGCCGGCGAGCAGCGGCAGGAACAAACCCGGATGGCGGTGCGCCACCCCCGCTCCGAAAGCGAACACCACCAGGAAGCCGAGCGCACACGGCAGGAGCGCGCGGCCGCGCACCCAGCTGCGCGTGCGGGCGTGCTGGCGCAACATCAGCAGCAGGCCCAGCACCACCGGCGTGAAACACACCGCCTGCAGCAGCGCCAGCCAACCGAGCTGGCGAGCGACAGACTCGAGGAAAGGCCGGAAGCTGGCGACGGCCTGCTCCGTGACGCCGTCATCGCGCACGCCGGCGTAGCTACCCTCGAAGAAGATCAAGCTGAGCGCCACGCTCAGCACCACGCCGCCGCACGAGCCGAGCAGCGCACGCCCGACGAGCCCGGCGCGGGAAGGTTGAGGATTCACGTCGGATTCGCTGCCGGCGACGGCCATGAGCGCAAGCCCCGGTCCCGTAGCGGTCATGGCCTACCGCCGCTTTCAATCAGTGCCATCGTGAGTTCACGCTGAGTTTGCCCGATGCTCATCGGCTTGACACCGCCCGAGCAGCGCAGGACCATGCCACCCCCTCAGGCTGGAAGCCAGGAAATTTAGGCCGAAGGGTTTGGACGTTTTCCATGACAAACCAGCGGCAAAGCGCGGTCGGCATTTCCTTCGGGCTCGTCGGTACGCTGTACCTATTTTCCGGTGCCCTCGGGCTGATTTACGAGGTCACGTTCTCCAAGTATCTGGGCCTGAGCTTTGGCGCTACGGCCGCTGCATCGAGCGCGGTTCTGGTTGCGTTCATGGGCGGGCTGGCGCTGGGCGCATACCTCACCGGGCGCTTCGAGCGGCGCGTCACTCGCCCGATGTACCTGTACGGCCTGGTGGAGCTTGCGATCGGCTTGTTCTGCCTGATAGCGCCGCTGCTCTTCGAGCTGCTGACCCCGCTGTACATGGCCATCGCTGCGCGCACGCAGTCCATCGCCTTGCTCAGCGCGGCGCGCGGCGCGGTCGCGATCGTGATCGTGGCGGTGCCGGCGGTGGGCATGGGCAGCACGTTGCCGCTGCTCGCGCGCTTCGTGCATGCGATGTTCAAGGGGCATGATCCGTCGCGCGCCAACCAGAAGCTCGCGGCGCTGTACGGCATCAACACGCTGGGCGGCGCGCTGGGCTCGCTCGGCTCTGCCTACCTGGTGCTGCCCAACCTGGGGCTGGCGCTCACGCTGCGCTGCTGCGCCGCGGTGAGCATCGCCATCGGCGTGCTGTCGATCGCGCTCGGCCGTCACTATCACGCGCCCGCGCCGGAGCTCACGGCCCCGGACGCGCCCGCTGCGGAAGAGCTGGCGCAGGGCCCGAGCAGCTTGCCCGCGCTCTCGCCGCGCGCAGCGTATCTGCTGGCGGGCATGTCGGGCCTGCTGGTGTTCTCGTGCGAGGTGGTGGCCGTGCACCTGCTGGCGCTGGTCATCGGCACCAGCGTGTACGCCTTCGGCCTGATGCTGTTCATCTTCCTGGTGTGCCTGTCGCTCGGCACGCCGCTGGCGCGCTGGCTCGAGCGCCGCCTGCCCAGGGGTGCGCTGCCGATCAGCCTGGGCCTGACCGGCCTGGCCCTGCTGCTCTCGCTGCCCATCTGGGATCAGCTGCCGCGGCTGTTCGTGGCGCTCGGGCCGTCGGTGCGCGGCTGGCACGGTCGCGAGCTGGTGCGCGGCCTGGCGGCGTTCACCGCATTGTGCGTGCCGGTGACCTTGATGGGCACCACCTTCCCGCTGATCTTGCGCGCGGCGCGCGGCGCGCACGTGGTGCGCGACATCGGGCGCATCACCTCCAGCAACACCATCGGCTCCATCCTGGGCTCGCTGCTCGCGGGCTTCGTGGTGCTGGAGCGGCTGGGCTCGCAGAAGAGCCTGATCCTGGTGGCGCTGGGCTACCTGGCGGGCTCGCTGCTGGCGGACCGGCATACGCGCGCGCGCGCGGGCAGCGCTCTCTCCCGCCTGCGGCCGAGCTACGCGCTGGCCGGCGCGGGCGTGCTCCTGGCGGTGCTGTTACCGCCCTGGAACCTGCAGCGGCTGACCAGCGGCACCAACGTGTACTTCGACATCGGCGTGGTCGAAAACGGCATCCTGGAGAGCATCCACGAGGACGTGCACGGCGGCGTGACCACGGTGGTGCGCAACCCGGTGACGAACGAGCGCACCCTGCTCACCAACGGCAAGTTTCAGGGCAACGACAGCCGCGAGGTGGCGCAGAACAAGGGGCTCGGTTACCTGCCCACTTTCTTCGCCGAGCGCACCGATCGCGCGCTCTTGATCGGCATGGGCACGGCGGTCACGGCCACTGCGCTGGCGGAGTTCCCCTACCAGCGCATCGACATTGCCGAGCTGGCGCCGGCCATCATCGACGCCGCGCGCACCACCTTCTCCGTGGTCAACGAGCGCGTGCTGGAGGATCCGAGGGTGCACGTGCTGGAGGAGGACGGGCGTAACGTGCTGGCGATCAAGGACGACCGCTATGACGTGATCACCGTCGAGGTCTCCAGCATCTGGTTTGCGGGCGCTGCCAACCTGTACAACCGCGAGTTCTACGAGATCGCGAAGGCGCGCTTGAGCCCGGGCGGCATCCTGCAGCAGTGGATCGCCTTTCACCACACCAACCGCCAGATCGTGACCACCATCCTGGCCACCATCCGTGAGTCCTTCCCGCACGTGGCGCTGCTGGTGGACGGGCACCAGGGCCACATCCTGGCCAGCCTGGAGCCGCTGCAGGCGCGGCTGCAGCGCATCGAGGAGTTCGCGGACGCGCGCGGCATGGATGAAGACCAGCTGCTCACGTACGTGCGCGGCGCCGCGCTGGACACCGACGCCATCGACGCCTTCACCGCGGACACTGCCACGCTCTATGATCTGCCGGCGTCGAGCTTCATCTCGACGGACGACAACCTGGCGCTGGAGTACATCACGCCCAAGGGCAACGTGCCCACGGCCGATCACATCCCGACCACGCTCGGCTACCTGTACGAGTACAAGCCGGCAGGCATCGTACAGGCGCACGTCAGGCTGTGAGTCAGCGCGCCGGGCGCGCGCCCAGCACGAACGCGCGCTGCAGGATGCGGGCAGTGAAGCTGGTGCGCAGATAGAAGCCGCGCGGCAACGCCTGAAACGCGGCACCATCGGCGCCCAGCGCGCGGCGTCGCGCGTGTGAGTCCGCCGCCTTGGGCCGCACCTGCAGGTAGCGCCCCAGGTGCCCGGTGAGATCCTCCACCCGACCGCGCCCGATCATGCCAGCCAGCTCTTCCCAGTCGAAGCGCAGCTCCGCGTCCTCTTCCGGGCTCGGGCTCCAGAGCAGCGGGGTGCCGATGCGGCGCGCCGCGACCGGCGTGCTGCGCGTGCCTTCGACCGGCACCCAGAGCACTCGCCGCAGCTTCTTGAACACGCCGGACTGCTCCCACTCGATGCGCGCCATGTCGAGCAGCGGGATGGTGCACACGAACGTCGTCTCCAGCGGCCGTCCGTCGAGGCGCACGGGCAAGGTCTTCAGCTCGATGCCGAGGTGCTCGAAATCGGGCAGCGCGCGCGAGCGCGCGGTGGCGCCGAGACAGCGCTCGAACAGCGCGCCCGTCCAGCCCTTTGCGCGCCGCAGATCCTGCGGCACCGCCGTGGTCATGTGCTCGGCGAGCTGCCCGAGGGTCCAGCCCGCATGGCTCTGCGCACGCGCCAGCAGCTCGGCAGCATCGCGAGGCGGAGGAACGAGCACCGCCGGAGTAGAGAGGGTCGCTCGGGAGCGGGTCAAGCAGAGCGGGTCAGCAACGTTGCGGAAAACCCGCTGACAGCAGCGGGGTCGCGTGTTAGTGATAATGCGTGTCTATATCAGCGCGTTGGCGCTTCCAACCTTCGCAAAACCTGATAGCAGCACGGTCCCCATGACGACGAGAGCAGCAGGCATGCCGCGAGCGGGCGGATCTCACTCGCAACAGCGGCCCTCCCATCATCATCACCAGCACGAGATGCAGCCACACGCGCAGCATCAGCCCTTCTCCGCGCAGGACGCGCACGCGCTGATGCTGGATCTGGCCGGTGGCGCAGCAGCCGCCACGCTGATGATCGTGCTCACCTGCTGGATGCTCTCGCTGGGCGGCGCCTTCGCGCCGGGGCACGATTCCATTCACGGTGCCAGCCACGGCACCGGGGCCAGCGCGCAGCCTGCCGCGCCGGGCCCCGCACACTGACGCGCGGCAGCCCGCGCACTGACGTGCGGTGGCCGCGCACTCACCCACGGCAGCCTGCCAGGTCGAGCCCCCGGCGCTAGCGCGCGGGCAGCTCGATCAGGTTACCGCTCAGCATCAGGGTGCTGAGCACGGTCCAGCAGTGGTTGTAATAACGGCTGCGGGTCAACAGCTTGCCCGTGCGCACCCGCGCATACGCCGCGTCCACGAAGCTGGCAAACGCCGCATCGTGCATGGCGCCCGCCGCCGCGCAGCCCACGAACACCGCGGAGCCGGGGTTCCCCGGAGGGGATTTCGGATCGGGAGCGGGCTTGCCGTCGAGCGTGTAGCCGTCGACCACGTTGTCCGCGCCAACGCCCGCGAAGAACCTGCTCACCTTCTGCAGATACTCGCGGGCGCGCGGCTCCTGGTAATAGGCCCAGTCCTGCCCGATGCGGAACGGCGTGCGCGCCGAGTCGTACTGATAGTTCTTCATCGCGCCCGGAAACGCCTCGACCGGCACACCCTGATCATCACACCAGGCGGGCACGAGCCCGTTATCCTGATTGCCGTTCTGTGGATTGAGGCTGCGGTTGAGCACCACGTAGCCTTGATCGACCACGCGCTGCCAGCCCGCCACGTTGCCGCTGACCTCACCGAACAGGCGATATTGACTGGGCGCAAAATACGAGGGGTTGAAGACGTTGCGACCGCGCCAGTCATCCCCTGGCAAGAACATGTCCGGCCACTGGCCGTGGTCCACCTCGGTCTCGTAGATGGCGTCGATCAGCCGCTTCGCCATGCTGAGGTAAGACTCGGAGAAGGCGCCGCTGCCACCCCACTGCCGGTCCGCCATGACCAGCGCCCAGGCCATGTCCTCCTCCGCGTCGCTGGCGCCGCCCACGCCCAGCGCCTTCGAGCCGTCCGGCGCGATGTACCAGTTCATCAGGCCGTTGGCGTTGAGGAAGCAGCGCGCATAGCCCCAGAAGCCGTCGAACAGCGCCTGATCGCCGAACATCACCGCGATCACCATGCCGTACGCGATGCCTTCGGAGACGGTGGAGTTGGCGCTGCCGTCCGGCGTATCCGGGCGCCGGGTGCGCAGGAAGCCGCGCGCGCCCTCGCTGGTCACGATCTCCTCGCGCCAGGCCTGAAACGCGCGCTGCGCGTCAGCGGCCGAAGCTTGCTGCGGGTAGTGACAGTGGGGGAAGCGGCGATTGTGCGGAAACGGGAAGCGAGCCATCCTGGCCGAGGTCGTACCGCGAATCCGCGGGAGCCGGCTAGGGCGCACGCCGGCCGCTACCCGGCGGCGAGGAGGCGGACTCGCGCCCGGGCTGCGGCAAGGTACGGAGCCGCGCCCCCCGGGCGGCCCAAAAAGAGCCGCGCCCGGCGGGTGCCGAGCGCGAGCTCGCGGGACGCAGGGGGCTGCGTCCAGATGCAGAAGTAGAGGCGGTAGCCGTGAGAGCTAGACGGTGATCGAGGAGATCACACGTGCAAGCGACTCAGTTGTTGTCGTCGGTCGCGTCGTCGACCTCATCGCCGACTTCCTCCGCACCTTCCTCGATGTCCTCCCCCGCTTCCTCGACGGCATCGCCCGCTTTCTCCCCCGGAGACTTGTCCTTGTCGGGGCCGCATGCCGCCGCGCCCAGCAAGGCAGAGAGGAAGAGAGCAGTGGCACCGGTGGCAGACGAGAATTTCATGTGAATTGGCTCCTGAGTGGATGGGGCGCGCCCATTGGTGCGCCGTCGAGTGCAAGCACGATGCCACACCCTGTTTGATGAGCAGCCGCGGAAAAGCAGAGCTCGACCGAGAGTGATCGGACTGTAACGACCGGAACGGGCCACCGTCGATGCCCCACCGGGGCATTTCAGCGTGGCATTCCCCAACCTTTGCCACCGCAGACTGTTTCGCCCCTGTTACCTGGACCGAGCCGCCGCCGGGGAGCGCGAAGGAACGCGACGAGCGGGGCACTGCGCGGCGCAGTGCGGCGCTCGGGCGCGCCAGCGCGTCATCCGAAACAAGCTTCGGGCGACATGCTGCAACCGTACGCCCCCGAGATCGTCGCCGCACCGTGGACACTTCGCGGCGACGCCACGGTGCTGCCCTTTCGGCGCGGCACCCTCGCCTTCCTTCGCTACACGGCCTCGAGCGTGGGCCCGTACGACGAGCTGCTCTGGTTGCAGCCGTTCCAGCGCGGCCCGAGCGGCAGGGCCCACCATGTCTCTGCCATCTTCGTCTCTTCAGAGGCGAGCGTGCGCGGCGGGCGCGCCAACTGGGGGCTGCCGAAGGAGCTGGCCGTCTTTCGGGTCCGCCCACAGCAGGCTGGGGTGGAGCGGGTGGAGGTGACCTACGCGGGCCGTCAGCTCGCATCGTTCCTGCGCGCTCCCTTCCGCGCCGGGTTGCCGCTGGACCTGGGCCAGCTGCCGGCCGCCGCGCGGCGGCTGGTGCAACACCAGCAGGGCCGCCGCTTCGAGACCGTGCCCGAGGGGCGCGGCCGGTGCGGGCTCGTGCGCATCGCCCAGCTGAAGGTCGATCGCGACTTGCTACCGGACGCGCACGACAGCCGCTGGCGACTGGGCCTGCAGCTGAGCGACGTCGAGCTGCTCTTTCCGGCGGCCAAGGTGTCTTGAAGCTGCGCGCTCGGCGCGCCCTCACCACGAGCACGCTAGCGGCTTGCCGTGCGCGCGCGGCGGGCCAGCACACAGGCCGCGAGCGCCAGGCTCAGCCCCGTTGCTACCCTGGACAGCTTGCGCCCCTGCCCGAGGCCGCAGCCCAGCGCGGCGCTGCCCTCCTCGCCTTCGGACCCCATCTCGAAGCAGGCACCGTCCGCGCAGGAGATCGCGCCGCCGCTGTCCTCGGCACAGCCTGCAAAGCCGATGGAGCGGGTGCAGCCGTCGAAGGCCGCGTGGAAGGGCGCGCTCGCGACGCTCTCGTTGCCGGCGCGATCGATCGCGATCAGCTCGAAGGTGCCATCCAGCTCCGGCGCTGCGTCAAACGGCAACTCGAAGCGCAGCAGCTCCGTGCCCCGTTCGATGCGGCGCAGCGGCTCTTCCAGCTCCGCGGGCAAGCTGCCCTCCCGCCAGCGCAGCTGGTAGCCCAGCTCGTCGGGAGCAGTCTGGTCATCCGCGGCCGGCGTGAGCGTCACTTGCAGCGCTGCCCCGCTGCCGCAGGTGCTCACCGTGCACTCGCCATTGCTGCGGCAGTAGTGACCGTTGTTGCGGCTGGCGCTGGCCGTCAGCACCACCGGAGCGGAAGGCGGCTGCCGATCCGTCCTCATGGCAGCCGGGTCCAGCGAAAACTCGAGCGGCGCCGGCCGCAGGCAGGCCGCCGCGGGAGCCGCCAGGAGCGGCAAGACGGCCGAGCCGAGCAGCGCGCCGCGAGCCACGTGGAGCTGGAACAGGCGCGCAATCATGCCGCTAGCTTGCCACGGATCCATCCGTCCGAAAACCTCGGGAGTGCCGGCGAAGGCTGACTGGCATGTCCCGTGCAACGTACCGGCAGCTGTACATGAGCGCATTTCAGCTGCCGGGAGCGTCATTTGGCCGAGGGTGAGCTGGAGCCAGGCGAGCGCTTCAGCTGGAGCGAGGTGCGGCAGGAGGCAGAGCAGCGCTTTGGCTTCAAGCAATTCCGCCCCGGCCAGCGCGAGCTGATCACCCTGGCGCTCTCGGGCCGCGATGCGCTGGGCATCTTGCCGACGGCGGCAGGCAAATCCCTGTGTTACCAGCTGCCTTCACTGTTCTTGAAAGGCACCGTGGTGGTGGTCTCACCGCTGATCGCCTTGATGCAAGACCAGCACGAGCGCCTGCAGCAGGCCGAGATCGAGGCGGCTCGGCTGGACTCCACGGTGACCGCACGCGAGCAGCGCGACCAGGAGCTGGAGCTGGGCGAGGGCGCACACGATATCGTGCTGGTCACGCCAGAGCGCCTGCAGAACCCGGAGCACCAGCGGCCGCTGCGCGAGCGGGGGGTAGCACTCTTCGTGGTGGATGAGGCGCACTGCGTGTCGCAGTGGGGCCACGACTTTCGCCCGGCTTACGGCGAGCTCCGACACGTGATCGAGGCGCTGGGGCGCCCGCCCATCATGGCGCTGACGGCCACCGCGCCGCCCGAGGTGGCCGAGAGCATCATCCAGAGCCTGGGCATGCGCCGGGCGGTGGTCGTGCAGGGCGGCATCGAGCGCCCGAACTTGAAGCTGGAGGTGGCTCGCACCGTCAACGAGCAGGAGAAGCAGCAGCAACTGCTGGCGCTGCTCGATGACACGCCGGGCAGCGGCATCGTCTATGCCTCGACGGTGCGCCAGGTGAATGAGCTGCAGCGCTGGCTGGAGTCGGCCGGCGTGTCCGTTGCCCACTATCACGGCAAGCTGCGCGGAGCGGCGCGCAGCAGCGCGCAGCAGCGCTTCATGGATGGCGGGGCGCGCGTGATGGTGGCCACTCAGGCGTTCGGCATGGGCATCGACAAGCCAGACATCCGCTTCGTGGTGCACTGGAACTTCCCCGAGTCGCTCGAGAGCTACTATCAGGAGGCGGGGCGCGCGGGCCGCGATGGTGAGCCAGCGCGGGTGGTGCTCTTCTATCGCCTGGAGGACAAGCGCATCCGCAGCTTCTTTCTGGGCAGCAAGCACCCGCGCCGCGAGGAGGCGCTGGCCCTGCTGAGCGCGCTGGAGCGGCTGCAGCGCGAGCGGCGCGCCAGCAGCGTACACGAACTGGCAGAGGCGGCGGGCCTGGCGCTGCGGCGCACCAGCGTGATCGCCGCCGTGCTGGAGAACATGGATCTGCTCGTGCGCTCCGGCCGCCAGCTGAGGCTGCGACGCGCGCTCGGTCAGAGACAGCTGGAGTCCTTCGTGGGCACCTTCGAGGCGCGCTACGGCGCCGATCGCGAGCGGATCCAGATCATGATGCGCTACGGCCAGACCACGCGCTGCCGCATGCAGTTCTTGCGAGAGTACTTCGGCGAGCCGCCGGGCGAGCCGTGCCAGCACTGTGACAACTGCGAGCACCCTCCCACGGTACAGGCCGCGAGCGCGTGAGCGCGCCGGGGCTAGCCAGCCAGTGGCTGGCTGGGTGGCTGTGAGCGGCCGCGCTGCTCCAGCTCGCTCAGCGCCCGCTGCAGCTCGCCCGCGTCGACCGGCTTGGTCAGGTGCAGATCAAAGCCGGCCTCCATCGCCTTCTGCTTGTCGTCGCTCGTGCCCCAGCCGGTCAGCGCGATCAAGCCCAAGCCGTCGAGGCGCTGCCGGCTCCGTAGCTCGCGAGCCACGTCGTAGCCGTTGATGTCGGGCAGCCCGATGTCGAGGATGATCACCTCCGGCTGCCACTCGTCCGCGGCCGTCAGCGCGCCTCGTCCGTCATACACGGTCTTGATCTGATAGCCCGACTGCCCCAGCACCAGCGCCAGCATTTCTGCGCCGTCCTCATTGTCGTCTACCACCAGCAAGCGCTTGGTCGCGCCGCGGCGTGAGTGGGTGAGCGCGGCAGGCGCGGCGGGCACCTCCTCCGCTGGCTCTGCCAGGGGCACGCGGATGGTGAACGTGCTGCCCCGCCCGGGGCCGGGGCTCTGTGCGCGCGCCGTTCCACCGTGCATCTCCACCAGGCTGCGCACCAGGGCCAGGCCAATCCCGAGGCCGCCTTGCGCCCGCTCCGGCTCGGCGTTGATCTGGCTGAACAGGTTGAAGACATCGCCCAGCCGCTCGTCAGGGATGCCCAGGCCGTTATCGTGGACCTCCACCACCAGCCAGGCGCCATCCTGGCGCGCCGAGAGCTGGATCAGCCCGCCCTCCGCGGTGTAGTTGCTGGCGTTGTTCAACAGGTTGCCGATCACCTGCGCCAGGCGGGTGAGATCCGCGTAGACGCTGAGCGCCGGGTCCGGCACGGCGACGCTGAGCGTCTGCTTCTTGCGCTCGATCAGCGGCCCGCTGGCTTCCACTGCGGCCTCCACGATGGCACGCAGCTCTACCCTCCGGCGCTGCAGGTGCAGCTTGCCGATGGTGATGCGCGAGACATCGAGCAGGTCGTCGATCAGCCGCACCATGTGGCCGATCTGGCGCCCCATCACGCCCAGGGCCCGCGCCGCGGCCTCGGCGTCTGGCGAGCGCGCCAGCAGCTCCAGTCCGCTGCGGATCGGCGCCAGCGGGTTGCGCAGCTCGTGCGCCAGGGTGGCCAGGAACTCGTCCTTGCGTCTGGCCCCGAGCCGCAGCTCCTCCGCCTGCCGCGCCAGCGCTGACTCGGACTGCTGCAGCGCATCGTACAGGCGCTTGCGTTCGCTCACGTCCAGCGAGACCCCCGCCATGCGCCGTGGCCTGCCGGAGCCGTCGTACATCGCCCGGCCGCGCATCAGCACCCAGTGCGGCTCCCCGCTGGGCCAGGATACGCGGTACTCGACATCACACTCGCCGTGCTCCGCCAGGCAGGTCTCGATGGCGGCGGCGACCCTGCTGCGATCGAGCGGATGGATGGAGCGCTGAAAGGCCTCATACGACACTGGCTCGCCCGTCGCATAGCCCAGGTTCTGCCGGCAGATGTCGGAACAGTGCATCTCGCCCGTGTCCAGGTTCAGCTCCCACGAGCCGAGCTTGCCTGCCGCCAGCGCAAACTGCAGCCGCTCATCCTGCGCCTTCAGCGCCTGCGCCTGGCGCTCGCGCAGCTCCAGCTCGTCGCGCAGCTGGTACTGATGGCGGCGAGCCCGGAGCGCCGAGGCCACCACCTCCACCAGGGTGCGCGTGCGCGCGGGCCGCTCCACGATGATCAGGCTCTCTTGCGCTGGGGAGCGCCCCGGACCGAGCTTGCTCCAGCCTTCGCGAGCGATGACGATGATGGGCATTGACGACCACGAGGGCTGCGCCCGGATGGTCTCCGCGAGCTGCCCCGCGCCATCCAGCGAGAAGGCATCATCGCTCAGCAGCACCGCCCCGGCGCCCCCACGAAACTCCCGGCACAAGGAGGCCAGGTCCACACAAATGACGCCCTGCACGCCGGCCTCCGCCAGAAACGCCACCGCACGCTCCGCGTCTCGCTGTGTCGGCATCAGCACGAGCACGCGCTCGGCCGTGGTGGCAGCCGGCGCCGTCATGAGCCCTGGCTGCCCGGAGGAGCCACAACATCGCCGCTGACGTCCAGCTGCGGCACACCGGTCATGATGCCGCGGAACTTCCGGAGCTGCTCGCCGACGTGGATGCCTCGCTCGCCGATCTGCAACTCGCGGATGGTGCGCTCGTGGGCGCCGGTGCGCTTCTTGAAGACGCTGATCGCCTGCTTGACCTCACCGCCCGACTCGAAATAGCGAAGGAGCAGCACGGTGTCTGCCAGGTAGCTCACGTCCAGCTCCGTGCTCTGCCAGGGCCCGGCGAGCATGCCGTGCTGGGCGACGACGATGATGGTGAGCACCCCCTTCTGATTGAGGTACGAGAACAGCTCGTGCAGGTGCGTGCTCAGGAAGCGCTCTTCCGGCATGGCGTTCAGGTAGCCGTTCAAGCTGTCGATCACCACCACCCGCGCGCCGGCTTCGACCGCCCGCCGCACCTCGTGCGCAAAGCTCCCGGGTGACATCTCCGCCGGATTGACCTGCTGTGCATGCAATCGCCCCTCCTCCGTGAACGCCCGGAAGCCGCCGGCCTTCTCGAAGCACAGCTTCTCAGAGCGCTCGACCAGGATCTGCATCACCTCATCGAACAGATAGATGGCTGCCTTCTTGCCGGACTGCAGCGCGTGCACCACGAACTGCATGCTGACGGTGGACTTGCCGGCGCCAGCCGGACCCAGCAGGAGCACGGTCGAGCCCGCCGCGAGCCCGCCTTTCAGCATCTGATCCAGGTTGGGGATACCGCTGGAGCAGAGCTCTGGCGTGAAGACCGCGTGATGATCCCCGGCCACCAGCCGCGGGTACACCAGCACCCCGCCTGTCTGGATCTGATAGTCGTGATAGCCCTCGGAGAAGTTGGCGCCCCGCATCTTGCTCACAAAGAGCCGGCGGCGCGCGCGGCCATACGCCGGGTACTGGCGCTCGAGCATGATGTTGCCACCCACCAGGCTCTCCGGTTGCATGTCCCCGAAGGTCGCGCTGCGATCATCCAGCAACAGCACCGTCGCTTGCTGCCGGGCGAAGTAGTCCTTGATCGCCAGCATCTGCCGGCGATAGCTCAGCGGCTCACCGGAGAGCAGGCGCAGCTCCGACAGCCCGTCCACCACGACACAAGAGGGCCGGGAGCGGGCCGCCGCCGACCGCAGCATGCTCATGATCTCGGACAGCTCCGTGTCAGCGGGATGAAACACCGAGGCCTGCGAGGCCTCATCCAGCGAGCGGTTCATCTCCACCAGCTCCAGACCGTCCAGCGAAAAGCCATGAGAGCGACAGGTGCTCTCGATGTCCGCACGCGACTCCGTCAGCGAGATGTACACGCAGCGCTCCCCCGCCCGCAGCCTTCCCTGCAGAAATTGCAGCGCCAGCGTGGTCTTGCCGGAGCCCGGGTCACCCTGCAGCAGGTAAAAGCCACCGCGGCGCAGGCCGCCCATCAGCACTTGATCCAGCCCAGGCACGTTTGTGGGCACCAGCTCTTTGCTCCCGACCGCGTCGACCACGACATTTCTCCTTGGCGGTCGTGCTTCGACACGCTCCTCTGTTGTATCGGCCCCGGGACGCACACGCGTACCGCATTACGCCCCACCGGCTCAAAGCGGAGAGTTCTGGCGCGGAAAGCGCGAGGCAGAATGCCGCGCCCTCGCTAGACCGCCGCCACTGGACACCCGCTGGTAACCTCGCGCCCGCAGCGCGGCAAGGTGCAGCCGTGTTGCACC
>JAICQL010000390.1 GCA_025937895.1 Polyangiaceae bacterium | reverse complement strand
GCAGGCATCCAGCCGATCCCAGCCGCTGCGATCCTCACGGCACACCTCGAGCACCGGCGACTGATCGCTCTGGCTGCGGTCACAGCGGCGATCCCCCGGGCTGCAGGGCTCCGGCAGACACTGCCGCAGGTTGGCGTTGCAGTGTGCGGGCGAGAGGCAGGTGTTGAACACGTCCCAGCCCGTGCGGTCCGCGTTGCACTTCTGCAGCACGGCGCCGTTGCACGTCATCTCCTCGGCGGCGCAGGCGGCGGGCAGGCAGCTCGCCCCGCCGGGCTGCGCGGGATCGGCCTGACAGAGCGCCGCCGCGGCGCAGCGCTGCACCGTGATCCAGGTGGAGAGATCGTCGGAGCAGGTCTGCAGCAGCGCGCCCTCACAGCGCAGCTGGCCAGGGCTGCACAGGCCTGGCTCGCCCGGAGCCGCCTGACCGGGCAGCAGCGGCGCCGAGCTCGCAGGCGTGGCGCCGAAGCTCGGGCCTTGCCGCCCGGAGAGCGTGTTCTGCTGCGGATCACCGAACAGCTGCGTGCAAGCTACGCCCGCGCTGAGCAGTAGACTCGCGACTCCCAATTTGCGTCCCCGACCTGCCACGGTGCACCTCGTCGAAAATCACTGCCATCCATACAGATTTCGCCCCGGCATGGCTGTGGGCAATTCGTCGAGAATTCGAGGTTCGCAGACGCACGCTGATTTGTACCGCTGCGCTGCAGTCGAGGTCGTTCGTTGACACGCATGAAGCTGCGCTCACAGCGGTCAGCGCCGTGACAGTTCCGTGTCCATGTCGCCAGCAGACAGCGAGCTGCGACGGCAATGAAATGAAGTCGTCGCAGTGACACCTGACTCCGGGATTGGTGCGCAATCATCTTGCGGTTCGCAGGTGTGGTTCGCCCCAGCGTGGCTTCCGAGCAGACTCGGCTCGCAGGAGTGGCGGCATGGCCGGTTGGGGGCAGTTGCCTGGCGGGGCGGGTGGCGAGCGAGTCTGCACCTGACAATTTGTGCAGTATGTGCTTCCATTGGCGGAATGCTGACCTGCACGTTTCAGCTCACTCCCGGCCTGGGGCCGAAGCGCGAGCGCCAGCTCTGGCAGGCCGGGATCGCGGACTGGAGCGACTATCTTGGCGGTATTGCGAGGGAGCAGGCGGCTAGCGGCCGTGTTGCTGGCGCTGCGCGCCTGCCGGCGCCTCGCGCGGCCGCTCTCCTGGCTGCCATCGAACAGGCCAGCTGCGCTCTGGCGGAGCGCAGCGTGGCAAGGCTGGCGGCGCTCTTACCCCCGGCCGAGCACTGGCGGCTGCTGGGGCAGTTCGAGACGGAGGCGGCTTACCTGGACATCGAGACCAGCGATGACGCGGTGGACACGTGCTTCATCTCGGCCATCGGGGTGCTGGATCAGCGTGGGCCCCAGCTGCTGCTGGCGGGGCGAGACCTGCAGCGCTTTCCCGAGCTGGCGCGCGAGTGGTCGGTGCTGGTGACCTTCAACGGCTCGGCCTTTGACGTGCCCATCCTGCGCCGCGCGTTTCCCGACTGGCAGCCGCCGCCGGCACATGTCGATCTCCGGCACGTCCTCGGCCGGCTCGGCATTGCCGGGGGTCTGAAGGCCATCGAGCGGCGCCTCGGCGCCCTGCACCTGCAGCGGCCGGAGCATCTGCGCGGCATCGATGGCAGCAACGCTTGCTGGCTGTTTCAGCGCTGGCGCAGCGGCGACCGCGCAGCGCTGCGGCTGTTTGCCGAGTACAACCTGTACGACGTCATCCATCTACGCACGCTGGCCGCCTTCGCTCACAACCAGCTCGGCGCCGCGGAGGCGGCGCGCGCTCCCGCGCTGTGCTCGCGCCTGCAGCCCCTGCCCGTGCCCGGCAGGGGAGACGTGCTGTACGACGTCTCGAAGCTGCTGCTCCGGCTATGACGGAAACGGGCCTGGAGCCAGCGGCAGAAAGATGTCGCTGGTCAGCTCGCGCTCCGGCACTTCAGGCAACAGGCTCAGCCGCTGCACGAAGAGCGGAAAATCGCGCAGCGCCTCTCCGCTCTGCGGCAGCCACTGGCCGTACAGGTAGCGCACGGAGAGCTCCAAGGTGTCGTCGGGCCCGACATGGCGCAGCACCGCGCAGCGCCCGGCCGGCAGCGTGCTCGCGCTCACGCCGAAGCGGTTGGGGGCAACCTGGGCCTCGGTGGCCGCGCACAGATCCAGGCGAAAGCGCTCTGCCGGGGTGTCGCCCGGGTCGTCGTACAGCAGGTTGAAGGTGGCGCTGCGCGCCGGCGGCAGGCGATTTTCCCGGCGCCAGGCGATGAAGCGGCGCAGGGACTCACCGAGCAACGCCGGCTCCCCACGATGGGCGAGCAGCGCCACCCGCGTCTCGGGGAAGGCCCGGATCTGCACCTCGGAGGCCGCCGGCAGCCGTGCCAGCGGCTCTCGCCGCAGCTGCTTCAGCGCAGCGCAGGTCGAGTGCCAGGCCTGCCAGCACGGTCGCGTGCGAAACTCCGAGGGTGTCTGGGCGAAGTTGTGCCGGAACGCTCGGGTGAAGGCCTCGTGGCTCTCGTATCCGCAGCCGACAGCGATGTCGAGGATCCGCATGTGCGGCCGAAAGGCGAGCTGGTACGATGCGCGGCGCAGCCGCACGAGCTGGATGTATTTGTACACGCCAAGGCCAAAGCGCTGCGAAAACTGCCGATGGAAGTGATACTTCGAAAGTGCGGCCACCTCGCTCAAGCGCTCGACGGTGAGCGGCTCCTGCAGGTGGTCGTCGATGTGCTGCAGGACCTTTCGGAGCCGCAGGCCGGTGTTGGCGGCGCTCATCGGATGACTGTTGTAGCGCCCGCAGAGCACCGCCGGGGCGAGCAAAGCGGCCCCTCCGAAACGAAAGCTACTCCGCCAGCGGCCGGATAGCGGCTGGCGCATCGATTTGGTGCGCAGCGCGGCCGGCTGCCGCTGCCGAGCACGGCACGAGCGCATGCGCGAGCGAGCAGTGCTGCCAGCGCAGCAGGGAGCAGGCACCAGGGAGCAAGTGAGGGTGGTGCTGCTCCGGTGAAACTCCGCGGGTGAGCGGCGGTTGCGCTAGTATCACCGCGATCTCGTGCTACCATCGCCACAGATGTCCTTGCCTGGCTCTCTCTCCATCGGGGAGCGCTGGATGCGGGAGGCGCTGGCGGAAAGCCAAGCAGCGCTCCCGCTATGTGCTCCCAATCCGCCCGTGGGCTGCGTCATCGTGCGCGGCGATCAGATCGTCGCTCGTGGTTTTACCGGTCGCCCCGGTCAGCCCCATGCCGAGGCCGCTGCGCTGGCGCGCCTGTCAGCAGACCTCGATCCGCATCAGCTCGATCTCTACGTCACCCTCGAGCCGTGTTCGTTCGCGGGCCGCACGCCGTCCTGTGCGCTCGCCATCGTGGCGAGCGGCATTCGCCGCGTGCACGTTGCCACCCTCGATCCCCATCCGCGCAATTGCGGGCGGGGGATTCAGGTGCTGCGCAATGCGGGCGTCCGCGTGCAGCTCGGCGTCCTGGAGGACACGGTGCTGTCGTTCATCCAGCCGTATCTCTGGTCGGAGTCCATACAGCCGCCAGCGCCGTGAGCAAGCGGCCGTAAGCAAGCGGCCGT
>JAICQL010000327.1 GCA_025937895.1 Polyangiaceae bacterium | reverse complement strand
TATCCGGAGCTGGGCATGGAGGCGGTGTGGAAGATCGATGTGGTCGATTTCCCGGCGTTCATCGTCATCGACGACAAAGGCAATGACTTCTTTGCAGAGGTGATGAAGTCGCCGAAGACGGGCAAGGGCCTGCCCGTGGCCTCCTGAGCGCAAAAAAGAGCTGCGGTCCGGGGTTACCGGGCCGCAGCGAGCTCACAGCAAGCTCAGCTCACAGCAAGCTCAGCTCACAGGCACTGATAGATGTTGGGGTTGAGGGTCGACTTGACGAACTTCTTGTTCGCGCCGTTGCAAGAGCAGCAGTTGCCGGCGATGCTGGTGGTGCTGACGCTCACACAGGCGGCGGTGCAAGAGCCCGTGCCGGTGGTGCCCGAGCCGTCGAGGCCGTAGACGGGGTCGATGGCCACCAGGTCGCCGCTCACCTTCTGGGCGATGTGCGGGTTCTGGTCAGCGCCGCCCGCGCTCTGCTTGCCACCGGAGAAGATCAGCTGGATCCAGCTGTTGCCCGGGTTGGCCAGCGAGTTGCCGTTGGGCTGCTTGATGTTGTACCAGTAGTACTTGCCGCAGGGGCCGTCGTTCGTGGTGTGAGAGAACGTCAGGCGATGAGGCTCGATGGCGATGATGGGGTCCATCGTCCACATGTTGTACATCTGCCAGGTGTTCGAGCTGCCCTCGACCACCTTTGCACTGCTCGAGGTGGAGCCGCCCTGCACGTCCACGGTCTTGCCGTTGTAGGTGTAGAGCACGTTGCGCAGGTTGCCGGTGGGCACGTAGCCGAAGCGCTGCGTGTAGCCGGTGTTGCACGTCTTCTGCACCAGCTGGGTGCCGCTCACGTCGAGGCACTTGCCGGTGGCGCGGTTCATCATCTGGTAGGTGTTCTGCGTCACGCCGTTCGGGTAGGTGTACGAGCCCAGCTGGGTGACGTACCAGTGGAAGCGGTCGTCAGTGGCGACATAGGGCTGTTGCACGACGGCGATGCCGTCACTGGTGCTCATGCTCTGCACGGCCATGCCCATGCCGGTGTGGGCCACCTTGAGGCTGTACACGGCGGTGACGGTCTCGAGCAGGTCACGCCAGGGGCCTGAGCCCTGCTTCTCGAACACGAACTTCTCGGCGGTGCCGCCGGTCACCGTGTTCTGCACGATGGCGGCGTTGTTGGCCGTGGAGGAGCTCTGCGGCATGAACGCCAGGTTGTGCTTGCTGCGCAGAGTCCACTCGCCGGCGTTGAGCGCGCCGATGCGGAAATCCTGGGTGGCGCCGTTGTTGCAAGCCCGCTGCACGATGGCGGTCTGCCCGTTGACGTCGCTCTGCAGATCCATGCACAGGCCGCTCTTGACGTTCTTGAACTGGCGCTGAGTACCGCGCAGGTGGATCTTCCACTGGGCCGCGGTGGTGCTGCTGTACGCGTCGGACTGCTGCAGGGCCGCGCCGCTCGTGGTGGAGCCGCCGGCGGGCACGATGTACTTGCCGCTGAGCAGCGACTTGATGCGGAACACGCCCTCATCCACGTTGAGGAGCTCGTTTACCTTGTTGGTGAGCGCGGTCTTCTGGGTGTTGTACCAACCCGTCAGCTTGGTGCGATATGCCGAGGGGCTGTGGTTGGGGATGGTGCTGAAGCCGTCATCCTGCAGGCGCAGGAGCGCGGTAGTCTTGGGGCAGCTGGCGCCGGTGGAGCCGCAGCGCAGCTTGCCGGTGGCGGAGAGCTCGAGCTTGCCATTCACGATCGCGAAGTCGGTGTTGACGTCCCAGCGGCCCAGCTCGGTGCCGATGGCCACTGCCAGGCCGGCAGCGAGCATGTTGGCGTCATCGCCTCCGCAGAAGGACGCCAGCGCCTCTTCCGCTTGGCCATATTCGGCCTCTTCGTCGACCGACATGCCGCCCTCTGCGAGCGCGGCCTCTTCAGCCACCTGCTCTTGCGACAGTGCATCGACGGGAAAGCCCTCTGAGCCGCAACCGGCGAGCAACGTGAGCGAGGTCACGAGCAGAGGGCAGACAATGCGCGATGTGGAGAATTTCATGACTTGGGGTGAATGGATCTGTGATGGTTGATGGGGCCGGGTATTCTTCGGCGCTGATGGGCAGCGCAGAGCTCTCCAGCTGTTAACGAGATTAATACTGATGCAGAAAATCGCCCCAACCACTTCAAAGTGAAGATCGGGTTAAGATCGGTGATCTGACGTGAACTCGTGTGTGTGAAGGCTGTTCCGCGGCAACGCTACGCAGTTTCACCGCGCAACAGCGCGGTAGCATTCCTGTGCCAGGCACCGATGTGGGAGCGCGAACAACGTGTGAGCTCGCACCGTGCGTGAGCTCGCACCGTGCGTGAGCTCGCACCGTGCATGCGCGCGCTGCGCTCGTGAGGGGCGGCGACTCGTGAGGTTGGCAGCGGTCGAGTGCCGCCGCTCACGCGGTGAGCCGGCACTCCGAGCAGCCGGCGCGGTGTACCGCTTTGGGGGTGAGCCGCCGGTTCGATGGGCCGCGTTGGCGATCCACCGTCGGTGCAGCAGGCGCGGCTGAGCCGAGCGCCCCGGCGCTCTTTTTTACCGCTGCGCCACACAGAGGCCGCACGGAGGCCGGGCGGGGAGCTGATTTTCACGGCAAATTGACCCTGGCTGGTGCGGCCGCGATGGGGCATATACCGGCGGTTGTCGCCCCCAGTGTGCTCGTCGTCATGAAATCGCTCCGCAATTTGTCGTCGCTCCGGCCGTCGTCGCTCCCCTCGGGGTCGCCCGGGTGGCGCTGGCTCGATCGCTGTTTGACCCTGTCACTCGTGTTCGGGATGAGCAGCGCGGCGCTGTGGGCCTGTGGCTCCAGCCCGGAGGTGGTGAAGCAGCCAGAGCCGGTGAAGGTGAACTGGAGCAAGGCGGGCAGCGCAGAGGACGAAGAGGCGCGCGGCTCCGGCGATGACACCACGGCCACGGGCACGGAGGTGGATCTGGATGCCCCGAAGGAGAGCACGAAGGAGCCAGCGGCGGCGCCAGCCCCTCCACCCGAGCCCGAGCCGGCAGCGGAAGAGCCAGCGGTAGAAGCCGCGGCCGAGCCGGCGGAGGAAGCTCCGGCGGAAGAGGCGGTGGAGGAAGAGGCTGCTGCCGAGCCGGCGGTGGTGCCGCTGGGTAAAGAGATCCGCGCTGCCGTCCGGGGCAAGGAGCCCAAGGAGAAGCCGGCGAAGAAGAAGCCCGCGGCCAAGCCCAAGAAGGCGCCGCCGGAAGAGCCGGCAGCCGCTGCCCCCACCTACTCTGGCAGCGACGGTTGTCGCGCCAAGAGCTTCTCCATTCCGCGCGTGGCGGAGGCATGCGCGCGAAATGGCCGCTCCGGAGCCAAGTCGGTGATGAAAGAGGCGATCGGCAAGGCGCTGGCCGGGGGCGCTTCGCTCAAGTGTGCCGACTGTCACTCCGATATGCGGAGCTACGCCCTCAAGGGCGACGCGGTAGCTCAGCTGAAGAAGTGGCTGGGCTCCTGAGCGCTGGCTGGCCGAGCTGAGCGCAGGCGGCTCGGCTGGTGAGTGGTGTTTCACCGCTCGCGCCACGGAGCCCCGGAATGCCGGTACGCTCGGAGACCTTGCCGATCGGATGCAGCGCCCTGGTCACACTCCAAGTCTCGGGCGTCCAGCTACTGGAGAGCCAAGTACGATGCGAGGTGCTGTGGCCCCCGGCGAGATGGTCTACCCTGTAGCCATGACGCGGGCAGCTTCGGGACCGTGTTTCTTTGCGGGCTGGCTGCTGGCGTGGAGCCTCACTGCCTGCACGCGCGAGGCGCCGCAGGCAGACGCACGGCAGGCGGCCCCCGCGCTGGCGCTCGCCAGTGAGACGGCATTTGATTTGACGGTCTCGCAGCGTGGCGCGCTGCTGGGCTGGGTGGAGGGCTCGCCCGGGGTGCTGCACGTGCTGCGCCTGGACGAGCGGGGGCAGCGAGTGGCAGCGCCTGCCGCGACCGCGCTGCAAGGCAGCGGCGTTGCGGACCTGGCGCTGGTCGATACGCGGGAGGGCGTGGGGCTGATCTGGCGCGTGCCGGCAGAGCCAGCGGAGGTACGCGGCCTGTGGCTGGACCCGGCAGGCGCGGCCTCAGCGCTCGCGCTGGGCGCCACCTGGGCTGCACCCGGCGGCGCTCGCGGCAACCTGGCGCTCGCGGCGCGGGGGGAGAGCGCGCTGGCGCTCGTACGCGGGCCGAGCGAAGCGTGCAGAGAGGCGCCGGAAGCAGCTGGCGCTGCTGCAGAGGCGGCGTGTTTTGGCTTTCGCTTCCACCAGCTGTCGGCGCGCGGCGCGCAGCCGCTGGGGCTGGGCTTGCACGTGCCGGTGCCGTGCGACGCGCGGGCGGCGCTGCTGCTCTCGCCACCGGGCAGCGCCGATCAACGGTACCACTACGCGGTGTGCACGCGCGCCGAGGGCCAGACGGTGTTGACGGCGTTCTCGATCGAGCCAGCACGCAGCTACGCGGCGGCGCAGCAGGTGTTGCACGGCTGCCAGCCGCTCGGCGCCGGGCTGTTCGGCGGGCAACCCACCTTCGTGGCGGAGTGCGGCGCCGCACGTCGCCTGGCGCGCTTCGTCGATGCCGATGCGCCGTTCGCCGTCGAGAGCGCGGACGTGCGCGGGCTGATGTGCAGTGGCGGCAGTGACTCGCGCGCCCGCGTGCGGCTGGGCAGCGGCTGGCTGGAGCTCGGGGCGCCGCAAGCGCAGCTGGAGCTCTTGCTCGATGCAGAGCTGAGCCCGCCGGGCTCGCGTGCGGTGTGGACGGGCGAGGCGCTGCTGGTGGCTCGGGTGGCGGGCGGGCAGCTGGCGCTGGACCGCCACGTGTGCGCGGGCAAGGAGCTGGAGCGGCAGTCCGTGGCGTTGCGCTGATGCGCACGCCGAGCGCCGCTAGCGCCCCTCCTGCTCCCGCACCAGCGGCTCGGGCACGAGGTACGCCATCACGAGCATGCCCGCCAGACCGATGATGGCAGTGACCGCGCCTGCGGCGCTCAGCACCAACAGCTCGGCGATGCCGCCCATCACGAACGGCGCCACGGCGGCGCCCGCGTCCGTCCAGAGGCGCCACACGCCGATGAACTCCGCGCGGCGCCGCTCCGGCGCAAAGTCGCCCGCCAGGGTCATGTTGATGCCGGAGCCCATGCCATTGCCGATGCCCGCGATCACGCCGCCGATGACCAGCACCAGGTAGCTGTCGGCCCAGGCCGTGATCAGCACGCCGAGCGAGAGCAGTAGCAAGCAGGGCACGGCCGTCCACTTGCGGCCCAGGCGATCCATGGCCAGGCCCACTGGATAGAAGAGCAGGGCATCCGCGGCGGCCGACCAGCTCTTGATCAGACCCACCTGTGAGGGCTCGAGCCCGATCATGGTGCCGCAGATCGGCAAGAGCAGCAGGCGCGCCGAGCGCAGCAGCGCGAGCGCCCACATTGCGCCGCCGGCGGTGACCAGCACCCGGCCGTGTTCACGCGAGACGCTCAGGACCATGCCGAGCGGGCTCTGCGCTGCTGCCGAGCCGTGCGCTGCGGCGCGCGCTCGCGGCAAGCTGAGCGCGATCAGCAGCCACGATGCTGCGTTCAGAGCCGCCGCGCCGTACAGCACCGCATTGCGGCCCCAGGCATCCGCGACGAAGCCGGTGAGCGCGGGCCCGATCAGCATGCCCAGGCGCGACACGCCCGCGACCGAGGCGATGATCCGCCCGCGGCGCTCGATGCTCACAGCTTCTGCCAGGTAGGTCAGGCGCGCCAGCCCCCAGACGCCCGTGCCCAGACCGCAGATCAGTGCCGCCAGCCCCATCAGCAGCAGCGAGTCGGCCACCAAAGTCATGAGCACGGCGCCGAGCGCAGCGGACAGCAAGCCGCAGGTCATCACCGCGCGATGACCGAAGCGCGTCACGGCCATCGCACCCGGAACGTTGACCAGAGCGGTGCCCATGCCCAGCATGCCAGGCACGGCAAACGCAGCGAACACGCCGCCACGCTCCAGGCCGTCCAGAGGCAGCAGCAGGAAGAGCGCACCTTGCGCCACCGCGCTGGCCCACGTGCTCACCTGAATGGGCCAGAGAGAGCCTCGCGCTGCCGGCGAGGCAGGAGCAATCATGCGCACATCAGCCATGATTTTCGCAGCCCGCGCAAGCGCGCGCCGGGCGCCGCTGCCCGGGGGTAGGCTTGCGCCCCGTCGGGCGCTGGCGCAGACTGAGAGCGCCCCAGCAGAAAGCACTGCTCCCGATGTCGCCCCGCAATCCAGCCGACGAAAATTCCTCCAGCATCGACCGCTCCCGAGGCGCCCCGGAGGCTCCACGCAGCTCCGCGCGGCTCAATCGCCGGGAGCTGCTGCTCGCCGGAACGAGCCTGGGCCTGACCTCGGCGCTGCCCGCGTGCGAGAGCGGCAACATCAGTCCGGAGCCGCAAGGTCGAGCGCCGGCCGCCACGCAGGGCACGGCCAAGAGCGCGGCGCCCGAGGGCAAGTCGGCTCAGGCGAACGGCGCCATTCTGCAGCTGGTGAAGCTGGGCGCCCCGCCCTGGCCCACGTTTGATCCGTTCCTGTTTTGCGTGCACCACCGCGATCTGTATCCGGCAGGAAACGCGCAGCTCGGTCCGCTGGCGGCGCTCGACGGGCGCGACATCGGGCAGGACTTCGGCGGGAAAGACGGCTGGAGCATGTATCACGGGGACGTGGTGCCGGGCTTTCCGCGCCATCCACACCGCGGCT